>CAXRGH010000126.1:0-9993 GCA_964230195.1 Alteromonadaceae bacterium
CAACAATGGCAATTTGAGACATCCACCCAAAGGCTCTCACAAACGACTTGAATCGAAAAGTTTTCGTCAACTTATCATTTTCAATCGTCCATTGGCGGTCGCTTGGCAGAGCCTCATTGAGTGCTGCGAGGGCTGTCGCGATGTCATGTGTATTGAGTCGAGTTGCAGGCATATAAAGTGTCCCTATCGTTGTGATTGCGGATGAATATCGGTAATGTTTTGATAAGCTTTTAAGTCAAAGCTCGCCATCATACTGATGAAATGATCAAAAATATCAGACTGGATTTGCTCATACGGCACCCAACTTTTTTCCAAACTGAAACAATAAACTTGCAGCGGGATACCGGTGGAAGTGGGTTCAAGTTGGCGCACCATTAAGGTCATATCTTGATTTATCATGGGATGGTGCCTCAAATAATATTCAAGATACGCACGGTATGTTCCAATATTTGTAAGTCGGCGCTTATTTAACGTATCGGAGTCACATAGTGCAGAATTACTCGCCGTTAATGCGACTTGCTTTTCTTCGACGTAGGCTTTCAAGGGCATCAATTTTGACAGATTTAGGATTTCATCATCGCTTAAAAACCTGACAGAATGAACACTGATGAATAAACTGCGCTTAATTCTTCTTCCCGATGACTCTTCCATACCACGCCAGTTTTTGACTGGTTTATTCACCAATTCATAGGTTGGGACTGTGGATATGGTGTTATCCCAATTTTTGATTTTCACACTGGTTAAACCGACTTCTTCAACGGTTCCATCAGCACCGTATTGGGGTAACTCAATCCAATCACCGTTTCTGATCATTCGATTAGCTGCCAATTGAAAACCGGCCATCAGTCCCAGTAAGGTATCTTTAAATACGATCAATAATACAGCGGTTAACGCACCTAACCCAGATAGAATGTAAACGGGAGACTGATTGATGAGTACCGCGATGATAATAATGGAAGCAATAACGGCAGCGATTAATTTTGCAACTTGAAAAAAAGCATCAACAGATAATTGTTTCGCCATTGAGGAGCGATTAAATTGCACTTTAGCGATATCAACAATGAGATTAAACAGTAGTAACGTACATACGACAAGATAGAGGGTAGCTGCTTTGTGTATGGTTACGCCTAACCATTCAATCCCCACACGGCTTGGAGTGACAGTGACAAATATCGCTCCGCCAACGATCAGTCTGGAAAAGGTACGATGCAACCCGCTGTGTCGTAAAATATGCTCAGCACTTTCAGGTGTTAGGGCGGCAAGTTTGTTAAAGAAACGGTCAAAAATCGTAAACAGGATTTTTATACCTAACCATCCAAAGGTGAGCACCAATATAACAACACAAGTGATGTAGAGCGTATTCACTAGCGCCGAAGATGCCGACAATAATTGTAAGCTATTCAATAACCAATTGCTTTCGACGTTGGCCATAGTTACCTCAATTTGTTTATGGTTTATGGTTGTTTTTTAATACGCTAATCCGCTGATCTTTATTTTTCCAATGAGCATTTAGCCATGTCTGAAATTTATCACGTGTCTCTGGATCGCTGAAGCTATTGCCTTTGCAGTTGTCAGGTAGCGATAACACTCTCACATCAATAACAATAGACTTTACGCGGCCAAAAACCAGATCTTGCATGACATGCTGAGTATCAGGATAGACAATACTCACATCAAGGATGTGTTTTGTGACTGCCGGTATGGCTTCACTTGTGAAGGCAATACCGCCTGCGCGGGGAGGCAGAAGATTATCATAATGACTAATATCTTTCCTTTTAGCCTCGGTACAACGGGTACCTTCCACAAAGTTGATGATGGTGGTGGGCGTTGATTTGTATTTTTCGCATGCTTTGCGCGTCGTTTCAATATCTTGCCCTTTCTTTTCAGGATGCTTTTCTAGGTATTGCCTGCTGTAACGTTGCATAAAAGGCATATCCATTGCCCAGGCACTGAGTCCAACAAATGGCACATACAACAATTGTTGTTTCAGAAAGAATTTAGGGCATGGGATTTTATGACGTGAGAAATCCGTCAGAATCATTATGTCTGCCCAACTCTGATGATTAGAGATGAGTAGATACCATTGATCTTGGCTTAACTCCCCATCGACATTGATATGCCAATCAATATCATTGAAACGATTGAAAAGCCCTATACTGAAGCGCGCAAATTGTTGAAAAAAGTAGGTGATAAGTTGGTTGACAGGCTTCACTGCTTTGGTGTTCGCCAATGGCACTTTAAGAATGCCAAAAACAATGATCAGAGATGCCCAAAACGCTGTGTTCCCGCATTGAGACAAAAAATGCACAAAACCAACAGGATACTGAGCGTAGGCGGTGTTTGTTTGGCTTGCGCTGGTCATTGTAAACTGTCTCCTCACGAGTGACTATCAAGCCATTCGTCTTTTTCTTCCCATCGTTGATTGAGCCATTGCTGGAATATTTCGCGATCGTTCGGGTTATCAAAATATGAACGTTGATTTAAATCGTCAACCGTTTCTAATTTTACATCAATAATGATTGCATCGAGTTTACCACACAAATAATCCCATAGTGTCGGTTCTGATTGCGGGTAATGGATGGTGACATTCAGGACTTTATTTAACTTTTGCTGCATCGCAGAAAGGGTAAATGCGATACCACCGGCTTTAGGTTTTAAAAGGTGTTTAAAGGGACTGCTTTGGGAATTGTGTTTGTTCCGACTGTAGCGGGTCCCTTCAACAAAATTGACGATAGACACCGGTAGGTGTTGAAATTTTTCACAGGCTTTTTGCGTTGCGGCTAGATCTTTACCTTTTAGGTGAGGATGTTTTTCAATGAACGACCTGCTATACCGACGCATAAACGGAAAATCAAGCGCCCACCATGCAATCCCCATTAGTGGCACCCATATGAGTTGCTGCTTCAAAAAGAATCTTAATAACGGAATCTTTTTATAAAACAAAGATTGCAATAGCAAAATATCCACTCCCGACTTGTGATTACAGATAATCAAATACCAGTCGCTCATTGATAATTGAGGCAGGTTGGACACTTGTATTTTGGTTGGATGAATAAAGCACTGGATTTGGATATTTACCCAAACCCAACTATCAGCGCACATGCCTATCATTTTGTTCACCAATGGAAGATGAAATTTGAGGGGGATAACTTTAATGAACGCAAGTAAAATGACGGGAACGCACCAAACAACAATATTTACAAGATATAGCAATAAAGCTGTAATGCCACGAAGCCATTGAAATAAAAACATTGGGTCTTTTCTTTTGTGTTTTTCTTTGTTCTTTTTTAACAGATCTCGCGGACATTTTCCAAGCACGACGTAAAGAAAAGCAACTCACTGCGTTTCGGTGCCGTTACATCATTGTTTTATGATACGAGTCAATGCAAATGGCCTTGAAGTATAAAACCAGTCAAATAAGAACATCTATAGGTTGGTTGATAGCCCTCTATCTGCAAGATTGAATTGTTACTGAGACTTAAGAAAAGAAGTGAGTTCAGGCCTTCTTCGATTATTTTTCCAGTTATTATATTTGTAAGAAAGTATAAAGCGTAATTGTCTTTTTATTTTACTTAGCCCTCTCTTTCCTTTCTTTCAGCCTAATTTTGTTATTTCAGATTCAAAGTCAGATCGCTCGGGCACTAAGGCTGGTTGGATGCCTTGCAGCTGAATTCCCATTTCCCAGTAATGTTGGAGGTCTACATCAATTGGTCTTGCAATACTCGAAAAGCTCTCTAAAAGCTTTTTGGCACCTTGATAAGAGACTGCTTGAGCGAGCGTATTAATAGGCACTTTGGTAAAGCTCACTAAGTTATGGTTATCATGAAGAACGATTTGTTTCTCAACCAATGCTGTTCCCGATAAATCTGCCAGTCTAATGTAATCCCAGTTTTTCAATTGCCTGAGTAATTCATCGTACCGATTAAACAACGGTGACAACTTGAAGTCATCCTCCAAGATTATTGCATAGTCGAGTTTTTCATCTACGATTTTTTGCCATGCTTTGACATGACTCAGATAACAACCTATTTCTCCAACGTTCAGATCTTTTTTATACTTTTCTTTGTTTCCTTGAACGTCATACACACGATTGAACTCCTCATCAGACAAGTCTTTACCATAAACCGCTGAAATCCGCTCAAACAGTATACTTTGCTATTCCAATTGGCTAGCACTTACTTTTAATCGGTCAAGATTTTTGTCTAAATTTATCAGAAATACTTTGTGCATTTATTTAGCCTCACCTCAGTTCATTCAAACTTCTCATAAAGCACGAAATGAAGATAGTCAAAGTTAGTTGAATTTCGTTTTCAATCTATATCCGACTCAAGAAAAACTGAATAACGGACTCTGTTTGCGAAACCAGTTTCAAGAGAAAACGCCTAGTTCCGGAAGTATACGTGATTTCCCATAGAATATGAATCGACCTTTAGCGCCCAAAGACTTAACCTTTGTATTGTTCTACGACTCGCATTTACACGAGTCTCAACCCATTTATTAACGCAATGTAGATGAAATGACTTATGTTTTAATTCATTCAATCAACTTAGCTAGCCTATCTGTCGTATGTTCGCGAAGTAGCGATAAAAATAGGGCCGTTACGTTGCAAAACCGTGAAAATAGAAAGGCGGAGCTTTGTCTTTTCATGAAGTTGATTAACGGCAAAGTTGTCTTGGGTTTCAATACCGATTTGAGAACAGCCACTAACAAAAGATAAGTTTTGTTACAAAATCCGTTACATCTTTCTTTTTATATCCGTATCAATGTGATACACCTTTGAAGGTAAATTATATAAATTGGAGATCCCTATGGATTTATTGTTCGATGTTATTTTGTCAGGTCCAGTCATTGCACTGGTCTTTGTGGTGATCGTATTAAAATCATCCATTAAGTTTGTCCCTCAGAATCAGGCATATGTGGTAGAGCGTTTTGGTAAATACCAATCGACTAAAGAAGCTGGCTTGAACTTTATTATACCATTCATTGACAACATTGCGGCTAATCGTTCCTTGAAAGAGCAAGCGGTTGACGTACCCAGTCAAAGTGCAATTACAAAAGATAATATCAGCTTGACGGTAGATGGCGTTTTGTATTTTCGAGTATTAGATCCAGTAAAAGCAACCTATGGTGTTGAAGGTTATGCATTTGCTGTCACGCAATTAGCGCAAACAACCATGCGTTCCGAAATTGGTAAAATCGAACTCGACAAAACGTTTGAAGAACGTGATTCATTAAATACGAATATTGTGAGTGCAATTAACGAAGCGGCAGCGCCTTGGGGCCTCCAAGTACTCCGTTACGAGATAAAAGATATTATTCCACCACAATCAGTCATGGATGCTATGGAAGCTCAAATGAAGGCTGAACGTGTAAAACGTGCACAAATCCTTGAGTCAGAAGGGGACAGGCAAGCCGCCATTAACCGTGCTGAAGGTGCAAAAGCAGCGGTCGTTCTTGCTGCAGAAGCTGAAAAATCAGAGCAGGTTTTGCGTGCTGAGGGTGAAGCTAAAGCTATCGTCGCGGTTGCAGAAGCACAGGCTGAAGCCTTAAATCGTGTTGGTCAAGAAGCAAACACTACAGAAGGTCAGAAAGCAATTCAGCTAGACTTAGCAAGTAAAGCCATTGATGCTAAACAAGCGATTGCGAAAGAGTCATCAGTAGTATTACTACCTGATGGTGGCACTGATGCAGCTTCAATGGTTGCTCAAGCAACTGCGATTATCAATACACTGAATACAAAAGGTTAATCATGGACATTTACAGTGATTATTTACCTCAACTCTTATTGGTTGTTGGACTCGTTTTGCTGGCTATTGAAGTAGCAGTACTCGGATTTTCAACCTTTATATTGTTTTTTGTTGGTCTCGGTTGCGTGATTGCATCGGGCTTAATGTATGCGGGGGTGTTGGAACACTCTATATTGACCGCGTTTTTTGCGGTTGGCCTTGTGACAGCAATTTCCGCTTTATTACTATGGAAGCCGCTCAAGAAACTGCAGATGCAGACGGATACAAAACCTGTTCAGCAAGACTTCATTGGGTTGGAATTTGTACTTTCATCTGATGTTGATAATCTAACACCAGGGAAACACCGATACTCAGGTGTTGAATGGTCCGTTGTCTCTGATCATCCAATAGAGAAGGGCGCGCATGTGAAGGTAGTGCGCCTTGACGTCGGTAAGTTTTACGTCGAACGTTGCTAACCCTTCTTTTATCTTAATTGCCGCTTGATCTTTGGGCGGCAATTCATTACTATACGCCACCCTTAAACAGTCAATTATTAAGTTCCTTGTCTTCATAACAGCTTGACTGTGCTGTTCGAGACTACAACCGTAGGGAGCAAAAATGCGTCATTACGAAATCGTATTTATGGTTCACCCTGATCAGAGTGAACAAGTACCTGGAATGATCGAGCGTTATTCCGAAATTATAACTAAAGATGGTGGTTCAATTACTCGTAAAGAGGATTGGGGTCGTCGTCAACTAGCATATCCAATCGAGAAGTTGCACAAAGCACACTATGTTTTGATCAACGCTGAAGCTTCTAATGAAGCAATGAGCGAGTTGGAAAATGCATTCCGTTTCAACGATATTATTCTTCGTAACGTTATCATGCGTACGAAAGGTGCTGTGACTGAGCCATCTCCAATGGCAAAGGAAGAGCGTCGTGAAAAACGCGAAGAGAAGCCTGCTCCAGCAGCTTCTGAAGAATAAGATTAGAGGAGACTGAATCATGGCTCGTTTTTTCAGACGTCGTAAATTCTGCCGTTTCTCGGCTGAAGGCGTACAACAAATTGATTACAAAGACATCAACTTGCTTAAAAACTACATTACTGAAAGTGGTAAGATCGTACCAAGCCGTATTACTGGCACAAGTGCGAAGTATCAGCGTCAGTTGTCTACTGCAATTAAGCGTGCACGCTTCCTAGCGTTGCTTCCTTACACTGATTCACACAAGTAAGGGGTTAGTGAAATGCAAGTAATTCTATTAGACAAAGTTGCGAACCTTGGTAGCCTAGGCGACCAGGTTGAAGTTAAAGCTGGTTATGCACGTAACTTCCTTTTGCCGCAAGGCAAAGCAGTTGCTGCAACCAAAGCAAACGTCGAGAAGTTTGAAGCACGTCGTGCGGAACTTGAAGCGAAAATTGCTGAGCAATTAGCTGCTGCTGAAGCTCGTGCTGCTGAATTAGCAGAACTTGCTGAAGTGACTATTGCTTCTCCAGCTGGTGACGAAGGTAAACTATTAGGTTCAATCTGTACTCGCGACATCTCTGAAGCAATCAGCGCTGCAGGCGTAGCGGTTACCAAAGCAGAAGTTAAGTTGCCTACTGGTACTTTACGTGAAACTGGTGAATTTGACATTGATGTTCAACTTCACGCAGACGTAACAGCAACTATCAAATTAGTGATTATTCGCGAAGCGTAAGCAAAACGAATATGACCTAAAAAGGGACCATTTGGTCCCTTTTTTATTGCCTTTGAAACTTGAATTGTCACCTAATCATTGTATATCAAGGGATGTGAATTTTCCCATAAGTCCCATGTCTCATTGTGACACAATAACCTTGCCATAAAATCAGCAACGTTGATTCGACTAACCTTACCATCCTCGGTAATTGGGCATCTATCATTGATACGTCTAGTGTTATATTGTGTGACTTCAGGACGATCAGTCAAACTGCCGGGCCGAACGATACAAGCGTTACTGTATGTGTCTTGGGAATGGCTTAACAGCGCTTTTGCTGCCTCAACATTGTCCTTATGAGGGGGGAGCAAATAATACAGTGCAGTCAAAACAATACGTCCAATTAAAGAAACTTTGTCGCCATGGTTGGTGTAGATGTTTCCAGAAGTATTCATCAGCACAATTTTAATGGGTCTAGGCACTTCAGATGCGGCTTGAGATAATTGCTGCACAAATTTGGTCAGCCACAGTTTAGGTTGTTTAAATACGCCCTTGAAAGACAATGAATAGCCAAGGCATATACCAACACCATCAACATCAGATAATAGTGAGACTAAGTCACGTTTGGTGAGTGACGTTACATCTTGTTCAATGATCCGTAGCAGTCCTCGGGTTTGGGGGATGTCAGGTAGTTTTTGGCGATTTCGTACGAGTGCGGTGACACTGTGTCCTTGATTCAACAATGTTTGCATTAGGTGCTTTCCAGTCTCCCCCGTAGCACCGACCACTAAGATATGTTTATTTTCCATTGTGATATCCCATAACGTTGTTTTGACTTTATTATGCATACAACTGGCGAAAGAGTAGACTACCGAATTGTGAGAAAATGTTAATGAAGAAATTGACTGTATTCAAAAACATTTCAAGGGTAAACTATTCCTCAATAGTAATGATGTGCAAACACACTGTTTGGTACGAACACCCTTATCATCTGAAATCAATGTTAGATGTTGGGATATGTCACAGAAAAATTTTACGAGGCGTCAGTGAAAGCTATTACGAGTAGTGATAAAAAAGTAGAGAAATTGAAAGTACCTCCCCATTCACTGGAAGCGGAGCAATCCGTCATTGGCAGTTTGTTAATCGCGCCTTCATCGTGGGATAAAGTCGCCGAGATCTTGCTCGATACTGATTTTTACAATCATTCTCACAAGTTAATTTATGGAGCAATTCTAAAGTTACTCGCAACAGATCAGCCGGTAGATCTTATTACTGTGTCTGAAGCTCTCGAGAAAATTGATCAATTAGATGACGTTGGTGGCATCGCTTATCTTGGCGAACTAGCCAAAAATACACCGAGTTCGGCAAATGTTGTAGCTTATGCCGAGATCATTAAAGAACGCTCAATTGTGCGAGAATTGATTGGTGTCGCAAATGATATCTCTGAAACTGGCTACAACCCCGAAGGTAGAGACAGTTCTGAACTTTTGGATCTTGCCGAGAGCAAAGTATTTGAGATCGCTGAAAAAAGAACAACGGAAAACGAGGGTCCGCAAAATGTTGAAAAGGTCCTCTCGACCACGATCGAGCGACTTGAAGAACTGGTTAAAAGTAATAAAGAGGTTACCGGAGTTTCTACCGGTTATACGGATTTGGATAAAAAAACCAGTGGGTTACAACCTTCTGACTTAATCATTGTAGCTGCGCGTCCTTCCATGGGTAAAACAACGTTTGCAATGAACTTGGCTGAAAATGCCATGATGTTGGAAGAAAAGCCTGTGCTAGTGTTTAGTTTAGAAATGCCGGCAGAGCAGATTATGATGAGGATGTTAGCGTCACTAAGTCGTGTTGATCAAACAAGGATCAGAACAGCAAGATTGGAAGATGAGGATTGGCAACGTATTTCTAATACCATGTCAATGCTAAAACAAAAAGAGAACTTGTACATTGATGATTCTTCGGGTCTGACACCAATGGAAGTTCGCACGCGCGCCCGCAAGATACATCGTGATCATGGTGGTCTGAGTATGATCATGATTGATTATTTACAGCTAATGCGAGTACCAAGTCTCAGTGATAATCGAACATTAGAAATTGCTGAGATATCTCGGTCATTAAAAGCATTGGCGAAAGAGCTAGGTGTGCCGGTCATTGCTTTGTCTCAGTTAAACCGTAGTTTGGAACAAAGAGCCGATAAACGTCCTGTTAACTCAGACCTCCGCGAATCGGGTTCAATAGAGCAGGATGCGGATTTGATCATGTTTATCTACCGTGATGAGGTATACAACGAAAATAGTCCTGAAAAAGGCATTTCTGAAATCATCTTAGGTAAGCAGCGTAATGGCCCCATTGGAACTGTAAGACTGACGTTCCAAGGTCAGTTTTCACGATTCGATAACTACGCTGGCCCTGCAGTATCAGATGAGTATTAACTACCGACATAAAGCTGACAAAAATGCGAGCATTTAGCTCGCATTTTTAATGGACCAGTTTTTTTGACAATATTAACGCTTAACTTTCGTTTTTGTATTGGCAGATACTTTCGCTTCAATTCGACGATTGACACGATGAGCAGTAGGCGTGTTCCCC
>CAXRGH010000127.1:0-22456 GCA_964230195.1 Alteromonadaceae bacterium
TCCGCGTGAGATATCAACACAAGGGATGTTTAATCAATTAACCAACAACCCAAGCTGGCTATCTCAACAACTGAAACAACATGGAGAAGTCAATCTAACCACCCGTGATGGTCATTGGGTGAAGCAAGTCACGCTTCCAGAAGATGCTGAAGTTGGAAGCGTGATTGAATTGACAGTAAACTCTATTTGGGGTGTAGACCTTGATACGGGCACTCAATCTTTCCGCTTTGAACAAAATGAGTCAGGGCGGTTTGTGAAGGAGGAAAGTGGCTGGACATCTATCATCAATTCAGGCACAGAGAAAAAATCAACAGCGTCTGAACGAAGATTGGAGAGTGACGAGCAACAAATTATTCCTCCTCTCCCGTATTTCGCAAATGTTAATCGCCGCTTAGACACGGAGGTGAGAGTTCCAATTCAATTGCCTGCTGGAACAAGCGATTTCACTCCACAATTATCACTAACATACAGCACTGCCAATGCTAAAATGCCGGTTATATCATCTTGGTCATTAGCGGGCGCTTCATACATCGCAAATTGCCCTAAAGTGAATACAGAACTGTGTCATTTTGATGGGCATCAGGTAATTCCAATCATTGAGATTGGTTATGTCGATATATGGGAAGATGGTGTGCAATACTTGCTCAACAACACACTATTTGAGTTTCAACAGGGAGAGGAACAAGACTTATACCAAAGTTATCGATTCGAGTATCACCACAAAGCTGATAATTCAGTTGATATCATTCGTGCTCACAATCAATTTGTTATTGTCAATCGCTTCACGGGGGAAACGCGACATTATATAAAAGACCCCGCAGTGTCCAACGCACACTTCCTGTTAATAGCGCATTATTTCAAGCCTTTTACTGCCAACTTTATAGCTTATAGATGGGTATCCCCCGTCGCAGCGAAGAATCCCCTGATAGCGTCAGTGTTTTACGGTCGCCAATCAATGGTGTCAAAAACGCATCAAGCGATTAACCGCGATTGGTTAAGAGAAGCTGCTGATTTTGACCATCTAGTTTCGATAAAGTACACCACCCAAACTGAACAGAGTCAAGAGGTTGATGTGATTGAGTCGATTACCATCAGTTCCAAACGTGGATTTGATGGCAGCTACCATCCTAGCCTACTACCCCTTTATCAATATCATCTTGACGTAGGAAACCTCAAGGGACTAGGCTGGAAAAAAGAGTTCGTGCCCACCCAACAAGAAATACCTTTGTTATGTGGTTTTCCACCCTATCTTCTCACCGCCTCTATAAACGAGTGCCCAACACCAACAAGTGAAATGGGGCGTTATGTTTGGGTTAGTTATGACTCTCCATTGCCAGTATTGACTGCCATTCGGTTATCTTCATTCGAACAGTCTTACCGGCACGTGTCCGGTGCGTTGAAGTTTGCTTACTCGCCTGATTGCACAATGAACACCCCACCACTATTCAAAGACAAGCCTACTTGCATAACGTCTATTAACAATATTCATAATGAGCCGTTACTCAGTTTCCAACAAATGAACACTGCAAATGAGACAATCACCACCCACACAAAGCATATTGGTGATGAATCGGTTATCAGTATGTACACATCTAACCATACTCAGCTTTCTCAAAATAGCCCCTACTATCAATTTACGCCGGACGATCAGACGATAACGATTGAAGAATATATGGGTCCTTCACGCACGCATTCCCAACAAGCTGTTGTCAAGCCAGATGGGGCAGTCGCGGTTGTTTCAAAAGGCCCTCGAACAACAACAGAGTTGAATTACCTCGATAGCAATTTAGATAACACTATAAAGACCTTGGCTATAGACAAAAATCAATCAATAACCGAAACCCAACGGTTCACCTGGGGCGACAGCAATGAACTTCTTAGCCAAATCACCGAGTTGACAGCCATAAAAGATGGTGAACAGAAACATAGAGAAACCCAAGCAGTGCACTTTAGGTATCGGACAGTCAACTCTCAACAAGGGGAAATTTCTGGGAAACACAATAAGGTTCACCTTCCAACTGAGGTGTTGCAAATCTCTGAGGATAATCAGCAAACGCAACACCCGAAGCTTCTAATCACCCGCGAAAACTATGCCTACAACGACAACTATGCCTATGCGGCATCGCTTTTCACGCCCAATACTATCTCAAGCGAACTATTCACCATAACACGGCCTGAAAACTGGAATGGGGAACGTACTATTTTAGGCTTTGAAGGTTCAAATACAGTCTCCAAAACAAAGATAGTCCCAATTGATTGGCATGATTCATTATCGAGCATCCAGTTAGCACAGACAGATGAGTTGACTCAGCAAACCAACCAACAACGCTATGACCCACTGGGCAGACTGATTGAAGAGCGAGCCATCGATGAAACGAAACCCTCAGCTGCTGCCATTGTTCGTACTTATGACTGGCAAGGCCATGACTCTCAAAATCTCTCCATTTCACAAAATAATACAGCATTCATGACACAACTTAGTACTCCCTCTGCAATGGGTGTGTTTACTGAGTCAAAAATCACTCTTGGTCATAATACGTTAGCTCAATTGACCATGACAAATCCAATGACTCATGAACCACCACTGACACTTCCAGCTCCTCCGTCGACTCTTCCATCAAAATCAATTAATAGTCATGACGGGAATGATAAATTTGCTGCCCCCTCTACCGTTCCTAATCATATAATCCCGATATCTCACGATAATGAAGTGACACGTTTAACTGATAGTAGGATCACAGAAAGTACCCCTTTTTCTCTCGAGGATTATATTGAGCAATCTTCAACTCTGTGGATAAACTGCCTTCATTTGGGCAAACGTTTTCTTCAAAATAGAACCGTACTGAAAGGGTTTAGTGATAGTCAAGATTCAATCAACATACAATGCTTCAATGCTCAAGGGCAGTTAATTGTTGAAGACAGTCAGCAGGGAAATCAGCGACAATATGAGTATCACGCTAATGGTGCGTTGAAATCAGTTCAACTCTGTGGAAAGAACAACTATTGTTTAAATAAGACTCAATACGACTATTTCAGCAACAACAGCAGCAGTGGAAAAATTGGTCAACTGAAAGCCATTAGGACGCCCCACGGCGAACGACAATTTTCATATCACGCTGACAACGACCAATTAAAAGAACTAAAACAAGTCTATTCGCCTAACCATCAGGCTAATCATTTTGGCCAAGGTTCATTAACCACATCACTCACAAACTATGACATGCAATTGACACCGAATAGTCGTCACTACACTGTGGATCTAGAGATACCGCACTTGCTTAATCTGAACGAAACATTTGCAGTCGAGATTGACGAGTCTGACATTGACGGGGCAACAGATAAACGCGTTGTCAATATCACTTACCCGCATCAGTTGGGTAACACTGAAAACGTCCCACTACAAACTCAAGTAATAACTTCAACATTAGGGGAAATTCAACAGGTTCACCTTAATCTTGATGAAGGACAAGGTCCAAAAACCATTAACATTTACGATATCCATGATGGCGCCTATGCCGCTCCCCAGAATATAAAAGGTCAGAACATGGATAGTGAGTTATCACTCGCTACGCAACCATTACCTTCAGTCAAAAGTGATACTCAGCATGGAGAACTCATCACTCATTATCATTACGGTGAGGAAGATGATAGCCAACGTGTGACCAAAATCCAAACGGAACATGGGCTAACAAAACAACAAACAACACAGTTCACCGAATCCAGTTTTATTACTTCCGATTACCAATATGACGATTATCAACAACTGATCAAAACAACGAACACCCTCACCACGTCAAACGGAAATAAAACCATTGAATCTGATAGTCGTTTTGGCGATTGGGGACACGTACTAACCTCAGGCCAGGATCAGCAATATACCCACAGATACGACGAGACAGGAAGACTGAATAAAATTGTACACGGGGATCAGCTCCTTGCTCAATTCGATTATAACGACCAATCACTGGTTAGAGCCGTGGTTAAAAAAGATAACCATGGGGGCGTCGTTTATAACCTTAACTACGATAATAACGAACAATTGGTTAGCGTTGACAAATTCAGTGATTATGGCGCCGACACGGTTCAGTTTTATCGCTCGCCGTCTCCTAATTCTGAACAGCCAGTTGGTGCAACGGTTGAGACATTTGACCGTTGCAAACGCCAGTCTCAGCCTGTGAAGATTGTGCGTGTCAGTATTGAAATAGAGGACGTCTATAAATGGGTCAAAATTGAACAGCGTCATTGTGACAGCAACGCTAAATTACAAATCGACACCTTTCAATACCATTTATTGCCGCAGGCGAATCCCCTCGCTCAAGGTGTTCTTCGACATCACCTTGGTCAAACTTTTTTAATAACTGGCGCAAAAAAATCTCAAGTTAAATCCCTCGACTTATTAACCTATCACTATGATATTCAGGGCTCACTGATTGAAATACATGCTCCTAATCTCAGGAACTCATCAACCGAAACAAGCTCCGGACATACTCGAGTTCAGCAGTCCTTTACGCCGTGGGGGAGCCCGTTCATACATGTCGACGGGAATATATTTGAAGCTGATGACTATGCAGAACTTGCTCTCGACTACTCTCTTCAAGGTATTGATTTAACTCGTGGCTTCACAAATCACAGATTCATTGCAGGTGCTGACCTCATATTAATGGGAGATTACAGATTGTATTCACCATTTGCCCAACAATTTATCAATCCCGATGACCGTGATTTCAATATCTCCTGCGGAGACAAGACGCAACTCAACAATTTCAATCGCTACACTTATGCGCTGAACAAACCGACACTTTATGTTGATTATAATGGCCATGCACCCGAAACGTTTTCTGAGTGGTTCTCTGGGTTCTGGATGAACTGCTGTGGCGAGGGTTGCGATGTTCGGGTTCATGAACTTCGTCCAGATGAATTTTCACCAGCAATATTCCCTTCACAAGAAATGACAGGATATTCCATTCCAGGGGCACCTATTTCAGACTCGTCACAACCCGTGTCAGCAGATACCAATTCAAGGGGATCTAGTCCAGCATCCACTCAGCAAGACCTGTCAGCACAGACGATAGGAAAAAAGAGCAATTTAGGGACGGGATCTGATTCAGAAGTACCTCCGGCGGGGCGTCGAGAATGCCCTCACCCTCCAGGAGATGTGGAAGCACAAGTATCCAACGATAACGACCCAACCGGTCTTAAATATCTTTACCTCAACAAATACTGCGGCATTGGAACGAGTGCGGTATCTATTTTTTTAATTGGAAACTTATACTTAGGTGCCGCATATCAAAACCTAACCCAAAAAGAATTTAGCCTTAGATTGACATATCTTCATACTTTCCAGAGGATGGCTGGCTCGCATCTTAGATATTGGGGCGAAAGAACGCCGAGGCTCGCAGTCCCTGTAGTCAAAGGGCTATACGCCGTTAACTTTATGGTTGCCAATTCACATGCGTATTTTGGGGGATTCGCTATGGGTGGCTCAAATTTAACTTCGTTTTGGGAACATACCTTTCTTTATTTTGGTGCTGATGCTGTTCAGCTAATCGTTGATATGCAGATTGGCACTTTCGGAAAATGGATATATAAGTGTTACAGATGCTCTGATATTCCGGATGATCTATATCCGCCAGTCTTAACCTTTGTGTGGAATATATTCGAGGGCTTTTCTGTTGCTGGTTTTGGCTATTACAAACAAAAGTTGCTTCACGATCTCTACCCTTCGGTGTTTGACTCGGAGAAAGGTTATAATCTTGTGAGTGGGTTTCTTTACAATACAATCCGCGTGGTCGGCGGTATGGCAATCCACGCAGGCTGGAAACGCGTAGTCGACCCAGAGTATCGACCTGCTTTTATCGCAGGAATGCTTGGAATTGCTCAGAAATGTACCAATCCAGCCAGATTATTACTAAGAAAATGCCCTAGAGGATTCAAAACTTTATGTCACGCTATGTTTAGTTGCATTTCAGCACCTATAGTGCTCTCGAAAGTCATAGGTCCCGCTACTTGGGTCACAGTGAATCCATCTGGGAGGCTATTTTCCGCTTATTTAATCCAAAATGTGGTATCTCAATTTAGTTTCAACGAAACTATCTTATGGTTTAATTAACTTTAAAGGGTAAAATAAGAGTCTTGAATTGACGAGCAAACACAATGTTAGTATTTCCACGTCAATACCATGTGCCGCAAATAACGAGTGCGATACAACCATAGGAGTGACAGAGTGCTCATCACAAAAGGTAAAGCGATACCTTGATGATAAACCCAATGAGATTGATGGGCTTGCCATAATAACAAGCCCACATCCCATAGCAACGATACACAGAGGAAAGGAAGTAAGCAGTAAGACCAACGCATCATCTTTTTATTCCATAAAATATTTCGATAAGCGAGCAAAATTAGGCAAATCAATGGCAAGACAGATTGCAGTAGCGCCCATTGTAATAGTTCTGTTTTTGGATAAAACCATTGCACCACGAGTTGAGGGTTATGAAGATTCACATGACCTAATAAAAAGATAAATAACCCTCTGCACAAATAACACAATAAAAGGGTTAATATTACCGGAGGAAGTAGACGTCCATTATCATCATAACGATGTGGTGGATACTTTAGCATCAGATGTAACGGCGCTTATCAGCCAAATATCCGAGCACAATGGCCATTGCCAAGACGCCGAGTGGTAAATAAGGCCACGGAATTTGCTTGAGGATCTCAGTGACAAGGGGAGCTAGGGCTATCACAAGCATAGAGTAGCCAAAAGTACACACTAAAACAAAAATGACCGTTCTCACCATAAAATGGTAAGGCTTAAGCCAGCGTTTAATTTGCTTATTAATAACGTCACCGTAAATCACCAGCAGGGTTGTGACAATAGCCACAGCAATCTGTGACTGATAGGGTTTCACCCATTCACTCAGTGTAGCTAACAGCTCAATCATTACAGTTGCCCGTATCGCATGAGTAATTCAACTAGCTGAGCTTCTGTTTGAACCGTCACGCCAAGATCTTGTGCTTTAGTCAATTTTGAACCCGCTTTTTCACCAGCAACGAGCACTGAAGTTTTCGCTGAGACACTACCCGCCACTTTTGCACCTAGTCCTTGAAGTAAACTCTTTGCTTCGTTTCTTGATAATTGAGTAAGAGTCCCTGTCAACACGTAGGTCATACCTAATAACGGCTGTTCATCCTCCGTTTTCACTGTAATTTCAGGCCACGTAATACCCGAAGTCTGTAACGCAGAGACCTGTGCTTGATTGTGAGGCTGCTGGAAAAAACGATAAACATGTGCTGCCACAACTTCACCCACATCACTAACCGATTGCAATGCCTCAATTGAAGCTTTAGCCACCGCTTCAAGTGTCAGGAAATGGTTGGCAAGGTTACTGGCTGTCGCTTCGCCAACTTCTCTGATCCCCAAAGCGTAAATAAAGCGCGGTAGCGTCGTTTGTTTTGCTGCTTCAATACTGTTAATGATGTTAGCTGCTGACTTGTCTCCCATCCGCTCCATTGCCGCTAATTCTGCTACCGTCAGTTGGAAAAAGTCATTGGCAGACGCGACCAACCGCATATCCACTAGCTGTTCAATCAACTTATCTCCCAAGCCATCAACATTCAGGGCTTTTCTTGAGGCAAAATGCTTGAGAGCTTCTTTTAACTGTGCACCACATACTAGGCCACCAGTGCATCGTGCAACGGCTTCCCCGTCAACTTTTTCAATTGCTGATTCACATACCGGACAAGCCTCAGGAAATACAATTTCACGCTCGCTGCCGTCCCTTTTTGCAACAACCACAGATACCACCTGTGGAATAACATCACCCGCACGACGAACAACAACAGTGTCACCAATTTGTACACCCAAACGATCAATTTCATCTTTATTATGTAAGGTTGCATTCGACACGGTTACACCACCGACAAACACCGGCCTTAGTCGAGCAACCGGTGTGATAGCACCAGTTCTTCCCACCTGAAATTCAACATCTTCCAATACAGTGAGTTCTTCTTGAGCGGGAAATTTGTGAGCAATTGCCCAACGTGGCGCCTTAGCAACGAATCCCAATTGTTGCTGGTCATCAAGGCTGTTGATTTTAAAAACAACACCATCGATCTCATAAGGTAAAGCATCACGTTTATTAAGAATGGATTGGTAATACGACAAGGCATCATCGACATTGTCCAGCACGGCAATTTCGCCACACAGTGGTAATCCCCATGCTTTGAGTTGAGATAGTCGGCCGTGATGGGTATCTGCAAGCTCGCCTTGCTCACCATCAACCACTCCCATGCTGTAACAATAAAACATTAAGGGTCTGGTTGCCGTAATCTTGGGATCTAACTGCCGTAAACTACCTGCAGCTGCATTACGTGGGTTGGCAAAGGTTTTCTTACCTTGCGCTTGCTGTTGCACATTCATGGTGTCAAAACCCGCTTTCGGCATGAATACTTCACCACGAACCTCCAAACGAGCCGGATGGTCACCACGCAGTCTTAACGGGACATTTTTGATGGTTCGTACATTGTGAGTAATGTCTTCACCCGTGGTTCCGTCACCTCGGGTTGCAGCACGAACCATAATACCATCTTGATATAAAATACTGACCGCTAAACCATCGAGTTTTGGTTCACCGCAAAAGACGTTATCTGTGCTTGTTTTTAGGCGATCTTGAATACGTTTATCAAATTGCCTGAATTCAGTTTCATCAAACGCATTATCCAATGACAACATGGGAACCTCATGAGTCACAGAAGCGAATGACGTGTTCGCTTGTCCACCAACACGCTGTGTTGGTGAGTCCTCTACAATCAATTGCGGATATTGAACTTCCAATGCTTGAAGTTGACGTAGCAAACGATCATATTCAGCGTCTGGTACGGTTGGATCATCCAGTACATAGTACTGGTAGTTGTATTCATTCAATTGATTGCGCAAGTGTACTACTTGCGCTTCAATAGCAACATCAGTCAAAGGCTTTTCTCACTTTACATCGTTGGGTTAGCGGATGATTCGTTGTTTGCGATTAAATTCTTTGATGCGTTCGTAATAACGCTGAACACCGTGTTTGGTGAGCGTAGAGCGCTGGCCATCTAACACTTGACCGTTGAATTCTTCGGCAATTTTTCTCGCGCCATTATGCATCATATTAAAAATTTGTCGTGCGTCGCCTTCTGCCGGTAACGTCATAAAAATGGCAATTCCTTGAGTACTGAATTGCTCCATATTGTCAATATCAAACACACCTGGCATAAACATATTCGCCAGACTAAACAACACCGGACCTTTCCCGTCACTGTACTCATGTCGATGGAATATCTGATGCTCGCCAAACTTGAGTCCTAAGGTCAGCAATAGCGGCAGTAACCGAGCGCCTTCAATTCCATCTTCGTTATCAGTTTTCACGTGGAGTGTCAGAATTTCAGGCTCCAAGGTGGCTACGTTTTTGTTTGGCGTAACTTCCTCTGCCGCGGGCACATCATCAAAATTAATAGACATCTGATCTTCATCAACTTTTGAACGGCGTGTTCTTTTGGGTTTGCGAACTGCACTCTTGTCTCGTTTTACAGCTTTGACGGACTTTCCATCGGTTGGCGCTGTATCTCCTTCTGGTGCTATCACCTCAGACTTGCTGTTAGATTCCTCACGTTCGTCAGGATCGATGGCAGAGAACGACAAACCAGTATCATCTGCAATCGCTGACATATTTTCCTCTTGCTCAACAGAAACGGAATCTTGCAAATCCTCTTGAGTACCAATAGATGCTTCTGACTTAGAGGCAACAGACGTTCCCTCATTCGGTGTTTCAGATTCACTCGCTTTTAAGAATGAGCGTGGCGGAGTTGGGAGTTCTGATGCACGTTTATCTTGCTTCGACTCTTCTAAGACACTCGGTTTGGATGGCATTGCATCTTGCGATGCCGTTGATACCGTTCTCACTCGACCAATACCAAGCTCATCAAAATGAGCATCACTGTCTGCTTGATTATTGTGCGTGCCTATTTCTTCTTTAATTTGAGTCGAACTTTCTGGATCTTGGTTGATAACCGTTAACTCATCGGGTTGCTCGGTGCGAGTAGACACAGCATTATCTGATTGATTCACAGCTTGAGTTGAGCTGGATTGATTGGTGCCATTGTCCTCTTGTTCGATGGCGTCGAAGGCCTCTAACGGATCGCTATCATCAGCGTTCGTATCATCAGGCCCACTGTTTTCATCACTGTCAAAATAAGAGTTCACGCGACGACTTTGATCATCATCTGTTGCATTAAACGACATGTCTTCATTATCAGCAAACGTACTATCAGCCTCATAATCATCGGGCTCAGCGTTCTTTCTTATGGTCCACAAACCGTGAACCAAAACCCCCAAAATTGCACCAGCTCCCAGTACAATCAATGTAAATTGCAAATCCTTCATATTCTATTCTTCAACCATGCTTGCAGCTTCATCAACCGTGACGGATACCATCCTCGACACACCCGGCTCGGCCATTGTAACACCCGTGAGGTGATTTGCCATTTCCATGGCAATTTTATTATGCGTTATATAAATAAATTGTACGGTTTGCGACATCTCGGTCACTAACTTACAGAAACGGCCAACGTTCGCATCGTCCAACGGTGCATCAACCTCATCAAGCAAGCAGAACGGCGCTGGATTAAGCCGGAAGATCGCAAAGACTAACGACAATGCCGTTAAGGCTTTCTCCCCACCCGATAACAAGTGAATGGTACTATTTTTCTTTCCCGGTGGACGAGCCATTATCGTCACCCCGGTTTCCAACAAATCATTATCTGTCAGATCCAAGTACGCGGCACCGCCCCCAAACACTTTAGGGAATAGCATTTTTAAGTCACCATTCACTTGCTCAAAAGTCGCTTTGAATCGGCTTCGTGTTTCCTTGTCAATTTTTCTGATAGCGGCCTCAAGTGTTTCTAACGCATCGGTAAGATCATCAAATTGCGTGTCCAAGTGGGCTTTACGTTCAGATTGTTGCTCAAACTCTTCAACCGCAGCAAGGTTGACTGCCCCCAAGCGAGATACGCCGCGCTGAACTTGTTCGAGTTCGCTCTGCCATTGTGGCTCATTTGCATCATCCGGCAAGGTCTCCAAAACTGTTTTCAAGTTTTGGCCTAATTCGGTTAATTGTTCAAGGATACTGTTTGCTCTGATGCGTTGACCTTCGCAGTCCAGTTTATTTCGTTCTAATTCCGAACGCATTGCGTCAACTTTTTGCTGAACACTCTGTTGACCTTTCTCGACATCATTCAGCCAAACATCTACCTCAGCCAATTCGGTATTGAGTGTGACTTGTTGCGCTTCAATGGCGAGTTTTTCCTCCATTAAACTTTCCAACAACTCTTCATGATTCACATCTGGCTCTTCCAGCATCTCACGCTCTTCTAGTAAAATATCTTGACGCTCGCGCAACGCTATCACTTGCTCTTGCTCTCGGGCTTCACTCGCGGCTAAGCTCTTCAACTGTGTTTCTAACGCCGCCAACTGTAATGCCAATTGATGATAGGCGTCTTTACTGGATTGGTGTTGTAAACGCGCTTGTTGCATTTGAGTTGCACTTTGTTGTCGCGCAGCTTCATGATCATCTTGCGTTTGATGTGCTGCTTCTAGTGTTTCATACGCCGCTTCCAACGATTCTTCAATCGTCTCCGCTTCGATTGCCTCTTCCTCAACTTGCGCCGTCAGCACTTCCAGTTCGTCGCGATATGACTGTGCGGTTTCTTCAGCGTTCGCTAACAGCTGACGTTCATGCTCTAAGGTAATCGTTAATTGCTGCAACTGACTCTTTGCTTCAAAGTGTGCTGTTTGCGTCGCTTGTTTTTCCCCTTCGGCGTCACCAACCGCTTGTTTTTGGGAATGGAGAGTGTCTCTCAAGGTTTCTTTTTCTCGGCGCATATTGTCAATATCAGACAGTAATCGCTGCTTTCGAGTGTGCAGTTCCAAGTCGCCTGTGTGTTGTTCTCCTTGCTGAGGAAAAACAGTGAAATCAACCCCTAACCAATGTCCCTGAGGAGTAATTAATGACAACCCAGAAGTCAAATTTGCACGCTGAGATAAGGCTTCTTCAAGGGTTTCAACACATTCAACCGCATCCAAACATGAGGGGTGAGCGGAATTACGAATCATCGACCCTAGGGTACCCTGTTTTTTGTTGTCGCTCATTGCCCCCTTAAACCAAGACTGTCCAGCTAAGTCAGCAGTGTGAAGAGTAGCATCATTCACTACACAGCTACCTCCAAAATAACCTAGCACGGTTTCAACTGCTTTTTGCCAGCGTTCCGGGACATCAAGATAAGCCCATATCAGCTGATATTCCACGGACTGATTGTCCAAATGGGCTTGCAACGGGTTGCTATTTTGATCAATGAGGGTTTCCACGGCAGTCAGTTCAGCCTCTGCCGTCTGCAATTGGCCAACGTAGTTGGCAAGTTTTTCCTCACTAGAAGCAACATCGTCAGTTAACTTTTGGTGACGTTGACACGCTGCCTCATGCTTTTCTGCTTGCTTATCAAGAATAAGATTAACATCCATCACTTGAGCTTCAATAATGGCAATTTGGTCGGCTTGCTCACTTACATTGATCGCCACTAGCGATTGTTTGATTTGGTCAATGCGAACTTGGCTGCGCTGCGCTATCTGACGTATTGATTGCAATTGAGATTTGCGCGTTTCAATTTGCTGTTTAATATTGTGATAATGTTGTTCCTGTTCACGCAGTGAATTCAATAGTGTTTCATGAGCTTCTTCAGCGTCTAAAACCAGCATTTGAGATTGTTCTTGCTGTTCATCAGCCATCGCCAATTCGGGCGTTAAACCATCAATCTGAGCGGTTAACTCGGCCGCTTTTTCACGTTGAATTTCGTGGTGACTCACCGCCTCGTCTAACGATTGCTGTAACTGTTGAATATCTTGATTGATTCGGTTCTTACGTTGAGTTGTATGCAGTTGATCTTGTTGCAAGCGACTTATTTCAGAGCCGATTTTGTACAGTTGTGATTGTAGGTCTTGTAAGGTTTGAGTGAGATCTTGTTGTTTTTCATAATAGATAGCCCTGCTTTTCTCACTACCACGCTGCTCAGCAATAAACACTTCAATATCGGTTTCTTGCTGTTTAATTTGGGCTTCAAATGCCACCACTTGTTCACTGTGTTTTATCCACCGCACCGTTGCTAGCTCACCTTTCAACGTGCGTTCTCTTGCTTTTAAAGTGGTATATCGCGTAGCAGCAGCGGCTTGTCGTTTGAGCTTATCCAGTTGCTGTGCAAGCTCAGACCTGACATCTTGCAGACGGTCTAGATTTTCTCGCGTATGACGGATCCTATTTTCAGTTTCCCGTCTGCGCTCCTTATACTTGGAGATACCGGCCGCTTCCTCAATGAAAACTCTGAGTTCTTGTGGTTTTGACTCAATAAGACGCGAGATCATGCCCTGCTCAATAATGGCATAACTTCGTGGCCCTAACCCAGTTCCTAAGAAAATATCGGTAATATCCCGACGACGGCATTTAGTGCCATTCAAGTAATAAAGTGACTGAGCTTCGCGGTTAACGACACGTTTAACTGACAACTCATTATACTTAGCGTATTCGCCCTGAACACGGCCACTGGTATTGTCAAACACTAACTCAACGCTGCACTGGGATACTGGTTTTCTCGCACTAGAACCGTTGAAAATCACATCCGTCATAGCATCTCCGCGGAGATTTTTAGCAGAACTTTCCCCTAACACCCAGCGAACCGCATCAATCACATTTGATTTACCACAGCCATTAGGTCCCACTATCGCCGTCATGTTATCGGGAAATGGGATATTGGTGACATCAACAAATGACTTGAATCCGGCTAATCGTATTTTGTGCAGTCGCATTACGGGAGCTTATTATTATTATGAGCTTGTGATTTGGAGATTAGCAGAATGCGCATAATGTCACAACATAGCAACGACGTTCTATTCATTGAGCTTAATGAGAATTCTGTTGCAATTGATAGAAGCTATGACTAGCAGTTGGGAAATGCCTCAGGTATTCTGCACAAAACGCATCATTTTGCATTGGGAGTTTTATGTCATTTTTCACCGGTTTTAACTATCTTTTTAGAGGTATGCAACTTCTCACTACACCAGGGTTAAGGACCTTTGTATGGGTACCTTTTATTGTGAATTTGTTATTGTTTGGTGGAGTATTCTGGTTTCTTTTGGGTGAGGTTGAACAGTGGCAACAAGTAGTCAATGATTTTTTACCCAGCTGGTTACAGTGGTTGAGCGGATTTCTGTTACCTCTGATCATTGTCACCATGGCGCTGTTTGTTTATTTTTTATTTACTACGTTGGCGAATTGGATATTGGCACCCTTTAACGGACTGTTATCTGAAAAGGTCGAACACTATCTGACGCAACAATCCGCACCGCCCACCTCAGCCCTGTCGTTGCTCAAAGATGTGCCCCGAGTACTATCGCGTGAATTTCAGAAACTGGTGTACTTTATCCCACGCTTCTTCGTGTTTGCATTACTCTTTTTCGTTCTACCTGTATTTGGACAGTTGCTTTGGTTCTGTTTTACCGCATGGGTATTAGCTATTCAATTTTCTGATTATCCGTTTGATAACCACAAAATTCCATTTGCCAGCATGCGCAGAGTACTCAGTCAAAATCCAAGTATGGCATTCGGTTTTGGCACCGCCATTGCGTTGTTGACGT
Organism: Alteromonadaceae bacterium; assembly: GCA_964230195.1. Classification (GTDB taxonomy): domain Bacteria; phylum Pseudomonadota; class Gammaproteobacteria; order Enterobacterales; family Alteromonadaceae; genus CAXRGH01. Next base: position 14,714 of record CAXRGH010000127.1, read on the forward strand.
TTATTCCTATCATCAATTTTATTGTCATGCCAGCCGCTGTGTGTGGTTCCACAGTGATGTGGGTAGAGTCATTGAAGGATAAATCAGACGCTAATTAGAACGTCATTTTGAGTTGAAATAGGGGATCCAGGATAAGTATTTGCTATTTATCAAATTTGTCATAAAAAATAAACACGCTAACGGTTGCATATTGGGGCAAATGAGCCTATTGTGGTGACCGTGTCAGAGACTAATGCTGACTGTCGTCCCGAAGTGAATTTGATTGTTGACACTCTTGACGAAAGTCCCAAACAATCAGAGAAAAAAACACATGAAATTATATGTAGGCAATTTATCGTACCAACTTGATGATTCTAGCTTAAAAGAAGCTTTCCAAGCATTCGGTGACGTTGTAAGCGCAAAAATCATTATGGATCGTGAAAGCGGTCGTTCAAAAGGGTTCGGTTTTGTTGAGTTTTCTGAGAAAGCAGATGCGGAAGCAGCTATCGAAGGTCTTAACGGTAAAGAGCTAAATGGCCGTAACGTGAACGTGAGCGAAGCGCGTCCACCTAAGCCACGCACATTTCGCTAAGTAAGCGAAAGCAGCTATCAAAAAAGCCCGCTCTTGCGGGCTTTTTTATTGGAAGTTTCTAAGTGAGCTGAGGCTTATCGCGTCGTAAATAAGCCCCTCTGTTAAATGCTAGATTTCAAACCATCACATTCACTGCACACTCTCGCGTTTCTCTTTGGCTTCACTCAATAGCTCAAAGGGTTCAACGAAGATGAACCTAAGTCCACGTTTCGTGTCATCAACGACCAAGTACAAACAAGGTACTAATATCAATGTAATAACGGTGGCAAACAAAATGCCAAAGGCAAGCGAAATCGCCATCGGAATCACAATTTTAGCTTGCAAGCTTGTCTCACTCACAATCGGTATCAAGCCAATAAATGTGGTAAGTGATGTCAATACAATCGCTCTAAAACGAGCCGCTCCAGCACCAACCGCTGACTCCAACATTGATTGCCCTTCTGCGCGCGCTCTGTTTACAAAATCCACCAAAATGAGACTGTCATTGACCACCACACCAGATAAGGCAACAATACCACACATTGACAGGATGCTAACTGGGTAACCGAGTAATAAGTGTCCTATGATGGCACCAATGATACCGAAAGGGATCACGCTCATGATCATCAACGGTTGCGAATAAGAGCGTAAGGTAACAGCCATCAACACATACATAGCAATCAAGGCAAATCCAAAGCCTTGGAATAACGAGCCCAACGAATCACGCTCCTGCTCAGATGCCCCTCCGAGCTCAATATTGACGGAAGGATAGGTTTGCAATAAGTCAGGAATAAACTCGTCCTGTAAGTCACGAACAATGTTCTGAGGATTGATTCGGGTTTTATCAGCACCCGCCTCTACGCTAATAGCACGCACACCATCAATGCGCACGATTGCTGAATATGCTTTGCTTTTTTCTACAAACGCCACATCTGAAAAAGGAATCGCTTGATTGTTGTTGGTGCGTATCCGCATTTCTTCAAATTGAGCCAAACTAGTCCGAGCTTCTTTTGGATAACGAACCATGACTTTTATTTCTTCGTCATCGCGCTGAATACGTTGAGCCTCGGCTCCATAAAAACCAAACCGTACTTGCTGCGCAAGATCATTTAAGCGTAAACCCAAAGCCTCTGCTTCTGGCTTCATAGAGAAACGTAATTCGTCACCACCGCTAGAGAAGTTGTCGCCGACATCCACTACCCCATCATAGTTTCGTAACTCATCCATTAAACGATTCGCCACAGCCTGTAATTCATCAAGATTGCGTCCATTGAGGGTGAAACTAATATCTTTTCCCTGTGGTCCAGGACCACCACCGCCACCTATATCAAGCTTCTCAACCCCGGGTAGCTCTGGCAAGTTCTTGCGCCAAGCACGCCCAATTTCAAAACCATCAACCTCACGTTTTTCACCTTTACTGAGTTCAGCAATTAACACGGCTTCAGCGCTAGAAGTGCCATAAATCACATAATGTTGAAGAATGGATTCACCATACTCTTCTCGTAACTGATCATCAGTTTTCAGCAACGCAGCCTCAATTTGGCGCATCACGGCGTTGCGCTGCTCAATGGACGCACCGGCCTCCATTGTCAAGCTAGATTGAATTGAATCACTGGGAATATTAGGGAAGAACACAAAACGTGCAATGCCACTACCAAACAGGCCAAACATGATGATCATGACAGAAAAGAATAATGATAGTGTATGGTAACGATACTGAATTGCTTTACGAACAAACGGGGTATAGCGCTCTTTGATAAATCGTTTCAAATGATTTGAGATACTGTCGGTAAATCGTTTCCAAGCGTTCTTACGCTTTAACTTACGTTGCCGCATTTGCGCCAAGTGCGCTGGCAAAATAAGCTTGGACTCTACGAGTGAGAAGACCAAACAAATAATCACCACCCAGCCAATGGATTTCCATATTGTCGATGACGGACCGTCTACCATCAATAGAGGAATAAATGCAATAATGGTGGTGATGACTCCTATAGTTGCTGGCATTGCCACACGCTGTACACCACGGATCACATTTTCAGTACTGTGACCATGCTCATCAATTTCTGTATAGGCAGACTCGCCCATTATAATGGCGTCATCCACCACAATTCCCAATACAAGAATAAAGCCGAACAATGAAATCATGTTGACAGAGACATCAACCATTTCCATTGGCATGAACACTAACGTGCCCAGAAAGCATACAGGGATACCAACAATAACCCAGAATGCGAGTCGTAACTGTAGGAACAAGGTGAGCACTAGAAAAACTAGAATGGCGCCAAAGCTCATGTTGTTCAGCATCAACTCTAACCGATCATACAAGTAGAACGAGCTATCACGCCAAACGTCCATCTTCATATTTGCAGGTAATAGATCGCGTTGGCCTTCTACGAACGCTTTAACTGTATCGGCAATATAGAGTGCATCCTCATCACCGATGGCTTTAACAACAACATTCACGGTTGGTTTGCCATCAAATAAAGAAAAGCGCGGTTCATCAATGAAACCATCATTGATGGTAGCCACATCACCCAAAGTCAACCGTGTTCCGTCAGAACGATTGACCAATAAAATCTCGGCAAACTCAGCGCCCGTGTAGGCCTGACCTTTGGTTCGCAACAAAATATCGCCATTTTCACTGCGCACTCTACCGCCAGGTAGATCAATAGACGTTCTGCGCACTGCATTGACAATATCGTTAAAGGTTAGATTATGTTCCTGTAGTCTTGGTTCAGATACTTCAATAGAAACCTCATAGTCTCGCGCACCACTGACCTCAACTGAAGTCACCCCTTCGAGTCCTGCAATATCATCACGCAAATCCTTCGCGGTTTCTTTTAATTCACGCTCAGAAACATCCCCGTACAAGGCTACACGTAATACATCGCGAGTAATTTTGGGCTGATAAATCACCGGTTTTTCAGTGTTGTCTGGAAAACTTGGAATGGCATCCACTAACACTTTAATTTCATCAAGCAGAATCAGCGGATCGTATCCATCTTGAACTTCTATGAGCACGTTGCCCATGCCTTCACTGGCGGTGGAAGTCATCTTTTTGATCCCTTCCACGTTTTCAATGGCTTCTTCTATTTTGAGGATAACACCCTCTTCAACTTCTTGGGGAGCGGCGCCAAGATAGGGGACACGGATACTGACCATGTCCAACATCATGGACGGAAATACTTCCTTTTTGATAGCAAATGCAGACAAAATACCGCCAATGATAAGAGCAACCATCAGTAAATTAGCAGCAACATGATTACGCGCAAACCACGGAATCAAACCCGTTTCAGTATTGATTTTATAAGTCATTAACGTGCTCCACCATCAATATCTGTACTCGACGTTGTTGCCATAGCCGGAGAGTCAGTCTTGATCTTGACTTCGGTACCATCTGTCGGATTTGCTAACGATGAGACCACTAATTGTTGTTCTGCTGATAGCCCGCGAGAAATCCAAACGTGCTGAGTTTCTGATTTGATGACTTCCACCGGAACTGAGCGCAGTTGATTATCGCCATCAACTACTATTACCGTATTGTCAATTCGGAGCGCTTTCCTTGGAATAATAGCCACCCCATTGGCTTGCTTCCCTTGGATCTCAGCTTGCACAAAGGTGCCAAATTTCAATACATCACCTACAGTATTATTACGACGGTAGGGATCATTAACTTCGGCTACGGCAAACGTAACTCGGCTTGCATCATCAATGAGTCCTTCATCTCGTGTGATGTAGCCAGACCACTGTTTCTCTTTACCTGCGACCGTGGCACGCAATAATACTGGTGTCTTGATGAGGTTGTCGCCCTCATCCAAACTCAAATATGCAAAATCTGACTGTTTCAACGGCAAACGAACTTGAGCAATCTTTGTGTCAAATAAAGTGCCCAGTTGGCTACCAACCCCAACAAATTGACCAATTTCAACATTTTTTACTCTGACAATCCCATCAAATGGTGCAAGAATCGAGGTACGTTTCAAATTGCGCTCAGCACGCTCTAAGTTAGCTTCGGCTGCCTTAACGTTGGCCTCCTCATTGGCAAGTTGCGGTTTACGCAACCCGAGCTCGGGAGCAACACTATTTTGAATTGTGCTCCATTCAACAGCAGCAACTTTTCCTCGCGCCTGCTCCTCTTGGAGGGAGGCTTTTGCCCGTGCTAGGTTAGCCTCTGCCTGCTTGACGTCGGTTAAATAGTCATCTTGCTCTAGACGAATTAACACATCCCCTTTATTAAAGCTTCCGCCCTCGATAAACATATCCGACACCCATTCGACCCGGCCAGCAACCTGACCACTCAACAAGGTGGTATGCTTTGGCGATACCATACCTTGTGACGATACAGAAAATTGAGGGTTGGTCAGTGCTACAGACATCACCTCAACCACCGGTAACTTTGGCTCCGCTTTTTTGCGTTGAGGCTTTTCTCGTGACAGTACGAGTAAAACAGCCAGCACAAGAGCGGCCACAATGAAAATCAGGGGGAGAAATCGTATAATGACTCGGTTCATGGATATTCCTATTCCAAAAATAGCTTAAGTGTCTGTCACAAAGTCGTTTGACTTCTGGAGCCACACATGGACAATGTCCGGCTATTATTTTTTATTTTTATAGTATTGTGGTGTGCACCACTGTTTTTTACACGGTGAGTACAGCACTTTTGACCATATAGATCAATTTTTAAAGGGATTTTCAACTTGCTCTACCGTGTTACGTTCATTTTTTCACTCGTGCTTGCATCAGTGATGGTCGCCTCTGTATCTCAAGCCTCGCCACTCATCCCGAAAGTCAATTCAGCCGCAACCATTGACGGACAACTGGACAAAGATGAATGGAAACTCGCTCATAAATTCTCTCTTGATTTTGTGAATCTACCAGTGAACTACCCCGAACTTAATGCAAAAACAGATGTTTATGTTATGGAAAATGGGACCAGTTTATTTATTGCGTTTGATGCAAAAGACGACACCCCCTCAGAAATTCGGGCGAGATATCAGGTTCGCGACCGAATAAAAGCCGATGACCGTGTTGGCGTAAAAATTGACCCTTACGGTGATTCAAAGATTGCCTTTCATTTTGAATCTAATCCTCTTGGCGTTCAAAGAGACAACGTACAAACCGCTATAACCGGGACATCAAGCGACTCGTGGAATGGGATCTGGTCATCTGCGGGTAAAGTAACGGACACAGGCTTTATTGTTGAATTTGAAATACCATTGAGAAATTTCAATTTTAATCAAAGTGATAGGCCACAAACTTGGAAATTTGATTTCAAGCGGGTGCGTCCGCGTGCTCAGTCATTTCGCTACTCCAATATAGATATCGACCACAACAACGGTTGCTGGGTGTGTCAGATGGTTCCGTTCCAAGGATTTGCGGGAGCGCGTCAAGGAAACAATCTAGCCTTTGTCCCCACGCTATTAACCGGTAATAGCCGTCAGAGAGACGCGAATGGAACGAGTGACTGGAACGACACAGATACACTCGACGCTGGTGCTGACATCAAATGGGGTATCAATAGCGAAACGGTGTTAAATGCAACATTTAATCCCGACTTTTCTCAAGTTGAAGCAGACGCTGGACAGCTCAACGTGAATAACAATTTCAACCTATTCTTTCCGGAAAGACGTCCATTCTTCCTCGAAAATGCACAGATATTTACGACCAATCAAAAACTCGTGCACACGAGGAATATTGTTCAGCCGACGGTTGGTCTCAAAATTTCTGGTAAAACCAATAAACATTCCTACGGCATATTGGCAACCGACGACACTGAAACCAATATCAATGTTCCAGGAAGTTTAAAATCAGATACGGCCCAGCTTGTGGGAAGTAGTCATAACGCAGCCATGCGCTACAGATACGATGCTTCTTCGAAAGCGACAATAGGCATGTTATCAACCTTAAGAAAGGCAGATAACTATCATAACTATCTGTTCATGGTGGATGGACGTTATAACATCACACCTCAAGATGTGTTTATCGCTGAAGCAATTACTTCTGATACTCGCTACCCGGAAGACCTCTCGGCTCAATTCGCTGATATAAGTGAAGCCTCTGAAACTTGTGAATTTGCAAACTGCTGGGCAAATGAAACGTTTTGGAGAACACAACATGATCAACCACTGCGCGGACATAACTATTACGTGGCTTTACAACACCGAGAACGCGATTGGAATGGCTATGTACAATATAAAGAGATATCAGAAGGGTTTCGTTCTGATCTCGGGTTTATTAATCGAGCGGATAGCAAACAATATTACGTAGGAGCTGGTAGAAACTGGTACAGCAATACCCAATGGTGGAATCGCCTCAGGCTCAATACCGATCACCAAGCACTCAGAAATATGAATGATGAATTCATACTTGATTCGCAAGCCTTGAACTTTAGTGTCTTCGGCTCCTATCAATCAGTATTGAGCTATCAATGTAAATGGACAGAACAAGTGGGCAACCGTTTGGACGAGAGTTTACTGTCGCTCACCGACAATACCTCAATTTTCCAGCAAAAGGATTGTAGTTTATCTGGTGAAGTGCGGCCAAATGAAATTTTACACCTGATATACAAACATAATTCGGGTTCCAAGATCGATTTTGTCAATAATCGCCTAGCCGATCGTAAGCGTATTCAATATACAATCAATGCCAACTTCAACTCCTATTTCAAATCAGGCGTTACTTGGGTGGACGACACCTTAACCCTCTCTGGCTCTTCAGTTTATCAAGCCAATCAAGGGACTTGGTGGACCAATATTCATTTTAACCTCAGACAAATGGTGAGAATAAAACTTATCTACACGGACATTCACCGAAATTTAGACAATTATCTGTACACTACCCCAAATGCGCAAACCGAAAAACTGGTTGCTCAAGCCATTTACACTTACCAAGTTAACCCTCAAAGTGTCATCTACATTGGCTATGGCGGTAACAGTGGATACAACGATGAATTAGGATCTTTTAGAGCGAATCAGCATAATATATTTGCAAAGTTCAGTTACGCTTGGTTACAATAAACAACCATTATAAATTCTCGTTTTTTCAGTCAGTTAAAACAGGATGTTGACTAGAGACTCTTAATGAAAATAATAACCCTGTCGGTTGCTTTTGTTTGCTTATTGACTTCATTAGTGGTGCATTCCACGCCAATACCGCGCATCAATGGACCCATCAATATTGACGGCCAATTAACT
>CAXRGH010000128.1:0-9597 GCA_964230195.1 Alteromonadaceae bacterium
CACATGCCACTACCCTGAGTCAGTGTGTTTATGTGCCGATGTAAAAACGGTCAATACCGATATTACTCTCATCTTGTTACTCCACCCCAACGAAGTAAACCACGCAAAAAATACCGGGCGTTTATTGTCATTGGCGATCACCAATACTGAAATCTATGTTGGAGAGACACCCACGGACTTTGAAACATTGCGCCAGCAAGTTGAAACATCGCCAGAAAACTATTGTTTAGTCTACCCCAGTGACAAGAGTGAAGCGATGGAGTCTTACTCAAGCCAAGAGGTCAATAGACCCCAATATTGGATCTTTATTGACAGTACATGGCGAAAGGCCTTCAAAATTTATCAAACAAACCCGTGGCTTCATTCCATCAAACAATGGCATTTCAATAATCCACCGACAGGTCAATATGAGATTCGAAAAACATCAATTGACAAGGGGCTGTCAACACTTGAAGCGGCGGCTTATTGTTTGTCATTGGTGTCTTCGACTGACGTCTCTAGCTTGTATCAATTATTCAACGCCATGCAATCAAAGCATTTCCGCCCTTAGCCAATCCTACAATAAATATTTATTGAATAAGTATAAATGTTACATATACTTATGATACTGCGTATCGTCTTTAAACGACCACGCTTCGAATACCGCCAAGACGTCAGTCACTTACGGAGACGTTACTTATGGTATCAGGGAACGGCATTCTCTAAGGTTTGTCTATCAAAGATTAATTAGAAAAGAGACGTTCGTTAGTGAAACTCGTCAACTCATCAAATCAGTATTGTTCAAGACAGTTTAATTGCTGGCAAAATTGGGCCCTTCGTTTCCTCCAACACCTAGCGCTGTTGGTAATGCTTACCCTTACTCAACAATCGTTTGCAGGACATCAATCACTGCCTTCATACCCGCCAGTGTCATTGTCTGAGTTTCAAGGACAAAACATTAGCCACTTATTGAATCTGTATGAAATTGAGTCAACACAGCCGCGAGGCATCAACTACCATACGGCCGGCTTGCAAAATAATAAACCTTTGACAGTTGTTAATCGAGACACTGGCCAATACATCGGTATTATTAATCTACACAATGATACTGGACAGTCAGACTGGGCAATTGATGTGCACGGTACCGTTATTGATAATATTACAGCGTCGCTGTTTACGGGAGGAGCAACACAACAAAAGTCACATAGCTACGGGAAACAGTCTGTGCTTCCCATGAGTAATGCGCTTTTCTTTGAGATCCCACCGGGAGAAATGGCGAAACTCGTTATCGAGGTTCGTAGCGACGTATTCTTTTCCGAACCTCGTTTATCCGTTACACCATCCCTCGACTATCAAACACAAGCCCAACTCTACTATGCTATCGTACTTGCCGCTTTTGGAGCCCTATTTGCTCTGAGCATTTACAATTTATTTATCTTCATTGGCTCTCGTGAAACACCGCATTTGTTGTATGACATGTACCTAATTGTGTATATGGCGGCATGGTTTTTCGATTTTAAGTTAGGAGTTCAATTTTTCGGCTTGACGGACTACCGTTATCATTTCATTCCGTTTTTGTTAATGCCGATTTTCGGTGGGTTATTTTGTACTCGTTTCCTGCAATTGAATATTAAAACCAGTCCCTGCGCAAAAATTTTTGCCCTGAATAGTCTGGTCTGTATTCTGTTCTTACCCTTCACTGTTTATTTGTATGAGTACAACAGAGACGTTGCCTCTATTACCATTGTCATATGGGTATTTACTGCTTTTGGCGCCGGTTTGAAGAAAATTGTTGATGGATATCGACCCGCTCGATACTTCAGTATCGCGTTTTTGTGCCTGCTACTGCCACTGACAATCATGATTGCCAAGAATCAAGGGTTAGTTTTCCATCCGAATTTGAATGTCGAGTTAATTAGCTTGATTGGTGGTGTTCTTGACGCAATGTTACTAGCATTCGCATTAGCCGACCGTAATTCTCTGATTGCAGAGAGCAATTATCGATTAAGGCAGAATCTTAAAAAAGAAGTCGCCGCGCAAACCGAGCAACTGTCCCTCGCCAACCGGCAGTTAGCAGCTGCGAATGATGAATTAAAGCAAGCTGATGACGCAAAAAACCAATTCCTTGCAACCGTTAGCCATGAAATTAGAACGCCGATGACGTCTATAATCGGTTTTTCCGAAGCACTCTTGTCGGGTGACGTCCCCAAAGATCAACATCGAAAAGTGTTCACATCAATCACCAACAGTGGCCGACATCTGCTACGCATCATTAATGACATTCTAGATATCAGTAAGATACAAGAGAACCGACTTGAATTTGAATATCTTCAGATTGATCTTATTAAGCTGTTTAATGACATGTGTGCAACAGCAGAACAATCCGCGATAGATAAAGGGATTGGATTCTCCGGTCGTTTTCAGTATCCCATACCAGTCAAACTGTATGCTGACCCAACACGATTAAGACAAATCCTTCAAAACATATTGAATAATGCACTGAAATTCACACGCCATGGTGATGTAGAATTCTTAATCAGCAGTACCAATGACACTGTTACGTTTGAAGTTAAAGACAGCGGCATTGGCCTTTCAGAAAAAGAAAAAGAGCTGATATTTACCCCCTTTTCTCAGGCTGATGCCACCATCACAAGACGGTTTGGTGGTAGTGGCTTAGGCTTGAGTATTTCTCGTCAACTGGCGCAAGGTATGGGCGGTGATGTCACTGTACAGAGCGAAAAAGGTGTTGGCAGTATTTTCACTGTGACGATCCCTCTTACTGAGCAATGTAAACTTCATATGTTGTATTCTGAACATGAACTGATGGTGCATAATACCCATGATAGTGTTGAGCCAGAGACAGATGATTCACAGAAAATATTCAAACAGAAACGTGTACTTGTTGCCGATGACCAACCCGATAATGTTGCGCTAGTTAAACTATTGCTTGAACGTATGAATGTGAATGTAGACGTTGCTTATGATGGTGAAGAAGCGTTATTTAAGGCAAAAATCGCCGAACCTTATGATCTTATTTTGATGGACATATCAATGCCGATAATCAACGGTATTGAAGCAATAAAACAACTCAAAGCGAACAACATTGATTCTCCCGTCATCGCTTTCACTGCGCACGATGTCTCGCAACAACAAAATGACTATCTGTCCCTTGGTTTCTGCGATTGTATCGCGAAGCCGCTGGAGCGAGCGTCTTTCGTTGAGACAATTACTGAACACCTTAACCATGACGACGTCGGTGATAACAATGTGATTGAAGAGGCCACTATGGCCAATTTGCGAATCAATTATATCAGTAGCCTCAAGCAAGATCTCGACAAACTGAGAGTTGCTCAAGCGATTGGCGATTACCATTCGATAAAAAGCATTGCTCACCGTATTAAAGGGAGCGCGAGCTGCTTCGGCTTACCCGACATGAGCCAGAGATTCTCTGTTATTGAAAAACAATACGATAGTCCACAGGACGACCATGCGTTGCTAGAGTCGGCGATGCGCTTAATCGAAAAGCTATAAAGGCTATACAGATTATTGGGATGCCTTCAAGTAGGCTTGATAGCCTCCTGTAATAGAACACACATTCTGGTATCCCATATCCATCAATGATTGAGTTGCCAAGGCAGAGCGTGCTCCTGAACGACAATACAAAGCGATAGATTGTGTTTCAGGCGTATCAACATGCTGCTCCAGCAATGCGGCTATTTTCATCTCCAACACGCCACGTGGCACACAATGAGCGCCATCAACATACCCGTCTGCCCATTCTTGCGGCTCGCGAACATCAATCAATAAAATTTTGTCTTTTGTGGTGAACTCCGCCCACGTTATTTCTGTGATGTTTTGTTTAACTCTAAGTACATAATCTTGGCTTGTAATCACCATCAAAACGCTCCTGCTGCAGATCCTAAGACAGACAATTTCAATGTTTTCATATTATACAATTAAAAACGAAATCCAACACTTAAACCCAAAAAGGGCTCATATTCTGAGTCCTTACGATAATCAGTATTAAAGTCCTCTTTTTTGATGCCCAGATCAATACCGTAAGACCAGCCGGTATTGTAAAAGCTGTTTGAATCATAAATGAAGCTAACGCTCCAATAACTCTCATCAACCGAGCCTGTGATGTCTATCCAGTCACAATCGTCGTAGCGGTCACAATTAGTATCATCTGGCGGGTTGTCGAGTATAAAATTAACGGTTGCTTCAGCGATATCAGCTGCAAAGCCACCGCTGTATGAGATACCGACTGACGCGTTGTTGTTGAGTTTGATATTAACGCCAGCCCCAAGCCCATTTGTACCTCCAAAGACATGCGTAGAGAAGGTCCCAAAATTAATACCCGCTTGTAAACCTAACCCCCCGTATTGTGCTCCGGTTCCAGCACTAAAGACGCCATCGATATGGCTACTTGATTCATATTGACGGTATTGCGAATAGGACTTGCTTGAAAAAGTGAAGAACAAGAAGAGGACGATACACATTCTGAAAACATTGAACATTGACAAAATTTCCTTATTTTTACATTACGCTGACCGATCACTAGTTAAATAAGTGTCAATAATCTGGTGTAAGTTCCTTTACCCATAAAATTTTCGTGAGTAGAAAAAGACATTAAAAAACCGAGAGAACCTGACGGTTCACTCGGTTTTATTGATCATGCTGTATGAGATAGAAACGAACTATCTCATGGTCACAAATTCTTCGGCCGCTGTTGGGTGTATGGCAACACAAGCATCAAAATCGGCTTTTGTTGCACCCATCTTAATGGCCACCGCAAATCCTTGTAGGATTTCATCCATACCGTATCCGATACCGTGTAAACCAACCACTTTCTGATCATCTCCAGCACAGATAAGCTTCATTTTGGTTGCTTGACGATGCTTGGTTACCGCGGTGTACATTGCACCAAAACTGGAATTATAAACCGTGACAGCAGCCTCACCATAGTGCTCCACAGCTTCGGCCTCAGTCAATCCGATGGTACCAATTGCCGGGTGACTGAAAACCACAGTAGGCACTAGGCTATAATCCATCTTTGCGTGAGTTTGATTGTTAAATAAACGCTCAGACAACAAACGCCCGGCTTTAACCGCTACCGGCGTGAGCTCAACATAACCAATGTTGTCCCCAACCGCATACACGTTTTGCGCACTGGTATTTTGGAATTCATCAACCTTAATGTAACCGCGCTCGTCAGTTTCAACGCCGGCAGCTTCGAGATTAATAGTATCCGTTGCTGGTGTGCGGCCAATCGCCCATATTAAACACTCAGTAGTTACGCTAACACCATCATCAAAGGTCACTTGGACTTCTCTGTCGGATAGCTTTTCAACACTCACTGGCGTGCTATGTGTATGCAAGGTAACACCGTCTTCTTGCATCAGTTCGCTTAATGTTTCACTGATAACCGGATCAAAGTTACGCAACGGTGCATGTTTGCGAACAGCAAGGTGTGTGTCAGTCCCCAAACTATTGAGAACACCGGCTAACTCAACGGCAATATAGCCAGCACCCACCACAAGTGCACTTTTTGGTTGTTCAGTTAAGGCAAAAAATCCATCAGAGGTAATCCCTAAGTCAGCACCAGGAATTGCTGGAATAGTTGGGCGACCGCCGGTGGCGATCAAGATGTGATCGGCGGTATAGTGCGTGCCATCAACCTCAAGTGTTTGGTTATCAACAAACCGAGCAAACCCCTTAATCACAGTCACCTTATTATTGGCTAAGACACGGTCGTAAGAACCATGAATTCGGCTGATATAAGCTTCTCTGCTGTCAACTAATGTTTGCCAACTAAAATCGTTGACTGTCACATCAAACCCGTAATCAGGCGCATAGCGATGAATCGCTTCTGCGACTTGAGCGCCGTACCACATTGCTTTTTTCGGCACACACCCCAAATTCACACAAGTACCACCCATTGCGCTAGCTTCTATGATTGCGACTTTCTTGCCGTGCATCGCTGCTCGGTTAGCAGACGCTATCCCGCCACTTCCGCCACCAATGGCGATGTAATCAAAATGTTGTTGTGTCATAAAAATATCCGTTGTGAATGTTAGGTTTCAATCAATTTATATAATTTGGTTGTTCAGCAAGAATTCAATACTTTGACCGCGAATTGTCGCATTGGCAAATTCACGCTCCGCATGGCGAATGCAAAGCTCCATGGTTTTCTGATTCTGTAATTCAGACAGTTGATTAATTGCTTGCTCACTGAAAGCAAAGCGAGTGGCCAACAACATAGAGCGAGAGAAGCGCATTTCACGGAATGCACGAAGGGTAAAAACAGTGACTTGAATTTTGCGTGGAGCGATCATGAGTTCTGGCATGACCACGCTTTCCGCAATCATGTAGGAAATAAGAGCACGCTGTCTTGCGACTGGTAAGTTATCATTGAGGTACATGGTACGCTCTCGCCCTTTTTCATTGGCTTGTAAATACCCTAAGTCCACTGAGTTTTCCTCTGGAATATACTCAATTTTGAATTTTAAGGTGCGGGCAACTTTAAATACGTCAACTAGGATGCCATCTTCGCCTGTACATTTTTGTACTAAGTCTTCTAAACTCCGATATTCCTCAATAATATCTTGGGCTTGTCCAGACGTCATTTCATCTCCTTATACGAGTTAAGTCACGACTCATTAGTTTCAATAATAACGCTTGTAAGGATAACACGAACCCTTGATTATCGAGCAGAAAATCACTACATATAGGTAAACAATTTTACAGTTTGAGATCCAGCATGCAAAATCCTCTATTAGCGCAATCAGAATTGCCGCAATTTTCAAAAATCCAACCCAAACACATTGAAGTGGCGATATCAGAACTCGTTGAACAATGCAAAACCGCCATTAACAATACCTTGGCTTCTGAACCTAAAAACTATGCTGAATTATCAGCTCCTATTAATGCTATCAACGATCAATTAGATAAAGCATGGTCGCCTGTATCTCATATGAATTCAGTGGTCAGTAACGATGCCTTGAGAGAGGCCCATGATGCTTGCCTACCGATACTTTCTCAATACTCTACCTTTGTCGGCCAGCATGCGGGCTTGTATCAAGCCTACACAAAAATACAAAATAGCGATGACTTCAACCAACTATCGATTCCCGAACAAACGGTGATCACACAATCCATCCGAGATTTCACGCTGTCAGGGATCGGACTAGCGCCAGAAAAGCAAGCACGATTTGCCGAAGTGAAACAGCGCTTATCTGAGTTGTCTTCCCAGTTTTCTAACCATTTAATGGACGCAACGCTAGGATGGTTTAAGCAAGTAAAAGATGAGGCAGAGCTATCAGGTCTGCCCGAATCTGCCAAGCAGGCAGCTAAGCAGGCAGCTGAGAGCAAGTCCTTAACCGGCTGGGTTTTCACCTTGGATATTCCGAGCTACCTTCCCGTTATGATGTATGCTGACAATGCCACTCTTCGTGAAGAGATGTACTTTGCTTATACCACTCGCGCGTCAGATCAAGGGCCAAATGCAGGGACATGGGATAACAGCCCAGTCATGAACGAAATCTTGGCCTTGCGTCATGAGCTTGCAAACTTGCTAGGATTTGAACATTACGGCGAATACTCGCTCGCCACGAAAATGGCAGATAAACCGGAGCAAGTGATTGATTTCATCCACCAATTAGCCAAACCTTCTCGCCAGCAAGCACAAAAAGAATTTGATGAACTAAAAGCTTTTGCAGCCAAAACATATGGCAAAGCAACACTGAGCGCGTGGGATATTGCCTATTACAGCGAAAAACTCAAGCAAGCTGAATACGCCATCTCAGATGAGGAATTACGGCCGTATTTCCCTGAAAATGTGGTAGTTAAAGGATTATTTTCAGTCGTTAATAAATTGTTTGGACTGCGTATTGAACAACAAGCGGATATTGATACTTGGCACGAAAATGTCGCTTATTATCACATCTACGATGACGAAAGCACTCTGCGCGGGGCATTTTATCTGGATCTGTATGCCAGAGAAAAGAAGCGTGGCGGTGCCTGGATGGATGAATGCCAAGCCAAGTTCAAAAAAATGGATGGCAGTCTACAATTGCCTGTCGCCTACCTGACCTGTAATTTTAATGGCCCCGTAGGGGATACGCCTGCGTTGTTTACCCACGATGAAGTTGTCACCTTATTCCACGAATTTGGGCACGGTTTACATCACATGCTGACACAAATCTCAGTGGCGGGAGTCTCTGGCATCAATGGTGTTCCTTGGGATGCTGTAGAATTACCGAGTCAATTTCTAGAAAACTGGTGTTGGGAGCCGGAAGCTATTCGCATGCTTTCAGGTCATTATGAATCAGGCGAACCACTGCCTGACTCCATGCTAGAAAAATTGCTAGCTGCACGAAATTTCCAATCGGCAATGCAAATGGTCAGACAGTTAGAATTTAGCTTATTTGATTTTCTTATCCACCAGCGCGCAGGTTCAGTCGACACGTATAGCATTCAAGAGACATTAGACGAAGTACGAGGACAAATTTCAGTTGTCACACCGCCAAGCTACAATCGTTTTCAGCATAGCTTTGGGCATATCTTTGGTGGTGGATACGCCGCTGGCTATTATAGTTACAAATGGGCTGAGGTCTTGTCGAGCGATGCATATTCGCGATTTGAAGAGGACGGTATTTTTAACTACGAAACGGGACGCGATTTTCTCGTGAATATTTTAGAAAAAGGTGGCAGTGAAGATCCAATGACGCTATTTACGCGTTTTAGAGGTCGAGCGCCAACCGTAGACGCACTGCTGCGCCATAGCGGTATTACCGGCTAACAATTCATTCCGTCGCACAAGAGAAACCGTTTATCGGTTTCTCATTGTTGCTGGGTTTGATATTATTGCACTCAACCTTTTGACACACAGGGATCGGCCATGACCGACGAACGCCAAGCAAACACAACTCACTTTGGTTTCAAAGACGTAGACGTTAATCAAAAAGCAAAACTCGTGGCAGATGTATTTCATTCTGTAGCCGCAAAATATGATGTTATGAATGACTTAATGTCCATGGGTATTCATCGTATCTGGAAACGATTTGCAATCGACTGCAGTGGCGCACGAGCAGGACAAACAGTTGTTGATATTGCTGGCGGTACGGGCGATCTGACCGCCAAATTTTCCAAACTCGTTGGACCAACTGGCAAGGTCATATTAGCTGACATCAACGACAGCATGCTGAAAGTTGGACGCGATAAGCTAACCAATAAAGGAATTGTTGGTAATGTTGAGTACGTTCAGGCCAATGCTGAAGCATTACCTTTTCCTGATAACAGTGTGGACCTGATCACCATTGCATTTGGCTTGCGTAACGTCACCGATAAAGACAAAGCACTTGCGTCTATGTATCGCATACTAAAACCAGGCGGTCGCCTTTTAGTATTAGAGTTTTCCAAGCCCGAAAATGACATGCTAAGCAAAATCTATGACGCGTACTCCTTTCATGCTTTACCCAAAATGGGGCAATTGATCGCGGGGGATGCGGAAAGCTATCAGTATCTAGCGGAGTCCATTCGAATGCACCCCGACCAAGACACATTAGAGGGTATGTTGAAGAACGTTGGATTTGAGAATACGGAGTACTTTAATCTTAC
>CAXRGH010000129.1:0-12431 GCA_964230195.1 Alteromonadaceae bacterium
GTTAATTTCTTGTACAACGGTGTTAACCCTGACGATTGGGCTGGAACAGCAATGAATGCACTTCATGAAGTTAAAAATCATTATGTGCAAGAAGAGGTGGCTAGGTTTGCAGAAAGAAATGGGTTGTCCTTGCAGGAACTAAATACATTATTAACCATAAACTCTTTTGTAGGGAATAAATTGATTGGTTCTCGATACAAAGAAGATCAAAACTACATGGGAGGGTTTACTAGCAGAAGCGAAACCCCGTGGGGCAAGGCATTTGGTGTTATATGGGACATAAATGATACATTATTGGGATATCAAGGGTTGCTTGATGCTAGCTCTAATGATTACCTCAACGGAATGTATTCGGGTCAACATATTTCGGATTGCCATAGTTTGGGAGCGCTAACCTGCAATAACTTAGTTGCTAGAGGGTATGCACCATCTGCAAGGCTTAATTCTCTGCCATTTGGAAATGTTGCACATGGTAGCAACATGAGAATGACGTATTTAGGTGTAGGAGACTTTGTAAATGGATTTGGTTTCGGTTTAACTATAAATTTATTTTCTACCCCAGTAACATGCAGTGATGGAGGATTGTCGGGAATGTTGTGCCACGGGTTTGATCAAAACTACAAGGTGAAACACCCGTGAGGTCACTTGTATTAACAATTTTACTATTTTTGTTAATGGGATGCGGTGTTAGCTACAAAGCAAAAAACGTCGAAGGAGTGAACTTATCTAAGATTACACCGCTGAATGACATGGCATTTGCTCGATTCTATGTTTTGTGTCCCAGAAATGGTGGAAAGCCAGTCCCTAAACGGAAAGAATGGAAAATTGTTGAATTCAATAATCTGTATAAAAGATCCGATATTTTTACTAGTCAGAGTGTTGATGCAGCAAGAAACTGTATTCGAGGAGCCACAAATCTAAAGATGTACCTTTTAGAAAAGGGAACAGTTCTCAATGTAAATGATATACATGTAGTTTCTGACACAACTTCAGTGAACCAGTTGTACTTATTTGGAACAGCATTAATAAATAATGAAGATATATATTGGTTCACTGAAGTGGGCGAGCCAAAGGACGTGAGTATAATTCAAAGAGTACAGACTAAGTTTAAAATTATTGAGAATAATAATGAAAAATAAAATTAATAAATATTTTAGCTCGCTAGTAATTGCTTTGTTGGCTATAGGCTGTGCCAAAACACCATCTGATTTTGCTCAAAAGTATCGCACAGATAGCAAAAATATTCAGATGATTGCCAAAGGTGAAAAAGTAAACTTTGATTTCATACCAATCAAAAAAATATCCAGCTCATCATGTGATAGTTAAACTGAGGGAAGAGTATTAGGTGATGAGCAAGAAGCTTCTTTAATCCTAAAACTTGAAGCAGCAAAACTGCAAGCTGGTGCCATCGTTGAGTATTCATGTTACACAATGCCTATCGATTTAATTAGTAACTGTTGGGCTGCAATAAAGTGTTCAGGATATGCAGTGAAAGTCTTAACAAAATGAAGAGTAGCTTATGAGTTGAATTAGGACATATTATTAAAAAACCAAACCATCAAGGAAAGATCATTGTTAGCCCATAAAGGTCAGGTAACCAAGGGCAAGTAAAAGAAAACCTGCTTTGCAGGTTTTTTTGAAGTGACCGTTTTCTTTCCGCCTACTGAGTATCTCGCTCGTCCAATAAATCCGCGCCAATAAGATTTTCTATCACGTCCTCTAGGGTTAGCACACCCTCTAAGCCGCCGTATTCGTCAACAACCAGCATTAGCTTGGCTCGCTTACTGATGAAGTGCTTTAACGCAACAGCCAACTTCATTGAAGAGAGTACAGTCACCATTTCGCGTTTGTATTTGGCAAGCGGTTTGTTGTTATGACGCGCTTGAGCGAGCAGGAGATCGGCTTTTAGTACGTAGCCATTGATGTGCTCAGGGTTGTCATCTTCATAAATAGGAATTCGTGAAAACGTTTGTTGTTGATGACGATGAAAGTATTGTTCAACCGTTAGAGTCTCAGAGACAGCGAAGACCTTTTTTCTGTGGGTCATGATCTGACGGATGCTAACATTTTCGAGGTTAAACAAGTTGGTTAGTATGGCGGCTTCTTGCTGATCAAGTACACCTTTGTCCCGTCCTGATTGGGCCATCGCTTTTAATTCTTGGCGGGCGGATTTCTGATCATGATGACTTACACTCATGCCTTGTGTGATTTTTTTGGATAGCCAAACAAAGGGAGTCAGTAAAAATACGAGATAGTGGGTTGTTGGCACTACGTAACGAGCAAGGCTTCTCCAATGAGTAGCTCCCAAGGTTTTTGGAATGATCTCAGACAGTATCAATACCAGCAGGGTCAAAACCGCTGATGTCACTCCCATCCACGCTTCACCAAAGACATGGTTACTTTGTGCTCCTACACCAACAGCGCCTACCGTATGGGCAATGGTATTGAGGGTAAGAATCGCTGAAAGCGGTGAATCGATATTGTCGGTCAGTAGTTTCAGTTGTTTCGCTTTTTTGGAATCACCTTGTGTCTCAGACTCAATATAACCTTCGGACATTGAAAGCAAGGTGGCTTCACAAACGGAACATAGGAACGAAAAAAACAAGGCGATAAACGCAAACAAAAATAATAGAAACATGATTAATGAATCAATGGTAATGAGTGAAGTAAGTGTAGCCGAAAGCGGCAGTGAGATTCAATAGAAAACGGATTGGTTGCGGGAGCCGGATTTGAACCGACGACCTTTGGGTTATGAGCCCAACGAGCTACCAGGCTGCTCCATCCCGCGTCCGTTTTGCTTAACAACGTTAAGTGGGGCGTAGTATACGGACAGTTTGATATGACGCAAGCACTATTTTCAAAAAAATGACATAAAGTGGTGTGTTTGTTTGATTGCTGAGCAATCTGTTTTCTTTTTGTTCAAACTCTAGACTAATGGATGAGTATTAACTTCTAAAGCCTTTGCTATTCTTATGATCATAACAAGGAGCTAAGCGATGATAATACACTACAAGCAAACAATTTCGGAGACTCAGGAACGAGAAGCTCTGGCGCATTTAATGATAGCTTTACGGCGATTTTTGCACGAAGTAGGGCATGAAAAAACAGACACTTCTTTTACCTGTGACTGTTCCCCTGATTGCGCTCGCATTGTTAATTCCATCAATGACATGAATCGGCATGTTGAACATGCATTAAAGCGGTTAGATGGACATCATTGAGCGTTGTTAAGCTTTAAAAGCAAAAAAGCCTGCAACTGTTACTCAGCGCAGGCTTTTTTATGGGTTTCTGTAGCGCTTATAAAACGCTGACTAAGGCTTTTGCCAAGTAATCTACGTTTGATTGGCTGATACCGGCGATGTTGACACGGCTTGAATCAACAAAGTAGATACCATGGCTAGCACGAACTGCTTGCACCTGTTCTGGCTTGATACAGAGGTAAGAGAACATACCTTTCTGTTGCGTAACAAAGCTAAAGTCTCTGTCAGCTCCGTTTGAGTGCAGTTTTTCAACCAGCAATGTTCTAAGGTTAGTCATACGCTCGCGCATATCGGTCACCTCTTGCTGCCACTCTGCTTTCAATGCTTCGTCGTTCAAGATGATGTCAACTAATGCACCACCATAAGACGGTGGCATTGAGTAAATCGCACGAGCAACGTTCTGTATTTGTGATTGAGTGATTTCACGGGTTACACTGGTTTCACTGATGATAGCAGCTAAACCAACACGTTCACGATACAATCCAAAGTTCTTTGAGCATGAAGCGGCAATCACCATTTCAGGGCACTTGTTGGCGAGTAAACGTAAACCAAACGCATCCTCTTCTAAACCTTCACCAAACCCTTGGTAGGCAATATCAACAAAAGGTAATAAGCCTTTTTCCACCAACAAATCAGCAACTTCAATCCACTGCTCTTGTGTGAGGTCTGCACCCGTTGGGTTATGACAGCATCCGTGAAGTAATACGATGTCACCTTTATTTGCCTTGCTTAGAGTATCCATCATTTGGTCGAATTTGATAGTGCCTGAGGCAGTGTCAAAGTACGGGTATTTTTTGATGGTGAGACCAGCGTCACCGAGTAGTGGAATATGATTTGCCCATGTTGGATCACTAACCCAAACGGTGGCATTGTCATCACAGCGAACCAAAAGCTCAGCAAGGATACGAAGTGCACCACAACCACCTGGTGCTTGAACCGCAGCAATACGGTCACTTAATAGTGCACGGTTGTCGTTACCGAGCAGTAATTTGAGCATCCCATCAACAAAACCTGCAACACCTTGAGGCGCGATGTAGGTTTTGGAGGTTTCTGTTTCTAACAACCGTGTTTGCGCTTTTGCAACTGACGTAAGAATAGGGGTGTTGCCTTGCTCGTCTTTGTAAACACCAACACCAAGATCAACCTTGTTTTCATTGGGGTCAGTTTTAAAAGCAGCAGATAAGCCGAGGATAGGGTCTGCGGGTAGTTTAGGCAGAACGTCAAACATGTGAACCTCTTATTCAATTAGTCGTGTTGTAATTGTGTTGGAGTATGCCAGCAAGCGGTTATTTTCGCTAGTCAAACCAGTAGAATATTATGCAAAGAAATATAATAAAAAACACAGTTTCAAAGGGATTAACTTTGAGGGTTGCAGAATTCAAATCTAAAAAAGATATTATTAGCTATAGCGACTTTGTTATTGGTCAGAGCTTATTCTCTTGCACTTTTTTGGTACACTACCGAAAAAGATTGATATGTTACGGGTAACCTAGGGTGACTCAAGAGGAGACCACATTGAAATATAATGGCTTTACGACTCGATTAGTTCATGCAGATAGATTGGTGAATCAGCCGGAAAACGGTGCTGTTCATTACCCAAGTTCCAATTCGGTGTTGTTTGAGTACAAAGACGTTCAAGGTTTAGTGGATGTGTTCCAAGGCAAAGTCGCTGGACACGCCTATGCTCGTCAATCATGCGGTTCTATTGCGGCATTACAAAATATGTTGTGTCAACTTGAAGGTGGCGTTGCATCATTAACATTCGCCTCTGGCATGAGTGCTATTACCACGACTATGCTCACGCTGTTGAAGACTGGTGATCATGTTTTATTAAGTCAATATGTGTTTGGAAACACCACTTCCTTTAAGGAAACAATTGAAGGTTTTGGTATCAATGTCACCTTGGTTGATGTTACCAATGTTGAAGCAGTTGAAGCGGCTATTCAGCCGAATACCCGTGCCTTGTTTACAGAAACTATCGCTAACCCGGTGACACAGGTCGCTGATCTTGTTGGCTTGGGTGAATTGTGTCAACGTCATGGCTTAATCTACATGATTGACAACACCATGACTCCAGCCTACTTGTTTGATGCAAAATCAGTTAATGCAAGCCTCGTATTGTGCTCTCTTACCAAATACATTGCCGGCCATGGTAATGCCCTCGGCGGTGCTGTGATTGATACTGGTTTATTTGATTGGTCTGAATATCCGCATATTACTGACTCAGTAAAGGGAAGCCCAGTTGAAATGTGGGGTATCAATCAGATCAAGAAGAAAGGCCTTCGTGACATGGGGGGATGTTTATCCTCAGATGCTGCTCATGCGATTTCTGTGGGAATGGAGACGCTGGCATTGCGCATGGATCGTGCATGCAGTAATGCAAAGGCATTAACTGAATTCTTGTCTCAGCACGCGTCGGTTGATGCGGTTTATTACCCCGGTTTATCAAACCACCCTCAATATCAGAGAGCATCAGAGTTATTTAGGCATCCTGGGGCTATTTTTAGTTTAGATTTAAAAGCGGGTATCGATCCCCATGAATTTTTGAACGAGCTAGAGTTAGTGTTGAATGCAACCCATTTAGGCGATACACGAACCCTTGGCCTACCGGTAGCAACCACCATCTTTCATGAAGCTGGCCCGGTATTACGTGAGAGAATGGGGATCAATGATAATATGATTCGTTTTTCTGTGGGTATCGAAGACGCAGATGACCTCATCAGCGATTTTGAGCGAGTCCTAGACAATATATAATTTAAAGTAGTTAAATTGAGTCTGTGGTATTACACACGCTATTTTTCTGATTGCTCAATTGTTAGACACTGGCTCTGTGTTAGACACAGTGTTGTTTGAACGCGGTAACACAGCATGTTTCGTTGTTTCTCTTAGCTTTGTTTAACCTATTTGTTGTTCCTTTTTAGCCGCTGGTTTCCAGCGGCTTTTTTCGTTGGGCTTTAGCTAGAGGGTAAGCTCTCTTTGATTGCGCTCAGGAGTTTGTCATCAGTAGGCTTGACTCGTGATGAGAAACTTTGAATTGTTTTACCGTCTGCGCTGATTAAGTACTTGTAAAAGTTCCACTTTGGCGTAGTTCCTGATTTATTGGCAAGAATACGGAATAGCGGGTCTGCGTCACTGCCTCGCACGGGGGTAGTTTCAAACATCGGAAATTTGACCCCATATGTTTTCTCACACAGTTCTGCAGTCTTTCCTTCATCATCATCTTCTTGGAAAAAATCGTGAGATGGGAATCCAATAACCACTAAACCTTTATCTTTGTAGTCTTGATACAAAGCTTCCAACGCAGTGAATTGTTTGGTAAATCCACAATAACTTGCCGTATTGACCACTAATACTGCTTTCCCATTATATTCATCGCATAAATTGACGGTTTCCTGAGAGTTCAGTTTACGCTTTACAAACTTAAGTGCAGTGGGGCATTCATTGACTGCTGCCGTGACTGAAGGTGCGCTGGTGGCGTTAACCTGAGTGGTAATGCTAAGGGCCACAACGGCACCCAATATTAAAAGTTTTTTCATTTCTATCGCTCTATTGGTTATCTGAGTATATGCTTTACGCTATTTTCTATTTCTTGGATGATTTTTCAATGAAAAACACACAGTTCACTTATTTTTCTGTGAAGTCGCTTTGGCCAATACCATTAACAGTCATCATGCTGTTACTACAAGCTTGTAGCGCAACCTTGGAACATTCGAGCGTTAATAAGTCAGCAGAGCAAACTCAGCTACGTAACCTCAATGTTCAAAAAAACAGGGAGATTGTGGAACGGCAGTACGGAAAGTCAGATGAGGTTGCCCCACAGGCTGCTGAGGTTCAAGAGAAGTTGACGTTACAACAGATTATGGCGAATCCTGATTGGATCGGTCTGGCACCAAAGCACGTCACATGGTCGTTTGATTCGAGCGCAGTGTTGTATCAACAAGTACCTTATGACCAATCGATTTTTGAATTGCAGCGCTATGACCTAAGTGCAAAGCAAACGCAAAAAGTGGCTATGGACAATTACCATTTAAATTTGCAACAGAATAAAGTGATGTCATCTGACGGGGCTTATGCTGCTTGGGTATTTTCAAAGAATATTTTCATTGCTTCTGCTGAAACGGGCGATGTTCAACAGGTTACATTTGATACAAACGTGCCAACCGCATTGCAGTTTATCAATGCCACTCAGTTAACCTTTCAACAGGGGGCGCGTTTATTCATCGTGGATGCTCGAGAACAACAAGTTAAACAGTTAGCTCAGTGGCATTTTGGTCAACCTAAGAAAGCGAGTAAGCCACCGAAAGATTATCTGGCGGAGCAACAGCAACAGTTGATCAAGTATATTGGCAAACAAAAAGAAAAGCAGCGACAACGATTTAAGTATTACCAACAACTACGAGAACACAATTCGGTAGCAGCGCAATCGGAATTCTACTTACCGCAAGGACACCGTCTTGTCACGCTGCGGGTATCGCCAAGTGGCTTACACGCCATAGCGGTGACTGAGCCAAATACATCGTGGCGTGGTGAGGGTGATATTATGCCCAACTACATTGACCCTGATGGTCGCATTACAAACGAAAAAGTGCGTCGTAAAATCGCTGATGCCAAACCGGTGGACCAATCATTCTTCATGGTTCAGCTTAAAAGCGGTAAGGTACAAAAATTATCATTCTCTCAGTTACCCGGTTACAACGACGATGTGCTAGCTACGGTGAAACAAGAAAACGCGAAGCGTAAAGGTAACACTTATACAGCAAATCGGCTGCCCAGAGCGATTGGTTTGGTGCAAGATTGGTATTGGTCGCAGTCAGCAATACAGTGGCACAGTAATGCTCAACGAGTAGCGATTATGCTTGAAGCGTGGGATAACAAAGACCGTTGGCTAGTCACAGCACAGCCTAATTCGTCCAAAGTTGAACTTCAGCATAGACTTCACGATCCCGCTTGGATTGCCTATAAATTTAATGAGTTTGGTTGGTTCAGTGATTCTGAAATTTTGTATCTACTCTCCGAGGAATCTGGCTATTCGCATCTTTACAAAAAGCCATTGTCGGGAAAGTTAACGCCATTGACAAGCGGCAAATATGAAGTCAGAACATTACACAAAACTAACAATGATAAACGAATATATTTTACAGCAAATGAAAGGCATCCAGGAATTTATGAGGTTTATTCGGTTGATGTGCAAACAGGTGAAATAGTCCAACACACTGAACTTAACGGGATCACGGACTTTCAACTCAGTCCCAATGAAAAACATTTGCTGTTAACCCACAGTAAAATGGGGAATCCGCCCGAGTTGTTTTTAGCATCCGCTTCTGCAGTGGAACGGGATGTGCCAGAGCAGATAACCAATACGGTATCCGAAGCATTTCAGCAAAACGTTCAGATCAGTCCAGAGATTGTGACAATACCATCGTCTCACGGTGACCAGCCCATATTCGCACGTTTGTTTCTACCGTCAGATTTCAACCAAAGCCGCTCAGAACAGTACAAAGCCGTTATTTTTACCCACGGTGCAGGCTATCTCCAAAATGCGCATTATGGATGGTCTTCTTATTTTAGAGAAACCTTGTTTAACGTTTTCTTGTCTCAACAAGGGTACGTAGTGCTTGATGTTGATTATCGAGCCTCCGCAGGTTATGGCAGAGATTGGCGGACATCTATTTACAGAAGAATGGGGGAGCCGGAAGTCGAGGATCTCGTTGATAGTGTGGATTGGCTTTCTCAACACTGGAACGTGGATCGTGAAAGGGTCGGTACCTACGGTGGATCGTACGGTGGTTTCTTGACTTTCATGGCAATGTTTAACCAACCTGATTTGTTTAAAGCTGGCGCTGCACTCAGACCTGTGACAGATTGGGCACATTACAATACAGCGTATACAAGCAACATATTGAATACGCCAAACGTTGATCCTATTGCCTACGAAAGGAGTTCACCCATCTATTTCGCTGAAGGCTTGAAAAATGCGCTGCTGATTAACGCACCTATGGTTGACAGCAATGTGCATTTCCACGATGTTGTTAGACTGGTACAGCGACTCATTGAACTTGAGAAAGAAAACTTTGAAACCGCGATTTATCCGGTAGAGCCCCATGGCTTTGTACAACCTTCCAGTTGGTTAGATGAGTATCGACGAATATTCAAACTGTTTGAAAATGAGCTGTCACCAAAAGATTGACCATAAGAGCGTAACCATGAAAAAGAATAAATCTACGATCTCGCCTGAATCACAAGTTGAGGCAGAAAAAATAGCGAAAAAGACTCAACGCCCTGGGCAAACAAAAGAGCAAACGCGCCTCATTACGCAAGGAATTGCAAAGGGAATCGCTGAGTATAAAAAGCAACACAAAGCCCGGATGCGTTCGTTGGATAAGCAAAGGAAACAATCAAACGCGGCAGAAAATATAGTAAGTCATACCGAGGGTGAAAGACAGCTTGAGTCATCGGAGAATCGAGTATCTCTTGGACTCTTGATTTGGAGTATTCTCGCTTCCGTTGGCTGCATATTGGCTACTTATGCATGGTTGACCAAGTTGACGCTTGGCAGTTGACACATAATTCACCAATTGCGAGCATTGGACGCTTGTGTGCAAAGTGTGGGTTAGTCTTCGCGTTTGGTTCTAAAGTTTATGAGTGTAACAATCACAAACCATAACATACCCGCCATCGCACCATAGAGGTGGGCATCAATGGCGACTCGGGCATCAATCAAACTGGCCAGGGACTCGTTAGGAGCACTGAACTGTTCGTGAATGATTTTTAGCCATACACCAATCAGCAGTAACCAGCCACCTTTGGTCTTACTCTTGATGTCTTGCAGTGCTCCCCACGTGAATAAACCGTGCAGCGCTCCCGAGAGCCCAACATAGGATGTCATACTCGGGTCATAGTGATATAAGCACACAGTGACCATCAAGGAATAAAGTGTCAGCATCAGGAAGTACTGACCTATTCGATAGTAGTCACCGTGTAGTGCCCACAACAGAAAAACCCCAGCACAATTCAAAAGCAAATGATAGACGTTAGAGTGGAGCCAGTTGCCAGTAATAAAGCGCCACCATTCCCCGTTCTCAACGCCGCTGCGACTAAAAGGCAGATGAGATTCTGCAACACTGCCAAGAAAAAATAACACGAAAGCCGCTACAATGGTGATTAACGGGCCATAGTATTGTTGTTTTTGTAATGGTAAGTTAAACATAATAAGTGGTACAACCAGATTGTGATGACATGGAACTCGTGTTGTGCCAGCCAATAATTCTAACCTTTACAACATATTAAAGGGAGTATGTCATGGAAGCAACCAATAACCCGATTGTCGTGACTCGTGATGGCGCGGTCTTGACCGTCGCCCTCAACCGAGCTGAAAAGAAAAATGCGTTTACACAACAGATGTATCAGGCATGTGCTGATGCATTCACATCTGTGAGTAAAGACGAGAGTATTAAAGTGGTGGTGTTCAGGGGGACTGGTGGCTGTTTTTCGGCAGGTAATGATTTACAGGACTTTTTGTCACATCAGCATGCGCCAGAACCCTTTAAGCATACCTTGGCATTTATGCGGGCGTTGCTGCACTGCCCAGTTCCAGTGGTGGCTGAAGTTCAGGGGGTCGCTATTGGTATAGGTACTACGTTACTGCAACATTGTGATTTTGTATACGCTCAATCAGACAGTAAATTTGCAGTGCCTTTCACACAGCTAGGGTTATGCCCTGAATATGCTGCCAGCCAACGTTTGATTGATATTGTGGGACTGCGTAAAGCCACTGAATGGTTACTGCTTGCGGAACCTTTTACCGCTCACGAGGCGTTGCAGGCAGGACTTCTCAATCAATTGTTTGATGATGCAACTGAGCTGACCGCACAAGTGAATAAAACAGTCGCTCGATTAGTCTCGTTGCCGCGTGATGCCATGGTTACATCAAAGCGCTTGATAGCGGCCCCAGATACGGTTGACGTGATTGAGCGTGAGATTATTGAGTTCGGGCGATTATTAGCTGCAGAGGCCGCACAAGAAGCAATGGAGGCTTTTGTTGAGCGTCGTCCAGTGAATTCAGAGAGATATCAGTAATCGTGCTAAGAGTGGTGAATACTGTCATCGACAACGGATGATTAGTAGGGAAATTCAGTTATGCGCTGAATTTTCCAGCTTCCACTGCGAGAGGATAATTCCACTTTTCTGATTTCATCAATCTTTTTACCGTGGAGTAAACCTGAGAAGTACAACACAATGGTAGAGCGTTTTCCTGATATCTGCTCAAAACGACTTTCCCCTCCACGCACTTCCATGCTCACGGTATCGTAAGGTAAGTTAAGCACATGGCGCTGTACGTTTCGGTTGGTGTGATAACGGGTAATCATGCGCTGTAAACTTTCGCTGCAGTAGGGTAAAGCTCCATTGATGTTATCGTCGTTGTAGATGTGTTCAAAAAATTTGATGGCAGCGTATTCGGGCGAATTGACGTTGATGTCGCCACCTTTCTTATCAACGGTCATGACTTCTTCTTCGGAAGAGCATCCGCTGAGCGCGCTGATACTGAGAAATATGAGAATGAGTAGGTGAGTGAGTAATTTCATTTTACGACTGCCAAAGTTGATCCATCGGCTATGAGTGTCGTTGTTCCCTGTAAAAAAGTAAAGGAGAAAACTGTGTTTTCTCCTTTACTCATTTCAATATTATTGAGCGGCAGTTGACTACTGTTGCATCTCGAGTTCGCTGAACTGATCTGCAAACAGTGGGCTTGAGAGATAACGCTCTGCTGCACTTGGTAAAATCACAACAATATTTTTATCGCTGTACTCTGGCTTTTCAGCAAGACGTTTTGCAGCCACAACAGCAGCACCGGAAGAAATACCAACGAGAATCCCTTCTTCTTTCATCAGTTGAAGTGCCATTGCAATTGCTTCTTCATTCGATACCTGCTCAACACTATCCACGAGATCGAGATCTAAGTTACCTGGAATGAATCCGGCACCAATCCCTTGGATTTTGTGAGGCCCTGGGGTCAACTCTTCACCTGCTTTTGCTTGCGTAATGACTGGTGAGTCTGTTGGTTCAACAGCAACTGACTCTACTGCCTTGCCTTTGGTGTTTTTCAAATAGCGGCTAACACCCGTGATGGTGCCACCTGTTCCAACACCAGCAACAAATACATCAATGTTTCCG
>CAXRGH010000130.1:0-11595 GCA_964230195.1 Alteromonadaceae bacterium
GCGAGCTTGGGTGAGATTAGTCAAAACTGGGCAGGCTCACTGATGACGATTGCCGTCCTGGGCTTGAGTTTAACGCTACCGTCTACCTTCTATGTTTTGGTGAAGAATACCGAAAACCTGAGCCAACAGTGGCAGCAAGCCACGCAGATCAATGTCTATCTAAAACCGGAAGCTAACACCGGGGACATTCAACAACTAATGGCGCGCCTAAATGTTTGGCCAGAGCTCGACAACATCACATTAATCACAAAAGAACAGGGGCTGGAAAATTTTAAGCGACAATCAGGTTTGGGGGACATACTTTCTTACCTGGATGAAAACCCGTTACCTAACGTACTCCTCATCACACCACAAACCAAGTATATGTCGCCACTTGCGGCGGCTGAACTGGTGGATAAACTCGCTCAGGAGAGAGAGGTTGATTACAGTCAACTCGATATTGAGTGGCTCTCCCGGTTACACGCGGTTTTAGCGGTCATCAAAGATCTTACATTTGCTATCGCCGTTGTTCTCTTCATTGCCGTTATTTTGATTGTTGGGAACACCATCCGACTCAACATTCTCAGTAAAAAATCAGAGATTGTTGTTATGAAGTTAGTAGGAGCAACAAACAGTTTCATTCAACGGCCCTTTCTATACACTGGTTTCTGGTTCGGTTTGCTCGGCGGAGTCTGTGCTTGGCTCACGGTTGGCTTCCTACTGTGGTGGATTCAAGGCAGTATTGACGCGTTTGCCGATCAGTATCAACAAGCGTTTTTCTTATCTGGGATACAGTTTTCTGAATTATTAGTGATCCTTCTGATGTCAGTCGGCTTAGGATTAACAGGCTCGTATATTGCCGTTATCAGACATTTAAAAGAAATTGAGCCGCGCTAGTTGAAAAGTGTTTGATTTGTCTCCAGATAATACAGTGGAGATCGAATTATCATGATGCTATGATAACTCGGTAAAAGTTTTATGAGGTATAAAATGACATCAGCTCTACAGACTATGGGAATGACTGTACCTGCAACAGGAAGTATTGAGACCTATATTCAAGCCGTCGGCCAAGTGGATATGCTGACTGCGGAAGAAGAACGCTCGCTTGCAGAACGTCTACGTGAGAACGATGACCTACAAGCTGCACGTAAGCTCATCATGTCTCACCTCAGATTCGTTGTACATATTGCAAAATCATATTCTGGCTACGGCCTTCCACAAGCGGATCTTATCCAAGAGGGTAACATTGGTCTTATGAAGGCGGTAAAGCGCTTCGACCCAACCGTGGGTGTTCGCTTAGTGTCTTTTGCAGTGCATTGGATTAAAGCAGAAATTCATGAATTTGTTTTGAAAAATTGGCGCATTGTTAAAGTGGCGACAACCAAAGCCCAGCGAAAACTGTTTTTCAACTTGCGCAAGTCCAAGAAGCGCCTCGGTTGGTTCACCAATGAAGAGGTGCAAAACGTTGCTGAGACATTGGGCGTGAGCACAAAAGAAGTTCTGCAAATGGAAGCCCGCATGAGTAGTCAGGACCAAGCGTTTGACCTGACCGATAGCGACAACGATGATGGCGATACAAATTTTGCACCAGTGCAGTTTTTAGAAGACAAAAGTGCGAATGTAGAAACACAAGTCATTGACCAAAATTGGGAAAAAGATTCATCTGACCGTTTGCTGTCCGCAATCAAAACCTTGGATGAGCGCAGTCAAAGTATCATTCGAGCACGTTGGCTCTCAGATGAAAAAATGACACTACATGAGTTAGCTGATAAATATTCAGTCTCTGCCGAACGTGTTAGACAGATTGAAAAAAATGCGATGAAAAAGCTTCATAATGCAATGACATAACTGTAGCGTTTAACCAAAAAAGGAGCTATTTAGCTCCTTTTTTTGTGCTTCACGATTTTTCAGGTAATACCCAGTAGACCGCTGTTAGCTCCGCCACCGCACGGTCACCATCCCGAATCTCTATTTTCATATCAACGCGACATTTACGCCCTTGCTTCAATGCGTCAAAATCAGCAGTCATATACTCGTAGTGACAAACCCCTTTAGGCTGAGAAGTCACTGGTTTGTGGTAATGGATATTACCATCTCCGAGGACAATCTCTCCCATCAACTGCTTTTCTTTCAGCTGTAGATAAATCATCCCCCACCCAGTTAAGGTTGCCAATGAAAAAATACTGCCAGCAAACATGGTACCGTGCAGGTTAATGTTTTTATTCAAAGACGCTCGTGTTTCCAGAGTTCGACCTGTGTATTGGAATAACGTGACACCCATTTGCTCAGAAATAGGAATTGATTCGTGCCATGTCCTTTCGAGTTCATCACACCACTCTGGATGCTTTTTCAGGCTATTTGAATGGAGACGTTTGATCATTTGAAAGCGGTTTTGAGGTCCAAACTCAGAGGGAGTATCTCCCTCATTTTGCATTTCATACCCGCAATGACGGAAAAACGGTACAGATATTTCACGGCTGTTGGTGACTAGGGTTTTCACCCCTTCTTCCATTGCAAGACCTTCGAGTGAAGAGACAATGAATCGTCCCAAGCCTTTCCCTTGATAGTCTGGCGATACTGCCACATGGCGGATCTGTGCTTCATCACTCGAGTTGTAGTGTAGCCTCGCAATGGCAATGAGTCTTCCATCAGGTTCACGTACCATACGGTGATGGCCAACTTGATCATATTCATCTTTTTCTGAACCCAGGGGATTATTCCAAGGCTTTCGTAACATTTCCCAACGGAAGTGATAGTAAGCCGCTAACTCATCCTCTGTAGCCGGTGTCTCAACTTTAAACATCAGAAAACCTTATCATTTTTTTTTTATATTTTTCAATCAACGCTTGAATCTAAAACAACAAGTGACTTGATACTAACAAGCTGTGTTGAAAAAACAACCATTTCACGACGAGACACTAACACTCTAAAGCAAAAGTTACTGGGCCATCATTAGTTAAGCTTACTTGCATATCAGCAGCGAATTGTCCCGACTCACAACTGACGCCATACGCCTTAATTGATGCCATAAACACTTGATATAGATGTTCACTCAACTCGTGACCCGCTGCACAAGAAAAGCTTGGTCTGTTGCCTTTCTGCGTATCAGCCACAAGGGTAAATTGTGAGACAACAAGGCATGCTCCATTGATTTGTGACACATTGAGGTTCATCTTGCCGTTGTCATCGCTAAACATGCGGTAATTTGTGACACGTTGTGCGAGTCGTTTTGCCTTCTCTTCTGTGTCGTCTTTTTCAACACCTAATAACACTAGGATGCCGCTATTAATTTCACCTACCACTCGGTTGTTCACTTCAACCTTAGCCCAGGTAACACGTTGCAGTAATGCTTTCATATCACTCCTGATTTACAAATCGAACAATAGCATCAGCGGCTTGTGTCATTGCGTCAGCAATCTTTGGATCATCACCACTATGACCCGCCCCTGGCACTATCATTAAACGTGCCGACTCCCAGTCTTTGGCAAGTTGATAGGCACCTGCCAACTTACAAACCAGATCGAGTCGTCCATGAATGATGGTTGTTGGTATATGTACTAATGCATCACGATGCTTCAAAATTTCATTGCTCTCAATAAAGCAATTAGCCTTTATATAAGCGCACTCCAGAGTTGCTAGGCTCAAACAAGCCTGTACACTCGATTCAGGTACGTTAAACTCAGGTGGAGTTACATAGGCTAATTGATGTTCCCATTGACACCACGCTTTTGCCGCCATAAAACGCGACAGTTCCGACCCTGTTGTCAATACACTCATGAACTGTTCGGCAACATCCAATGCGGATTTTGGCGCATGGATATGTTCAATAAATTGAGAATAATGATCCGGGTAGATTTGAGACGCGCCACCGGTAGGTGACAAGAACCAATCAATATCCTCGCGTCTGGCCAAAAAGATGCCTCGTAGCAATAAGCTCAGTACACGGTGAGAATAACGGATACTATACAACAGCGCTAGGGTTGTTCCCCACGATCCGCCCGCCACAACCCATTGTTCAATGCCACAGGCAACACGGATCGTTTCGAGGTCATCAATTAGATGTTGCGTGGTGTTATTGTCGAGAGACAAAGCAGGGGTAGAATGCCCACAACCTCGCTGATCATAAACAATAATATGATAACGCTCAGGATCGAAATATTGTTTACTGATGCAACTGATACCGCCGCCCGGACCACCATGAAGATAAACCACAGGAATACCGTCCGGGTTACCTAAATGCTCGACGTAAATTTGATATTCATCACACTGAATATATTCAGTTGAATAGGGAGACAGCTTTGGATACAAATGTTGCATATTCTTCCACCTAAACCAAGCGAGGTTCTGTAGCGCTAATCATGAGTACCACTCTCCGCGATAGTTGTGGCCTTTCCTTTGCCAGCTTCACTACCAGTTTGACGAGAAACTGATGGTACATATCGTTCAATACTGACGGTAACGATGGCACCAACCAGCACGACTATCCATGAAAGATAGACCCAAATAAACAAAATAGGAATGACAGCTAAGGCGCCATAAATCACTTGATAGGACGGAAAACTTTTGATGTAGAAAGCAAATCCCCCCTTGGTCAGATCAAACAACAAAGCCGCAACGAATGCTCCGAACAGCGCATGCTTTCCTTTAACCACTTTGTTTGGAACTACCATGTAGAGAATAAAGAAGCCAATCATTGACGCTAAAAATGGCGCAATTTTAAATACAAGCTTTTGAACCCAAGATACATATTCATTAGAGAATACATCTAAGCTAACGAGATATGATGTCATGATGACACTGGCGCCCATCAAAAATGGTCCCAAAGTGAGTACCATCCAATACATACTAAAGGTAAACACAAGTCGGCGTTTAATGGGTGTCCGCCAAATGTGATTTAATGTTTTATCCACATTACCAATCAATAACAGCGCCACCACCATCAAAGACAATATACTGATACCACTCATTTGCGATGCATTACCCACAAATTCAGTGATGTATTCTTGAACGACTCCACCCGCGTGTGGGACGAAGTTATTGAAGATAAAGCCCTCTATAGCCTCTCTCGTTTGAGAGAATGCCGGAAAGGCAGACAAAATAGTCACGACCATAACAAGCAAAGGAACGAGAGATAACAGGGAGACGTAAGCAAGGTGCCCTGCCGTGATTGTGATCCGTTCATTTTTGAAGGTACTGAAAAAAAAGCGCAAGAAGCCGACACCGTAGTCAATGTATTGATGACGGATCAGAGATTGCAATCGATAACGTATATTCATTTTTAAGCGAGCCTTTGCTTTTTGACGGCTACTATACTGATTTTCAAACTTTTAGGCGGATATCCGTCTAGACATTTGAATTCAAATATTCAAGCCTTTACAATAAGTAATATCATGGATTTACAGGTAATGAAACCAATGACCTCTTGGAACGGCGATTACATACACCCTTACGCAGAACACGGTAAGAAAAACGAGCAAGTGAAAAAAGTGACAGTCTCTATCCCTTTAAAGGTATTAAAGGTACTTACGGACGAGCGCACTAGACGACAAGTGAATAACTTGCGCCACGCCACAAACTCAGAGTTATTGTGTGAAGCTTTCCTCCATGCCTTCACGGGTCAACCTCTGCCGAATGATAACGATTTGCGAAAAGACAATCCGGAGAAAATTCCGGAGGAAGCTCGTGAAATTATGAAAGCAATGGGAATTGCGGTGACTCAGCCTTCAGATAATACATGATCATCATCCAGTTGCTGGGCTAACAAAGCTTGCTCGTCTAATATCGCGATTAAGTCTTCTTTTGACGTCAATGGATTCGCTAAAATCACGCGGAATACCGACGTTTCTTGCCCTTGATATTGAGACAATTTTAAACGGGTACGAGAAACAAACGACCGTCCCGATTCACGCTGGCGCTTCTGAACCCTGACATTTAAGCGATTCAATTTTTGCATCTGCGCTTCGGACAAAGACTCACCAACCAAGTGCGCAGGGCATACCCGATAGGTCAAAATACACAGAGTAGGCTCTGTTGTCAGTTCAAACATCGGATGTTTTTCAATCAATTCGGCAAACGCATTTGCCTTTTCAATACTTTGGTCAATTAACAGTTGATAGCCTTGTCGTCCAAAGATATGGATAGCGGCATATAGCATCATAGATGACCCATTACGCGAGCCTTCAAGCGTAGTACTTCCCAAATCCTTCGAACCTTGTCTGAGAATATAATTTGCGTGATGACGCACAGCATTACTATCATCAGGATTTCGGAACAACACCATTCCTGACCCCATAGGTACATACATTTGCTTATGAGGGTCTAGTGTTACTGAGTCGGCACGTTCAATCCCATTAAGCAGATGACGGTGGGTATCCGAGAACAGGGTTGCGCCCCCCCATGCAGCATCAACGTGAAAATGACAATCTAGCACTTGAGCAACATCAGCGAGGGCATTCAGCGGGTCGATGTGACCTGTTTCCGTTGTGCCAGCAATACCGACAATCGCGAGTACTTTATTACCTTTCTGGATCTCCGACAAACCGACTTCTTGTGTCGCCACTGGGCACAATGTGTGCCCGTCAGACGCAACCGCAATCAAATTCCGTTTTCCAAGGCCTAGAACGTTCATGGCTTTACTCAAGGAGTAATGAGCGCGTTGCGAACACAAAATCACTAAGTCGTTATAATCGTAGTGCTTCATCGCAGCAAACAAGCCAGCAGACTCTACGCCGGGGAAATCTCCCGTTGCCTTTAGCGCTTGGTTTCTAGCCACCCATAAGCCGGTTATATTGGCAATAGTACCACCAGAACAAAATGCACCGAGTGAGTGCGCTGCGCTATGCAAATAATTGGTATAAAAACCCTCTGAACCGCGATAGACCAAATTGTGCATAAGTCCGATAGTCTGTCGTTCCATGGGCGTAAATGCTTTAGAGGTCTCAATTTTTACTGGATT
This sequence comes from Alteromonadaceae bacterium, assembly GCA_964230195.1. Lineage (GTDB taxonomy): Bacteria > Pseudomonadota > Gammaproteobacteria > Enterobacterales > Alteromonadaceae > CAXRGH01. The sequence goes on from CAXRGH010000130.1 coordinate 6,935, forward strand.
TTGATTCAACCCCACCAGCAATTTAGCTAGCGACAAGTGAAAATAGGGCAAGGCTGAAGTCATGTGCCCAATGAAGCGAGGAGAATAGGTGTTCACTGAGTGAGCAACCAAATTGGACAGTAATGATTCGGCATGCTCAGAGACAAATTGCGGCTGTTCTGGTAAATCAGCGCCATCAAACATGGCCTCTAACTTTTCAAGGGGAGTTTCAGACGCGACGATATGTTGAGACAAAAAGTCAGAGAGATTATCCGAGAGGTGCTGTTCAATTTGTGCAAGTTTTGAGTCCTGCCCTTCAGGCATAGTGAACACCTTGTACAAATGCTCTAAACTTGCTTGCGCTCTATTCACCACGAATTATTGATCCCAACCGCAAAATACTTGCGGAGCAGTTTACATTAACTTACCTTCACGCTCAAACCTGCCCCCAAATTAGACAACTTGGTGGCGCATTTTTTCTCTCATAGCGTCACTGAAAGTTGCCAACTTTGCTGACCACTCGCCCAATACTTGCGCTCAAACGGCGTCATCGGTTCTCGCGCGGTATAGTGTTCTGGATGAGCTGAAATTCCCGCGATATTGAGCGCTTGGCAAAACTCCTCCACATAGATACCCCAATTACTTCGAACCGTAAGCTTCCCCTTCAATTTCAAGATATCTGCAAATGCACTACTGCCGTGCCAGCGACGTTGTAAGTGAGCTGATTTTGGGTACGGGTTTGGATATAACAAAAAGTGTTGCTCCAACTGCCAATTCGCCTGATGGGCTAATCGCCAAAAATCATTGAGATCAGCTCGGACCAAGCAATAGTTAGTTGGATGAGAGCCGCTATTATCACCTGCAGGTACCGTATAATGCTGATGTTTACCAACACGTAACGCCGATTTATCCACACCAATCACTTTCGCATGTGGATTCTGTTGCGCAATGTACCGTGTGCTTTCTCCAACGCCACAGCAGGAATCGAGAATAATGGCGCCCTGCCAATCTGCGATCCATTCCTGAATATCACGAAAAGCGTCCACGGTATGTTGACTGAATGGTTTTAACGACGGATGTTCAAGATGCTTTCTCACCACTTTTTCAAGGTTGTCGTGAGGTCCCTTTTGATTCGTTGTTATGCCACGCGAGACACCTTTATCCACTAGTTTCTGGTCCCTACGCCACGACTTAATAGCCAGTAGGCAATACCAAATAAAGCAAGATTAAACGCAATTAAAACACTATAAGAAGTGGTTAAACTGAAATCAGCAACACCAAGAAAACCATAGCGGAAACCATTGATCATATACACAATCGGATTTGCTTGGCTAACAAGCTGCCAAAATTCGGGTAAGGCTTTTAACGAGTAGAAAACGCCACCCAGATACGTCAGTGGCGTGAGAATAAACGTGGGTACAATACTGATATCGTCAAACGTCTTGGCAAAAACGGCATTAATCAGACCAGCGACCGCAAACAAACTGGAAGTGAGCATTACCGTACTCATAATCACCAAAAAGTCATTAATGTTAAGATTGGTAAAAATCATGGATACGCCAGTCACCAATACCGCAATTAACATGGCACGGAGCATACCACCGCCCACAAAACCCAGGATAATCACCGCAGTCGAAACGGGTGAGACTAACAGCTCTTCCACATTTCGCTGAAACTTGGCACTGAAAAATGACGAACAAACGTTGGAATAGGAGTTGGTTATTACAGACATCATGATCAATCCAGGGGCAATAAACTGAATATAATCAAAGCCACCCATTTCACCGATGCGCGAACCGATCAAACTACCAAAAATGACGAAATACAAGGTCATTGTAATCACAGGCGGCACTAACGTTTGCACCCAAATGCGCATAAAACGATTAACTTCTTTGCGTAAAATGGTGACTAATGGCACCCAATGACTGCGACTCATGCTGACACCTCCTTGGTAACGGGCTCTTGGCTCTTGTGCTTTTCAACTAAATGTACAAACAGTTCTTCCAAACGATTCGCCTTATTTCGCATACTCAACACCCGAATTGATTGCGCCGATAACTGCTCAAAAACAGTATTCAATGACGCTTCTTTATGCAGATCAACCTCAAGAGTGGTGTCATCAATCATCCGACTGGTCAACCCGTCTAACTTTGGTTCGGCGGGTTCCGCTAAGTCCAGGACAAATGTTTCAATATTCAACGTGCTGAGTAAAGACTTCATGCTGGTATTTTCAACAATACGTCCACCATCAATAATCCCAATATTACGGCACAACATTTCAGCCTCTTCAAGGTAGTGTGTGGTCAGTATAATGGTGACACCTTGACCATTGATGTCTTGCAAGAATTGCCACATTGAACGACGCAGCTCAATGTCTACACCCGCCGTTGGCTCATCAAGGATCAACATGTTGGGTTCATGCATTAGCGCACGAGCGATCATTAAACGACGCTTCATACCGCCAGATAACGCACGAGCTGCTTGGTTTCGCTTTTCCCAGAGATCTAATTGCTTTAAATATTTCTCGGCACGTTGTAGTGCGATAGGGCGCGATACGCCATAATAACCAGCTTGATTTACAACAATCTGAAGTACAGTTTCAAATTGATTAAAGTTGAATTCTTGAGGGACTAACCCAATACAGGCTTTTGCGTCAGTCAAATGGGTATCGATTGAATGACCGAACACTTCAACTGTCCCACTGGTTTTATTCACCAGCGAGCTAATGATACCAATGGTGGTTGATTTACCCGCACCGTTAGGTCCGAGTAATGCATAAAAGTCACCCTTCTCCACCACTAAGTCAATACCTGATAAAGCTTGAGTACCGTTACCATAGACTTTCGTTAAACCTTGAATTTTTAATGCTGTCATGACGTTTCCTGTCAACATAAGTTAGGTTCATCATAGTATCACGGTGGCGGAATCTTGAGAAACACATGTAAGGATTTTATTGTTGCAAATTAGCGTGTGGAGTAGTTCATTAATGCGATGGATTAACGCGAGTAAAATGCCGAAACATCAAACCATGATCTTACACAAGCTCAGTGAATAGAGCCGCGTAAGATCATGAATCAATGGATTGAATTCAATCAGTAGATCCAATACATTGCACCCTGTGTTGATAGCAATATTTCCACCTCACCATCAACAGTTTGACGGACGTTGAGGCTTTTTTCTGTTGGTTTGCCAACCAGTGGCAGACTGCTCCAAAGAATGCTGCCCTGATAATTTGCTTTTTTGAGATAATAAGCTGTATCAAAATCAAAGTACCCGCCATTTCCTGTTTGGGTAATCAGCCACAAATCTTGCTGAGCGTCTTTACTGGGATCAACTGCAATGTCGATGACATTTTCCGTCAACTGGTGACGCGCGATTTCTATCAAGGAAGAGGTAGTAACGTCATAGACAACTAAGCTCGACGGAGAGCTGCTGACACCTGCAGAACCGTTGAGACAAACCAATTCCAATTCATTGTCTAAATCATAATTCATCATCACAAGGCGATGACATGTCATGTTGACAGAGGTTTGTTCAGATAACCCTTCTGTATTAAGCGTTAGCAAACTTTGGGTATTGAAATGCGATACAATGACAGTGCTCACATCATCAATACGATTAACCACAAAATCGTTAATAGCGTAGTCAACCGTGTAGGTACCCAGCAGTGTTTGATTGTAAGCGTCAACAACACGTAATGTTGTGTTGTCTACATATAGTACATCGTCATAGCTGTCATGATTGACATCAGCAGCATCAACCTGGCCAATGTTCGAGTCATAGTTACCTTCGGTTTGCCAATGAATACTGTGATTATTCAACTGCATCAGAGCAATTGACCCATCATAGGTTTGCGTAGTTGGAACAATAATGTCGCCAAAGCCATCATTATTAAAGTCGGTTGTCACTGCGTGTGTATCATTAGACCAATTAGACGACAGGGTGTCAGATAAAGTCACCTCGCCCGTTTTTTCGAGCATTGCAATCGAGCTATCATCATAACCACTGCCTGTTGACGGTATAAAGAAAACCGCTTTTTCCTCGTTAGCCGTCAGAGTTGACCAACCGGCGGCCTGATAGAAATCGAGTTGTGGAGAACCTCCTTCCAAAAGGCTGGCACTTCCTGAGCGTGCTATATCAGCGGTGATAAAGCTATCTTCACCTGTTGAAGAAACACCGGTGCCCCAATGCACCTCTAGAAGCCCATCGTTATCAGAATCTCCCGAGATTAATGAAACAGAGCCATGTCCTTGCATATCCAACGTCCAACTCGATTTCAGTTGATTGTTTTCAAAGTTATAGGCCGAAATATCGCCCCATTGACAGTCACCAATCAACAACTCATCGTGATTATCATTATCAATGTTTGCGCTGTGTAGGGTGCATGTATTGAAGTTATCAAAGGTATAGAGTTGCGTCTTGCTCTGTGCTGAATAAACAGTGACATTACCCCACGTATTAGCACCAGCAATTTCATCAACACCATCACCGTTATAGTCTCCAGCGGTGACATCATGGTCACCAAACGAGGTACCGCTCATCCACTGATTTTGCCAACTCAAAGCATCATAAACTAAACCATTATTGAGAATCAGTTCGGGCTGTTGATCTTGGTCAACATTCGCAAATATCGCCTGTTTCGCCGACGACATATTGTCGCTAAACAAAGGAGTTTCAGGGCT
>CAXRGH010000131.1:0-8700 GCA_964230195.1 Alteromonadaceae bacterium
CTCAATTGAGGAATCAAAACATTCCATCATCAGCCAAGAGCAAGTTACTAAATCGCAACAAACTTACACAACAATCGAGTGGGTGGAATTGCTACCCGTTCATAACCTGCAAGCGCTTTTGAACCCACCAGAATACTTGAACGAAATTGCTGACGGTTCAATGGAAGATCAGATATCTAGTCAAGTACAAAATGCACTCGATGACGCCTTCAGTAATAACAACCTTGACCCCTTTGGTCAAACTGGAGATGGAGAGTATGAACTTGCCCTCACGTCTGTTGAAGTTATTGAATCCATGAACAACAAACATATTCGATTACCGGGTTTTGTTGTACCATTAGTCTACGATGAAGAACAATCAATTACGGAGTTCTTCCTTGTGCCGTATTTTGGTGCCTGTGTGCATCTCCCACCACCACCACCCAATCAAATTTTATTTGTTGAGTACCCAAAAGGATTAAAACACGACAATATTCAAGTACCAATCTGGGTTTCCGGACAGCTCTCTACATCACTGGTTGAAAATGGAGTGGCTACAGCTGCGTACAGTTTAGACATGAATGATTATGAACAATTTTCAGAAGAGGATTTTGAAGACTACTAACCCTCAATTTAATGCTTGATTAGTAAAAAGTTTTCGTTAATTGAATTAAAAAAGGCAATGAATAACATTGCCTTTTCTGTATAAGTATCGTTTGTTCGACGACTTATTCTGGCATCATTGATGAATGATGTTCAATGATCAACCAACGCTCTCCGTTCCAACGGTAAACATATGAATAACGTGCTTGAACAACGGCACCATCTGCAAATGTGAAAGTGTAAACACCAGCGTTCATTGCAATGTCACCGAAAACTCGAACATTTGACTCATCGATTTTACCTTGAGGTCCTTTCGCTAGGAAATGTACAAAATAATCTTCGATTTCCGCATGATTATGACGAACTTGGTTTGAAACCGTAGGTAAAAGAATACCATTTGGAGCATATAATGCTGCAACCTTCTTCGGCTCACCTGTTGCAAGCGCATTATTCCACTCTTCGAACAAACCTAAGATTTCTTCATTTGATGTCATGACTGACTCCTTATAGTTGTGTAATTATATCGTTTCAAATTAACGGGTATGACGTTTTTATCATTTTTTTCGGTGTAACACCACCGCATTATGGGGGTGCAAGCTTTCTTGGTGATCAATTTTGAACCAGAAGTCATCAAGACCGTCCATTGCCAATAAAGTTCTATTAAGTTTACGCGCGGCATCCTCACAAAACATTAGGTTTTTAGCGTTAAGTTCTGCGAACGCTTGTTCATCTTCTCGCTTTACGGCTGTTTGAACTGGCGTACCAATGGCATTTTCAATCTCTTCAATTAGTGGGGTTAAGTCCAATTGATAAGGCTCTTTTAGCACCATATCAATCGATGCTACCGACCGCTGGCTATGTGGCGTAGCAACCGTTCCATTTTCAGATACTAACCATTGAAGGAGGGTTTCTTTGCCAATTTCATCCCCTGTAAACTCACGCTCAATCGCATTTGCTACCGACTGTCTTGCCAATGCAGCTGAACAAGGGCAAGTGCTTGAGTACGGTATCTCTAATGAAAGTTTTGTTTGGAAATGACCATCAACACACGTTGACTGCAATTTCACATCGTACTGCTGAAAGCCAAATCTCTCCGACCGAAGCGCCTTCTTTTTGACCATCCAACTAAACGCTAACACCAAACGGCAATTCAGACTTCGTCCTTCTTGCTCTTCCACAATTTCACGTTGCAAGCGTTGCAATGACGGCCTGTTAACCGCCAAACACTCCAGTTGGTTTAACTTGTTATAGATACGCGACATGTGAATACCTTTCGTGTCTTCGGCATCCAAACTCACGTATACATTGGCGCTAGCGACAACGCGATCTATCACACTCTCCACCATGTCGAGTGTCAATGGAACGGCGATCCCTTCCATTCCAACCCACTGTAATTTGGCTGCTGTATGATCGATATTACGCTTCATTTCATCGGGTAAACCATTATCCGTCATATTCAACCCTACCGTTCGAACCGCAAACGCTGACCGGCAATGCCAGTATCTATCACCTTCGAGCCGTCAAAGACCCTATTGCCATTCACCCATGTCCCAGCAATCCCCGACGAAAATGAATGCCCATGGAAAGGTGACCAACCACATTTATACAAAGTACTATCATGGCTGACTGGCATGGGTTTACGCTCTTCGAGCAAGACAAGATCAGCAAAATACCCTTCTTTTATAAAACCACGTTGAGGAATGTTGTACCGAATCGCTGGGTTGTGACACACTTTTTCAACGACTTTCTCAATTGTCATGCGCCCCAACTTCACTTGATCGATTAGACTCAATAGCGCGTGTTGAACCAAAGGTAACCCCGCAGGTGCATCCATAAACGAACGTTGCTTTTCTGCCCATGTATGCGGTGCATGATCAGTTGCGATGATATCAATGATGTCGCTATTCACGCCTGCGATCAATGCCTCTCGATGGCTTGGCGCCTTAATGGAAGGGTTACACTTGATGAGATTACCAAGTTGTTCATAATCCTGATCAGTAAACCACAAATGATGAACACAGGCTTCTGCGGTAATCTGCTTACCTGCAATTGGACCTTTTGAAAACAACGATAGTTCTTTCTCAGTGGTTAAATGCAAGACATGAAGCTGGGTACCAAATTGCTTGGCAAGCCCAACAGCATAAGAAGAGGATGCATAACACGCTTCAACATCACGAATTATCGGATGATGATGAATTGTTGGTGTAATCCCCTGTGATTCCAAACGAGCAAGGTTTTCTCCAATTACAGGACTACTTTCACAATGCGTTACAATGAGTGTCGGCGCTTCTCTAAAAATGTCATCCAGTGCATGGGGCGCTTCAACCAGCAGGTCTCCAGTAGACGCTCCCATAAACACTTTGATACCGCAATGTTGTGTTGGATCGAGTTTTTTAATTTGCTCAAGATTATCTTCTGTGGCACCCAGATAAAAAGAGTAGTTGCCCACTGAATTCTTCGCTGCAATCTCAAATTTTGCCTCCAACGCATCAATAGTGGTGGTCGCTGGAGAGACATTTGGCATTTCCATAAAGCTCGTAATACCGCCAGCAACAGCAGCGCGTGACTCTGTATAAATATTCCCTTTTTGAGTCAAACCTGGTTCACGAAAATGAACTTGGTCGTCTATCATTCCTGGCAATAAGTAATTTCCTTCTCCTTCAATGACTGCCTCTGAGCCATCAAGAGGGATATCCGGAGCAATCAATTCTATGTGTTCATCTACCACTTTGACATCTGTCAATTTCGCGTGACCGTCGCTCACTATCCGGACATTTTTAAACACTGTTTTATTTTTCGCCATTCAAACGCTCCTGTTGATTACTTTGATGTGACATTTATAAAAGTTATGGCGTGACCGATACGCACACTATTTCCATTGGAAAATGAGTAGCGATTTCAGGTTTACAAGCACTAAAAGACCAAAAATTGGTTCCGTCTTTGCATAGATATCTGCCACCCCCAAACACTAAAATGCGATGATACATCATATCATTTGCATTTAAAGTATTAGCTCCGAGATAGGTTAAATGAGGTGATAAAAGAAATCATACACGCGAACATCAAAATATCGTCAATTCTGAACAGAATGACAATAGCTTTGGTATTTACATGTAAATATCCACAGATAGTCGCTGAACGAGGCTTAAAGCATCAGCAATTAGGTCTGAAAATTATCCCATGGCCCTGTAATTGCCAGAGTTGTTGCAGGTGCATACAAATTAATGAATAAGGTTTGGTTGTCTGGCGAAAAGCAAACCCCTGCCGGCTCTGTTTGCCACCTGACGTTCGCAAAATTATAAATATCACCTGAAGGGGTGACGCCGCGCACTTTGTTTTTCACAACCTTCGTATATTGGTCTTCGCAAACAAATAAATGCGAGTGAGGGCCTACCGCTAGATTATCGCCAAAATTTATCTCTGCTGGCGTCTGGCTCTCAACAAACAAGCTCAATTCACCCGGCATGGTCGACTCATTATTGGTACCTTCAAACGCTGAAGGCGAGTAACGCATGATTTGTCCAAGTTTTTTAGTGCCGCCGTTTGTACAACAAAAATAGAGGTGATGATTATCAAAATAGATACCTTCTCCACGAGCAAACAGGGCAGCTCCTTTATCATATCCCTGCATTCTCAAATCATCATTTGGACTATTGACGTCCTCAAGGTCAACCCACTCAGTCTGGTAACGAATATTGAGGGTCATCTGTTGAGCGTCCCAGTTTCGAGTATCAAACTGTTTACGGTTTTTGATAACTAAGGCTTGTAATCGTCCTCCTTCAGATAGCTGGCCTTTCTTATTCGGTATGAAACGGTAAAACAGACTATCGTTTCTATCTTCCGTGAGGTAGACAATACCCGTCCGAGGGTCAACACAGGCAGCTTCGTGATTAAAGCGCCCCATGGCAGTCAATGGTTTGGGGTCAACAATATTTGTGGCACTAGAAGGCACTTCGAAGACATAACCATGAGCCTTCTGATTTCTTTTTCCGGGCAAAACAACCGACTCTTCACAGCTTAGCCACGTTCCCCAGGGTGTTGTACCACCAGAACAGTTTCTAACGGTTCCAATGAGAGAAAGGTATTGCGCTTCCACTTTTTGGGTTTTCAGATTATAGATAATCGACGTTGTTCCGCCTTTTAAAGGATTACCATGTTCGTCCACATCGTAGGCGGCATCAGCGACCGACGCAAACGGTGATTTTTTTGTTTTGCTCTCTTTAGGAATTGGCATCTCGTGATTACGGATCAACACCACACGCTCATCATCAATGGCGATACAGCCCATACCATCGGCTCGGTTTGGCACGGGAAACCCGTCTGACATGGTGTCTCCCAATTGAGAAAGTATTTGATAACTAAAGCCAGAAGGTAAGTCCAAGATACCGTTTGGGTCAGGGATAAGTTCACCATACCCCATGGTTGACAATTTTATGTTGTCTGCTGAACTTGAAGACTTGGCTGAAAGGTGGGTGGCAAGACCTGAAAATGCCAATGACACAATGCCTTTTGAAAACTGACGCCGATTAATCAAAAGAGTACCTCTACCGAAACATTTACAAATGATATCTTGTATCATAGCGCCATACTGTAGTTGTTATCAACATATAGCTGTTTGATAAGCAAACGTTGGCAATAAATGACGGAAATACAAAACATATTTACAGCGGTTGAGGTATCGCCGAGACGAATGGACAGCTTTATCAACTGTATGATTCAGATTGTGTTAAGAATTAACCCGTAATCTATGAATCAGTCTCGGGATATTAACACTCCGAGAAGCGTGATTTTAACATTCTTTAACATGAGGGGTATGCCATGAAAATCACTGACTTAATAGGTTCGTTGAGCCACATTATAGAGGAACTGATATTAATCGTAGCAGTGATAGAAATACTATTGCTGCTCAGTATCGGTTGGCAGTCACGTCAACACCACCTAACCATTCTGGATACTTACCGAAACACAATTAAGGGACTGGTTGATGTGCCCGACAATCTACTAAGAAAGGATACCCACTCAGAATGTTCGGCCCTCTTTGCCTATATTGACAATCAGATAAAAAATAACACTGCAGATAGTCATGGCATTAAACGCAATATATCGCAGCAATTCGAGCGCAGTGCATTGAGCAATACATTCGGTTTCCAATCAAGAGCAGCATTGGCCACGACTCTAGTACAGATATTCCCCTTAATGGGGATACTCGGGACGATATTGGCCCTTGGTCAGATCGAACTAATCAATGGTGAAATCAATGCAACAGATGTCACTCAGGCATTTGTGATGGCAATAGATACCACAATACTTGGTATTTTCTTTGCGGTAGTTTTTATGTTGTGGGACTCAAAGATCACCGCACGTATCGAAAAAGTGGTACACGATACTCAGAATGCATTTGAATTGTTAACGAGAGGCAGTGAGAGATGAAAACGAAGAAAAACTTGTTCGCGATAACCTGTCTCCTCGATCTTATGTTCGTATTTGTTTTTATTGCGTTGCTCACCACAAACGAAAACAAACTCCAAGCCGAGGAAATTTCTGAGAAACAATCACAAGTCACTCAGCTTTCGTCTCAACTCGAAACATCTGAGGCACTTCGTGCTGATACAAACGTTAAACTCAACAATATCAATAGCAAGCTCATTAACACAGAGAACAAGCTTAATACTGTCAGTAACAAGCTCAATGATGCAGAGAACCAACTCACAGCGCAAAGCAGTAGCATTTCTCAGCTACAAAAAGATAAAGATAAACTTAAACAAGATATAGAGGCACTAGAAAAAAATAACTCCGAATCAATCATTAATAACAAGATTCTTGATGGAGAATACTCGGGAATGTACGCATGCACTCAAGGCGAAACCGTCATGAATCTCGATCTTTGGACCATGCCTGACGGACATATCGCAGCGTTGTATCAATTCAAATTTGGTAACGTTGATGGTCTTTATCTTTTGAGAGGTAAGCGCTCAAAATCCAATCAACTGACGTTAAATCCTGTTAGGTGGTTAAAACGACCCACAGGCTGGGAGATGTTGTCTCTCAGTGGCATATTAGTTAACGGGGTATTTAGTGGTAAAGCCATTCCCTGCCCCGACCAAGCGAATTACTTTTATGCCACTAAAACCCATGAATTAGAATCAGATTATCGTAAAGAGGTCATCGAATTGTCTGATGCCATCTTCAAACGCGATCTAGTTGCTAATCACTGACCTCCAGCCCACCTGTGCTTTCTGTCCTTTAATTTAGGCAAGGGAATGCTTTTCAACTCGGTATAAGAAAGCTTTGTAGGGTAACCCCAGCCAACCCGCAGCCTTGGTACGATTACCATCAAATTTTTCGAGAGCTTGTTGCAAAATACGCTTTTCAAAGGCTTCCCATTGAATACCGTCTTCTGGAATTTGAAACATCTCTGGATCGAGTACTGACTTTGACGATAACTGACTCAATAACTCGTCATCTTCACCTAACAAAATATAACGTTCAATCCAGTTACTCAGTTCTCTGACATTTCCAGGCCAATCATGCGCCAGTAAGGCTTTTAAGCATTCTTGACTCAATTCAGTTGCAACACCACTATACCTCGCTGAAAATTGCTGAATAAAATGTTCGATCAGTTGAGGGAGATCATCCCTCCGTTCGCGCAATGGCGGCATGGTGATAGGAACGACGTTGAGGCGATAAAATAAATCCTCACGGAACTCACCTTCTTTCACTCGCTCAGCCAAGTCTCTGTGAGTAGCTGCAATGACACGGACATTCAATTTAATTTCTTTCGCACTACCAATTCGAGTAATGGTTCCTTCTTGCAGGAAGCGAAGTAATTGAGGCTGGAGGTTAATGGGTAATTCGCCTATTTCATCAAGAAATAGCGTGCCACCATCAGCGGCTTCAAGCTTACCAATTTTGGTCGTATTCGCGCCAGTAAATGCCCCTTTCTCTGCCCCAAAAAGTTCTGCTTCGGCCAATGATTCTGGTATTGCTCCACAGTTGACTGCAATAAATGCTGCGGCAGAACGTTCGGAAAGGCTGTGTAAAGCTCTTGCCGCTAACTCTTTACCTGTTCCACTCTCACCATTCACCAACACAGTCGCGTTGGTATTAGATACCCGCTCAATACGTGTAAACACTTTCTGCATGCACGGTGCTTGGCCAACGATATCAACCAAGCGATTCTGCTCAGATAACTTACCGGTTAACTCTTTATTACGACGTTTTAATGCATGGGCATTTTCAGCTTTTCTAACCGCTAGAATAAGTTCTTGGCGTTGAAACGGTTTTGAAAGGTAGTCATCAGCACCATTTTTCATCGCTTCAACAGCATGTGCAATGGTGCCGTATGCAGTTGCAATCACAAACCCTAATTCTGGGAGATGTTTACGCGTATATTCTAGTAGCTCCATGCCAGTTCTTTGTTCTAACTTCCAGTCAGAAAAAACAACATCAATTGTTTCGCTATTGAGCACATCAAGCGCATCTTCAACGGTTCCAACATCGGTAACCTTGTAACCTTCAACTTCCAGAAACTCTTTGACAAGTTCGCGTTGGCTAACTTCGTCTTCAACCAGTAAAACATGTGCGGTCATTATACGTCTCCCTCAGTTGCCAACATTAGGTGTGCAGAGCATCCACCATTTTCACCATTATCCAGGGTTACTGAGCCTTTATAATATAGTTGAGCCATGCGTTGTGTAATATATAATCCCATTCCCGTACCTTCTACTTTTGTCGTTGTATGAGGTTCGAACACGCGGCCTGCGATTGACTCATCAATTCCACTACCCTGGTCACAAACGGATATCATTACCATATCGGCGTTTTTCTCCCCTTTTATTTCAATCACGCCATTGATTGGTGATGCTTCTACCGCATTAACAATTAAAGTGTGTAGCATGGTTCGGACTTCTGTTTCCGCACCTTTTATAACGAGATGTTCGCCAAGCTCAAGATCAAATTTAAGTTGCTTACTATCCGTCATTCTTACTTCGAACACCACATCCTGAACAACCTGATCTAGCATCACGGTAGTGTCTCGGCATATCCCGTTGGCGGTAAGCATCATTAAACTCTGTATGGTTTTATCCATATGCCCCAACTTGTTTCTCATACCTGCTT
>CAXRGH010000132.1:0-3373 GCA_964230195.1 Alteromonadaceae bacterium
GGGCGTGGAAAAACCTATTTAGTTGATACTTTTTATGACTGCTTGCCGTTTGACCGCAAGATGCGTGTCCATTTTCACCGTTTTATGCACCGAGTGCATCATGAATTAGGTTTGCTGAAAGACCAATCTGATCCGCTGCAAAAGGTTGCCGAGCAGTTTGCCCGGGAAGCTCGCGTCATATGTTTTGATGAATTTTTTGTCTCTGACATCACCGACGCAATGATACTAGGAACCTTAATGGAAGCTATGTTTGCGCGTGGTGTGGTACTGGTGGCAACCTCGAACATTGAGCCAGAGAACTTATATCGCAACGGATTACAACGAGCTCGATTTTTACCAGCAATTGCATTAATCAATCAGCAATGCGACATCATAAATGTTGACAGTGGTGTCGACTATCGCCTTCGGACGTTAAAAAAAGCCGAAATATTTCACTTTCCATTGGATGAGCAAGCACAAGTCAATCTTGACCATTACTTTGCTGCATTGGCGAGAGACAGCGGACGTCGCGGTGTGGATGTCGATATCAATAACCGCGTTATACCTTCACAAGCTGAAGGTGATGGTGTTGTGATGTTTACCTTTGACACTTTATGCAATACACCGAGGAGTCAGGCAGACTACATGGAAATCAGTCGTTGTTACAATACGGTACTTATCTCGGGTGTGCGACAAATGGAAGAACGACACGATGATATTGCAAGGCGTTTTATAGCCATGGTAGATGAGTTCTATGAGCGCAATGTAAAGTTGATCCTGTCTGCTGAAGTTTCCCCCGAAGCATTATACGTGGATGGCCGGCTGACCTTTGAATTTAAGAGATGCCTTAGTCGGTTGATTGAAATGCAGAGCGAAGATTACTTAAAATTGCAGCATTTACCGTGAACAAAAATCTCTTTTTGCACGTGATACTGTAATCGATGTAATCGCCTGAATGCTAAGCGGCTAAAAAATATTAAATTTATCGCATATTGAGGGTGATCTTTTTTTTAATGGCTGTATAATATTGGCCTGCCCAGTTACACCTACTTTGGGAAGTAGAAGCGCTAAGGTACTCGAAGGGGTACAAAATTAGTGATAGGCATAGGCCAACCTTGGTTGGTTATATTATTTAAGTAACATTATTGAATTTTGGGTAAAGTTAAATGAAAACTTTTGTTGCAAAGCCAGAAACGGTAACACGTGAATGGTTCATAATTGACGCTACTGACTTAACATTAGGTCGTATGGCGACTGAAATTGCTCGCCGTCTTCGCGGTAAGCATAAGCCGGAATACACACCTCACGTAGACACTGGTGATTACATTGTTGTTATCAACGCAGAAAAAGTCACAGTGACTGGTAGAAAGGCACAAAACAAGATGTATTATGCACACACGGGTTACCCGGGTGGCTTGAAAGAGACAAACTTTGAGAAGCTTCAAGCTGAAAAGCCTGAAATGATCATTGAAAAAGCGGTAAAAGGTATGTTGCCTAAAGGCCCTCTAGGCCGTGCAATGTATCGTAAACTTAAAGTATACGCGGGTCCTGAGCACAACCATGCAGCTCAGCAACCTAAAGTACTAGATATCTAAGGAGCAGGAAATGGCAGATAATCAATACTACGGTACTGGCCGACGTAAAAGTTCTACTGCACGCGTTTTCTTGCGTCCTGGTAGTGGTAACATTGTAATCAACAAGCGTCCAATTGATGTGTTTTTTGGTCGTGAAACAGCTCGTATGGTTGTACGTCAACCACTTGAACTCGTTGAAATGGTTGAAAAGTTTGACTTGTACGTCACCGTTTCTGGCGGCGGTATCAGCGGTCAAGCAGGTGCAATCCGTCACGGTATCACCCGTGCTTTAATGGAGTTCGACGAGTCTCTTCGTCCGGCACTTCGTAAAGCTGGATTTGTTACTCGTGACGCGCGTCAAGTTGAGCGTAAGAAAGTGGGTCTACACAAAGCGCGTAAGCGTCCACAGTTCTCAAAACGTTAATCCGCAAAAATGCAGATTCAAAAACCCAGCAGTCGCTGGGTTTTTTTTTGTCCAAATATCAGTAATTCTCTCGCTATAAATGAACGAATCCCTTGTATTTTGTGGGGGATTTTCATATCATCGTCAATCAGAAAAATAAATGGTGAATATTGGATATTTTTCAATGACACATCTCATTAATCCAACAACGGAGACATGTTAATGAGCACATCTGTAGATAGTAACCGGCGTCGTTTTTTAACCGTCGCAACATCGGTTGTCGGCGGCGTAGGCGCTGTCGGTGCAGCTATTCCATTCATTGGTTCTTGGAATCCAAGCGCTAAAGCAAAAGCAGCAGGGGCTGATGTTGAAGTAGACATCAGTAAAGTAGAACCAGGGCAATTATTACGTGTTATGTGGCGTAGTAAGCCTGTATGGATTGTTCGTAGAACACCGGAATTGCTTGCATCATTATCAAAGCATGATGGTCAATTGAAAGATCCCAACTCTGAGGCTCCTCAGCAACCAGAGTATGCAAAAAATCCAACGCGTGCGATCAAAGACGAGTATCTTGTTTTGGTTGGAATTTGTACACACCTAGGATGTTCACCACAACATCTGAAAGATGGTGCGTTCAATGAAGTGGTTGAAGGGGTCGCTGAAGGTTTCTTCTGCCCTTGCCATGGATCAAAATTTGATATGGCTGGACGTGTATTTGAAAACGTTCCAGCGCCCTCTAACTTAATGGTTCCTCCTCATCATTTCATTGATGATGGCACTTTGCTTATTGGTTCTGAGAAGGAGACAGCGTAATGTGGCAAAACATTATGGATTGGATTGAATATCGTGTTCCGTTTGCTCGTGTGGCGAAAATGCACGCGATCGAATATCCCGCGCCGAAAAATATGAACTTCTGGTACGTATTTGGTTTCTTGGCAACGATCGTACTGGTAAACCAGATCGTTACAGGCATCTGGCTAACCATGAATTTCGAACCCTCTGCAGAGCGTGCATTCGCTTCTGTTGAATACATCATGCGTGATGTTGACTATGGTTGGATCATCCGATACATGCACTCAACAGGCGCATCCGCCTTTTTTATTGTTGTTTACATGCACATGTTCCGGGGCATGATTTATGGTTCGTATCAGCAGCCGCGAGAGTTGATCTGGTTATTCGGTATGTTCATTTACCTGGCTTTGATGGCTGAAGCGTTCATGGGATACGTTTTACCTTGGGGACAAATGTCGTACTGGGGAGCACAGGTAATCGTTTCGTTATTCGGCGCTATCCCTGTCATTGGCCCTGATCTCGTTGTCTGGATCCAAGGTGATTACGTTATTTCTGGCGCTACACTAAACCGTTTCTTCGCATTGCATGTTATTGCATTGCCTCTCGTAATTGTGCTGCTTGTATT
>CAXRGH010000133.1:0-12536 GCA_964230195.1 Alteromonadaceae bacterium
AATGACTGCATGTTAGTGATCAAATAAGGTAAGCCATCAGCAAACGACACATGCCCTTCGGCACAGTCATCACTTATTGGTCGTGCTTTTTCGGGCATACGCACCAGTGACATAGGGATACCTATCAACTGTGAAACTTCGTTATTAATGCTGCCAGTGTAGGCGTCCGCTTCAACCTCATCGTTCCAAATGGTTACCGATCGTTTGGTGGTGAATTCGTCAGGAGAGATAGACCACGATCGCTGCTCATGGGTAATCAACAAAAGAGTGTCGTCGTATGCCGCGTGCAGCAATGCCAATTGTGGAAACTCTCTTTGGGTAACGAAGCGGCCATTGTCTAACACCCATTGATAGCGGCGATCACCTAAAAACCCCTCTGGCTGAACTTCGGCTGACTGCATTGGATTGCCTTTGCACGACTTGATTGGATATTGCCACAGCTCGGTTACTTGCATATTCATAACTTCGGTTGGTTATAATAGCGATATCTTAACCCAGACCCTTTGTTCAATGCGATTTACTTTTGGCAAGCCTCACATAAGCACCACTTTTCTCTATTTGATCGGCGTGCCCATTGTAGTGATGATGGTGTTAGACCGCTATTTTGCCTGGCGTTTGGTGGACCAAACCCTAAACTTACAGCTATTTCTCATCGGTGCAATTCTGGTGACAGTTGGTGGGGTCATAAACCTGGCTTTAACAATCCGACAGAATTTGCGTCGCAATTAGGTTTGGGGCGCGTATTTGCTGGTTTTCATGACGGCAAAACTATATGTTCAATAATTATCGCGGTATAATCTGGCGCTTTGTATATTAACGAGATTTACCTGTGGCGAAGCAAACACCGCAAACATTCCAAGATCTGATCCTGTGCCTACAAAACTTTTGGGCCAGTCACGGTTGTGTCATTGTGCAACCGCTTGATTTAGAAGTGGGTGCCGGAACATTTCATCCGTCGACTTTCTTGCGCTCCATTGGGCCTGAGCCATGGAATACCGCTTATGTGCAGCCCTGTCGCAGACCCACGGATGGTCGCTATGGCGAGAATCCAAACCGCTTGCAACATTATTATCAGTATCAGGTCATTTTAAAGCCATCACCGGATAACATTCAGGAGCTCTATCTTGAGTCACTGAAAACGATGGGGCTGGATCTGAATGAGCACGATGTGCGTTTTGTTGAAGACAATTGGGAGTCCCCCACGTTAGGTGCCTGGGGTCTCGGTTGGGAGGTCTGGTTAAATGGCATGGAAGTCACCCAGTTTACTTATTTTCAACAGGTCGGTGGTCTGGAATGTAAGCCTGTCACAGGTGAAATTACCTATGGCCTAGAGCGGATCGCGATGTATCTTCAAGGTGTTGACTCCATTTATGACCTTGTTTGGACAGAGAGCCCTTCAGGCACGGTTACCTATGGTGACGTGTTCCACCAGAACGAAGTAGAAATGTCGGCCTACAATTTTGAGCAGGCAGATATTGACTATTTGTTTGGCTATTTTGATTATTGCGAAGCCCAGTCCATGCATCTCATAGAGCAATCCTTGGCTCTCCCGGCATATGAAATGGTGCTTAAAGCTTCTCATGCGTTCAATTTGTTGGATGCTCGAAAAGCGATCTCCGTGACAGAGCGTCAACGGTTCATCCTGCGTGTTAGAACACTAGCCCGAGCAGTCGCTCAAGCCTATTACGATAGTCGTGAGGCACTATCGTTCCCGCTATGTCAGCAGACAGCTAAGCAGGAGGGCTAATCTCATGGATAAACTAGATTTTCTCTTTGAATTAGGAACCGAGGAGTTGCCACCGACTGCATTAAGCACATTATCGGCGGCATTTTATGATGGCATCAAAAGTGAGCTTTCAGCACAGCAGCTCGATTATGAACAACTAACCGGCTATGCCACTCCTCGCCGCCTCGCTATTTTGATCTCTGGCTTGGCAACATCACAACCTGACTCTGAACAAACCCGACTAGGTCCTGCCCTTGCTGCTGCGTTCGATGCTGAAGGTAAGCCAACAAAAGCCGCGGAAGGTTTTGCCCGGTCATGTGGTTTGAATGCCTCTGATCTGGAACACATTGACACAGACAAGGGTGTTCGACTTGGGGTTGTTATTAAAAATAAGGGCAAGTCCTCTGAGCAACTCATTGTGCCGATCATTGAAAAGGCATTGACGTCTCTGCCGATCCCGAAAGGGATGCGTTGGGGTGACCGCGACGAGACATTTGTGCGCCCAGTAAAGTGGATCGTGGCCATGATGGGTGACCATGTGCTCGACATGACGCTATTTGGTTGTCGTTCGGCTAACACCTCGCGCGGTCACCGGTTTATGTCTGAGGGTGAAGTTACAATACCTGCCCCTGCTGCATATGCTGATACGCTTCGAGAGGCGCATGTAATTGCTGATCAAAACGAACGTAAAACACTTATCACTGAGCAGGTGAATCACATCGCGACAGAGAACGGTCTCACAGCGGTGATTGATAGTGACTTACTGGATGAGGTTTCGGCATTGGTCGAGAGGCCTGTCGCCTTGATGGGTCAGTTTGAAGAGGCGTTTTTGAGTGTTCCCAAAGAAGCGCTCATTTCTACCATGGCTAAAAATCAAAAGTATTTCCACCTGTTAACCGAAGAGGGCGATCTGGCGAATCGTTTCATTACCATATCTAACCTGGTGAGCACTAATCCTGCTGCGATTATAGAAGGCAACGAGCGCGTCATTCGTCCTCGCCTGGCAGATGCCAAGTTCTTCTTTCAACAAGATAGTAAGCAATCACTCACTGAGAAGAGCAATAAATTAGAGAACATTGTCTTTCAGTCGAAGCTTGGATCTGTGGCTGATAAGTGTCGGCGTGTGGAAACTGTCGCTCTTGTGCTTGCGCGCACAACCGGGGCAGATGAAGCAGATGTCGCTCAAGCGGCCAAGATTTGCAAAGCCGATCTTGTGTCTGAAATGGTGGGAGAATTTCCCAACCTGCAGGGCATAATGGGTAATTATTATGCTCAAAATGAAGGCCTTCCTGCTGATGTGTGTCAGGCGCTTGAGGAGATATACTTACCCAAGTCTGCGACCGACGCACTGCCACAGACGAAGGTAGGGATCACGCTCGCTTTAGCAGATCGGGTTGATACACTCGTTGGTATTTTTGGCATTGGTCAATTACCGACAGGGAATAAAGATCCCTATGCCTTACGACGCGCTGCATTGGGGATTATTCGTATTATTCAAGAGCATACGATCGATCTCGATATACAAACGATGATCCAGACCGCTGTCGCCGCTTATAACGGTATTGAGCTTAGCGCCGATACAGAGCAACAACTGCTCGAGTTTTTCAGCTCTCGTAGTCGAGCCTTATATCTAGACAAGGGCTTCACAGCGCAAATGATCAGTGCTGTAGAGGCGCTAAACATCTTTAACCCAACCGACTTTGATCGTCGTATTGTTGCGGTTTGTTCGTTTGCTGAATTGCCACAGGCGGACGCCCTGTCTGCTGCAAATAAGCGCGTTGCCAACATACTCTCTAAGAACGCCTCTGAGATAAGTTCGTCCGTCAGCCAAGACCTTCTACAAGATGAGGCAGAAATCCGGCTGTATGACGTTTACGGGAGCAACCAGGACGATGTTGTCGCCCTGTGCAAGAGCCACAATTATGCTGCCGCTCTTGAACAGCTCGCGAGTTTTGCTGAGCCTCTAGATGCCTTCTTCGCAGACGTGATGGTAATGGTTGATGACGGGCGCATTAAAGCTAACCGTATTGCCTTGCTGAATGCAGTAAGGGCGCTGTTTTTGGCGGTTGCAGATATCTCTAACTTGCAAAAGTAATGACTAGTCCACTCATTATTCTCGATCGTGATGGCGTGCTTAATGAGGACTCGGATGATTATATTAAACATCCTGACGAATGGATCCCGATCCGTGGCGCTGCAGAGGCGGTCAGCCGGCTAAATCAGGCAGGATATAGGGTTGCTATTGCGACCAACCAGTCAGGGATCAGTCGTGGTTACTTTGATGAGGCAGTGTTGGCAACCATCCATACCAAGATGACCAATCACCTACTGCACCATAACGCACACATTGATCAGTTGCTCTTTTGCCCGGATCATCCGGACAACCCTGGCCCCAACCGCAAGCCAGCACCAGGCATGGTATTAGCACTAATTGCGCAGTTTGAAGCCGAAGCCGCTGACACTTGGTTTGTTGGCGACACCATGAGCGATGTTCAGTGTGCTTTGAATGCGGGTTGCAAGCCGGCTCTCGTACGCACCGGCAAAGGAACCGGAACATTACAACAGTATAACTGGTCTGATGTTAATGTTCCGGTATTTGATGACTTGGCAAGTTTTGTCGCAAGCCTGTTGGACTAGTTAACGAACTTAAACGTCCAGATTCTCTACTGACATAGCATTTGATTCAATAAATTCACGGCGTGGCTCTACTTCATCTCCCATCAGCGTAGTGAATAACTGATCGGCTGCAATCGCATCTTCTATGGTAACCTGCATCATGCGGCGATTATCTGGATCCATGGTCGTTTCCCATAACTGATCAGGGTTCATTTCACCAAGACCCTTGTAACGAGAAATGGTCTGCCCTTTTCTACCCGCCTGAATAAGCCAGTCGTAGGCTTGCTCAAATGAGCTGATCGGCTCAGACTTGTCACCACGAACCACGGTCGCACCATCCTGAATCAGATCATTAACTATTTCACCATATTCTTTGAGGCTTTTATACTCGCCTGACTTGAACAAGTCGCGGTTAAGACGGTAATTGTTCTCTACACCGTGATGACGGATCGCAACCTCAGGAATATACATATTGCGCTCAAGGTCCTCCGTTAACACCACGCCGTATTGCGTGCTCTCTTGTTTCTCTCCGGAATCCAGCTCTTGTTGCAAGCTGTCTGCCCAAGAGTGCATCGACTCTTTTGATGTTAGTAAGTCTTTACTCACTTTGGGGAGCTTGATTAGGCTGGTTAGAATTGCTTTTGGATACTTTCTGTTTAGTCTGCGGATGATTCCTCGTACTTGACGGTATTGGTTAATCAGGTTTTCTAAACTTACGCCCTGTATCGCAGGTGCTTCTTCTGATGGTACTAAAGAGGCACTATCAAGCGCCAACGCACAGATGTAATCTTCCAGTGCTGCATCGTCTTTTAAATATTGCTCTTGCTTGCCTTTTTTGACCTTGTATAGTGGCGGCTGAGCAATATAAATATAGCCGCGCTCGATCAATTCGCGCATTTGCCTAAAGAAGAAGGTCAGTAACAACGTGCGAATATGTGCGCCATCAACGTCCGCATCCGTCATGATGATAATGGAGTGATAGCGTACCTTCTCAGGATCGTATTCTTCTCGACCAATGCCACAACCGAGTGCGGTAATAAGCGTACCCACTTCCTGTGACGAAAGCATCTTATCGAAACGCGCCTTCTCAACATTCAAGATTTTACCTTTCAGGGGTAGTATTGCCTGATATTTACGGTTTCTACCCTGCTTTGCTGAGCCGCCCGCAGAATCACCCTCCACTATGTAGAGTTCTGATAACGCAGGGTCTTTTTCCTGGCAGTCCGCGAGCTTACCTGGCAAACCGGCAATATCCAACGCTCCTTTTCGGCGCGTCATCTCTCGTGCCTTGCGTGCCGCTATTCGGGCGCGCGCAGCATCAACCATTTTAGTAACAACCGATTTAGCTGATTGCGGTTTTTCCATAAGGAATTCTTTCAGCTTTTCTGACATCGCTTGTTCGACCGCAGATTTCACTTCTGAGGAAACAAGCTTATCTTTTGTTTGTGAGGAAAACTTAGGATCAGGCACTTTAACGCTAATAACTGCTGTTAAGCCCTCTCTTGCATCATCGCCGGTGGTAGAAATGTTGCCTTTCTTGTTCAGGCCTGACTGTTCAATGTAATTATTGAGGGTTCTGGTCAGGGCCGCTCTAAAGCCGGCTAAGTGCGTGCCGCCATCCCGTTGTGGAATGTTGTTTGTAAAACAGAAAATATTCTCCTGAAAGGAGTCGTTCCACTGCATCGCAATTTCTACAGTAATGCCGTCTTTTTCTCTAAACTGAGTGAAACTAAAGATGTCCTCATGTATTGGTGTTTTATTTTTGTTGAGAAAATCAACAAAGGCCAAGATTCCACCATCATATTGAAAGCGGTCTTGTTCATCGGTTCGTTCATCTACCAATAGAATGTTCACGCCCGAATTGAGAAATGACAGTTCCCTGAGGCGTTTTGCGAGAATGTCGTAGTGAAACTCTATGTTTGTAAAGGTGTCTCCACTGGGCAAAAAGTGGACTTCTGTGCCTGTGTTTTCTGTTGTCCCTGTGACCGCTATATCAGCCTGAGGCTCACCGTGGACATAGGTTTGCTCCCAAACCTTGCCTTGCCTTCTAATGGTGAGCGTTAGTTCTTTAGATAGCGCATTAACTACCGAGACACCAACTCCATGCAGTCCGCCGGAAACCTTGTATGAATTGGAATCGAACTTACCGCCTGCGTGCAATACTGTCATAATGACCTGTGCTGCAGAAACACCCTCTTCTGGATGAACAGCAACCGGGATACCACGTCCATTATCGCGCACAGTGATTGAATTGTCGGTATGGATTATGACCTGAATCTCTGAGCAATGGCCCGCAAGCGCTTCATCTATCGAGTTGTCGACCACCTCGAACACCATGTGATGCAGCCCCGTACCATCGTCTGTATCACCTATATACATACCTGGTCTTTTACGTACCGCATCGAGTCCTTTCAGGACTTTAATATCACCAGAATCGTATTCTTCTGCCATTTACCTTATTTCCTATTTTTCCTCTAACACCCCATGTTCCACGTGGAACATTTGATAGTTGTCTTGTGACAGGTTTTGAAAAAAATCAGGTTTTTCTATTGCTGTCACGAATGTCTGTAAGCCCACGAGTTTATTAATCTCGTTTAGTACCAGTGCTTGTTTTTCTTTATCCAGTTCTGATGCTAGATCATCAAGCAGCAAATAATTCTCTGTTCCACGATCAACCAGCCATTTAACCTGTCCTAGTATTAAACTGGCTACCAGCATTTTTAGTTCACCTCGGGACAGTACCTGGTGCGCGCTGTCGTTATCTATGGTCACCCTAATATCAGCTTTATGCGGTCCAATCGTTGTAAAGCCATATCGTTTGTCTGTGTCGAAACAGTCTTGATATTGTTTTTTAGTGTCCGAGCCTGACAACCCTTTAACAAGGCTGTATTGTACCTTGTATTGTGGTAAAAATCTGTTTTGATAGTGATTAAAATAAGGGATTATCTGCTGAAATGTAGTCTCTCGAATGATGCTGATTTTTTCCACCAACGGAATGATTTGATTATCCCAGTATAGGAAAGCATCATAACTTTCCCCCTGCTTAAGTAGCGCGTTTCTTTGTTTAATTAGGCGGTTGTACTGCTGCCAGTCGTTTGCAAAGGAATGTTCCACGTGGAACACACAAAAATCAAGGAACTGTCTGCGTGCTTGCGCGCCCGATGTAAGCAATAAAAAGCTTTCTGGTGTCATTACACGTATTGGTAAAAATTCTGCGAGAATTGATAGTCGCTGCTTAGATTCCTGATTGATTCGAATTTCGTATTCATTTTGGCGATTTCTGCTAACGCCGATTTTGTCACCATGACTCAGTTGGCAAAAACTATTAAGCGCCTTTGCCTCATTGTTGATGACTTGTGAAATTTGATGTGTGCGAAATGAGCGGCCTGTTCCCAATAGATGAATTGCTTCTAGCACTGAGGTTTTTCCAGCACCATTATCACCATAAAACAGACACAACGGGGCGTTAATCGTTATTGCAGCAGGTTTTAGATTACGGATTGCATCATATCGCAACTGATTAATCATGTTGTTATATGATCGTTAATACTTACAGACGCATCGGCATGACAACATATAACGATGTCATTTCGTCTGACACACCCTCAATTAAGGCTGATGAATTTGAATCTCCTAGGGTCCATTGAACCTGCTCTGTTTTAAGTGTGTTCAACACATCGAGCACATAGCTCACATTAAACCCTATCTCGAGGTTTTCACCTGTGTAATCAACCGCCAGATCAATAACCGCTTCTTCCTGCTCTGGGTTGTTGGCTGTAATTGTAAGGTTGCCAGAACTGAGGTTCATGCGAATACCACGGTATTTCTCATTGCAGAGAATGGCCGCACGCGCGAATGCATCACGCAAATCTTCGCGGTTTGATATCAGTTGTTTGTCGCCATTCTTAGGTAACACACGATCATAATCCGGAAATTTTCCGTCTATGAGTTTTGACGTGAAAACATAACCAGCCGTTGTAACACGTAGATGATTTGTGCCCAGAACAACTTCCAAGTTTTCATCGGTATCATCCAGTAGTCTTTGTAATTCAGTAATACCTTTACGTGGGATTATTGCCTCAGTTTTTGATTCAGTCTCTGCATCGAGACTCAGCTCTGAAAGAGCCAATCGATGACCATCAGTAGACACTGACTTAAGTTGGTTGCCATTAATCTCAAATAACATGCCGTTGAGATAATAACGTACATCCTGTTGCGCCATTGCAAATGCTGTTCGGTCCATTAGCGACTTTAGTTTCGCTTGGTTAACCTGCATGGTATGAGTACCAACCGTCTCATCAATGGCAGGAAACTCACCTGCAGCAATGGTAGAAAGAGTGAACTTGTTCGCACCACATTTTAACGTAACCTTCTGATTTTCATGGATAAAATCAATTTCTTTTGGTGGTAGGCTGCGGCAAATATCGAGAAATTTCCGTGCTGGTACAGTGATCTGTCCTGACTCACCCGATTCAGGGATCGCAACTTTTGCGACCAGCTCTACTTCTAAATCCGTTGCTGTAAGCGTCAGTTCTTGATCGTCCAGAACAACGAGTATATTAGACAACACAGGAAGTGTTTGCCGTCTTTCTACCGCATTGCTTACCAATTGCAATGGTGCAATTAAGCTATCTCGACTGATGGTAAAACGCATATTATTATTCTCCAGTATTAACTAGACAGAATTCTAAGTAAGTTATGGTAATCTTCTTTTAATTCCCTGTTTTCTTCTGCTAGTTGCTTTATTTTTCTACACGCATGGAGCACAGTCGTATGATCTCTACCACTGAATGCATCCCCTATTTCTGGCAAACTTTTATTGGTTAGCTCTTTCGTTAATGCCATCGCCATCTGTCTCGGTCTAGCAACAGATCGTGAGCGACGCTTAGATAATAAATCACCAACTTTGATTTTATAATATTCGGAGACAGTTTTTTGAATATTTTGTATATTTATTCGTTTATCTTGTGCAGCAATGAGATCTTTTAGAGCTTCACGCACGAAATCCATACTAATTTCACGCCCGGTAAAGTTTGCGTTAGCAATGACACGCTTTAATGCGCCTTCCAACTCGCGAACATTCGAGCGGATCCGCTTAGCTATGAAAAATGCCACTTCATCGGCCAGTTCAATGCCGCTTTTTTGTGCTTTACTCATTAAAATGGCAACACGCATTTCTAATTCCGGAGGATCAATAGCTTGAGTCAACCCCCAGCCAAACCGCGATTTCAATCTATCCTCCAGACCATCAACATCCTTGGGATAACGGTCACAAGTCAGAATAATCTGCTGATTAGCCTCGAGTAAAGCGTTGAAAGTATGGAAGAATTCTTCCTGAGAGACGGTTTTTCCCGCAAAAAACTGAATGTCGTCGATTAACAGTGCATCTAATGATCGATAGTACTTCTTGAAACGATCGATGGTGTTCGTTTGCAGTGCCTTGACCATGTCTGCGACAAATCGCTCTGAATGTAAATATAGTATTTTTGCATTTTTGCGTTGTTTGAGAATCTCATTACCAACTGCATGCATCAGATGGGTTTTACCCAGACCTACGCCGCCGTATATGAAGAACGGGTTATAGCCCGCACCAGGGTTTTCAGCAACCTGCCGTGCTGCCGCCAACGCAAGTTGATTTGCTTTACCCTCAACAAACGTTTCAAATCGGAAAGCCGGATTCAAGTTCGTTTTATGTGATTTATGCTCACTCGAAGCAGCACTATTCGTTGTTTTTATTGATTGAGCAACCGATGCTTTAGGGATCACTTCGAGTGAACCCACCTTAATTTCAACAGCATAATCTGTGTTCCTAGCATACATTTGCGCAATATCGCGTAACTTAGGGAGGTATTTGTCCTGCACCCAATCCATAACAAAAATATTTGGTGCAAATAAAATGAGTTGTTCCGTTGTTTCTTCGCTTTGTAGCGGCTTAAGCCAGGTATTAAACTGTTGTGCTGGTATCTCACCTTGAATTGATTTTAAGCAAGACTGCCAAATAGTTTCCATTAACTTTTTCCAATAAGTTGTTACTAAATAGTAACTTATACACATTTTTTATTGTTTTTCTTGAAATAACTATATTTCAACACTTGTTATATTAAAACCCAAAGAGAAAAATTAAACAATTAAAATATTAACAACAAACAAATATGTTTAACTTTACTGTATTTTTTGTGGATAATTTTATTTATATTTTGACAACGCTAATTAATAAACAATTTATACTTAATTAGAAAATCATAATACAATAGTTAATAACAAAGTTATCATAAAGATAAATTATTGAATATAATAAAGAATTACAGTTTATCCACATATTTAATCTAGACTTATAATAAATATAAAAAGATCTCTTAAATATATTATTTTTATTAATTAAGCCAAGCATGAAAAGCTAATTTCCGATAGTAAACCTGTTTTTTCGCAAATAAATATTTTTTTTGTTGGGAATGTGTGTATAATCGCGATAAGCAGTTTTGCACATAGTGTGTTAAAAAAAATACATAAATACGTGAAAATCCGTTGATTTATGTTTTTTATATCAGTATGATCGCGCATCCCTTGTGGCCTATGACTGAAAAAACAGTTAATTAAGTAACAACAGAGCTAAAAGAGACTCAGACAATGAAAAGAACATTTCAACCAAGCGTTCTAAAGAGAAAACGTACTCACGGTTTCCGCAGTCGTATGGCGACTAAGAATGGCCGAGCTGTTATCAATCGTCGACGTGCGAAAGGTCGCAAAGTACTCGCTGCCTAAAACATCTAAAACAGCCGTACAAAAAGAGTCTGTCATTTTAGAAAAACAGCACCCTAAATCAAGGCGGTTACTCACTTCTCGCGATTACAGCCGAGTATTCTTAGATCCAGTTAAATTTTTTCAACCTGGTTTGCTGATATTGTGTCGTGCAAACGATGAGGGTTTCGCACGCCTTGGAATGGCGGTTAGCAAGAAGAATCTACCTCGAGCCGTTGATCGTAATCGAGTAAAACGCATCATAAGAGAGTCATTTAGGCAATCTATCGGCAACATTGCTGTCGATGTCGTGGTTTTAACTCGCAATCCCATTGTAAATATGGATAATACTCAAATCTTTAAACAGTTGGACTGGATGTGGCATCGCGTCAATAAGAGAAACTGGTGAAAAGTTTAATAATCCTTCCTATAAGGTTTTATCAAAAATTCATTAGTCCTTTATTAGGTCAGCGATGTATTTATACCCCGAGTTGTTCACATTATATGATACAAGCAATCGAGCGATTCGGTATATTCAGGGGCACTTGGTTGGGCATAAAAAGAATTGGTCGGTGTCACCCTCTCAATGAGGGCGGTGATGATCCGGTTCCGGAAGATTACAAAGGTCAATAATTAAATAATGGAAGCACAAAGAACTTATATCATCGTCGGCTTAGCGATCGTTTCATATTTACTATTTCTTGCATGGCAAGAGGATTATAACCGACCGGTCACTCCCCAGACGCAAACAACAATTGAAAGCACACCTGTTGATGTCCCAGATTCGATCAATACTAGTGACAACTCGATACCACAAGAGCAGGATTTGTTGCCACAAACTCCGGTAGTACAGAATACGCCAGAGCAAGAACAAAGCCAGTCGGTAATTACAGTAGAAACAGACGTATTACGCATCGCAATTGACCCGAAAGGCGGCGATGTTGTCTCAGGTAAGTTATTAAGCTATCCACAAATCCAGGAAAATCCAGAAATCCCGGTCTACATACTCAAAAATGAAAATGGCCGTGTTTACACAGCAATGAGTGGTCTGATCGGAGAGGGAATGCCTGATTCTGCCAGTCCACGGGCAAAATACTCTTATGCTCAAACTGAATACAACTTATCCGACGGCCAAGACGAGCTCGTCATTCCGCTACGATGGACGAACGAGCAAGGTGTGGTTATCGAGAAACGTTTCACGTTGAAACGTGGCTCATACCTTATTGAGGTTGATTACCTATTCAATAACAGTACTGAAGCAGCGCTCAACGCGACCTTTTTTGGCCAAATCAAACGTGATCGCGTTGTAGAAAGCATTAATGCCGGTGGTGGTATAGGTATTCAAGCGTATCTCGGACCCGCCTATTCGACTAACGAAAAACGTTATGAGCGATATGATTTTGATGATATGGATGAAGCCAGTCTCAATATCAGTACACCAGGTGGTTGGGTTGCT
>CAXRGH010000134.1:0-4601 GCA_964230195.1 Alteromonadaceae bacterium
GTGAATCTCACTGCCTCATCACTGTGGTGATGGGTTTTCAGTTCAACAATCAGGTGTTGTCCAACGGTAATCACTAAACTCACTCTGAGGTCATTCTGATAACCAGGGGTGTGTTTTTCAGTATCAGTGATGATAGGTGACAGCGTTAGGGTAACGCTATCATCCGTGTTGATTTTATCACTGTCCAGTTGCCATTGTGCATTACGCACGTAGCCGTGGGCAGGGAAGTCTTTGTACGAATGGTCTTCATTCTCTGTTAGCTTGTTTGAGCGAACGTAGTCACCAAACCATGGCCAGCAGACGGGGATGCCTCCACGGATGGACTTACTGCCATCAAGTACAGCTTGTGGGCTAAGGTATAGGTACTGTTTACCCGTTGCGAGTGATTTGAACTCGGTAATATGCCCACCATACAAACTCAAGGTGAGTTCGCTGTGTGGAGTGGTGACGGTTACCCATTCAACACCATCGCGAGTGGTGGTTTGAACGGATGGACGAATAACGGTGCTACTTTCCATGATCTGCCTTGTTGTGTTCAATTAAACGAACGATTCCTTGTATACGTGCCGTGACTGGCTTTTGACTAGACTTTGCAGCTTCCAAAATGGTTTTTTCATCATGTTTATGGCAAGGGTTTTTGCCACTGATGTCACCACTCAAGCCAACGCTAATTTAGTCACTCTGCTAGTATTCAAAAAGATGTAAAAAAAATCCAGTGACTGGCACTGGATTTTTGTAATAAAACTCAATATTTCATGTATTTATCATAAAATATTTGGGCTTTGCTAATACCTTACTAATACCTTACAGGGACAACCAATATTGTGCGTTGTCTAGCATACGGTTACTGAAGCCCCATTCGTTGTCGTACCAGCTCATTACTTTAACGAGTCGACCAGACACTTTGGTTTGTGCTGCGTCAAATACTGAAGAGTAAGGAATGTGGTTGAAATCAACAGAAACAAGCGGCTGCTCGTTAACGTTAAGTACTTCGCTCATTGGGCCAGAAGCACATGCGTCAGCAATGATTTGATTCACTTCTTCAACCGTAGTTTCGCGGCCAGCAACAAAGTTAAGGTCAACCAATGATACGTTCAAGGTTGGAACACGAACGGCCATACCGTCTACTTTACCTTTCAACTCAGGGATAACTAAACCAACAGCTGCAGCAGCACCTGTTTTAGTTGGGATCATTGAGTGTGCAGCTGCACGAGCGCGGTATAGGTCAGTGTGATATACGTCACTCAAACGCTGGTCATTTGTGTAAGCGTGGATAGTAGTCATCAAACCGTTTTCAATGCCTAGCGCGTCATGTAACGGCTTAGCAATAGGTGACAAACAGTTAGTGGTACAAGACGCGTTAGAAACAACCGTCATCTCGCTTGTCAGTACGTCGTGGTTAACACCATAAACAACAGTCGCGTCTACTTCTTTACCTGGTGCAGAAATTAATACTTTCTTTGCGCCAGCTTCAAGGTGCTTACCTGCAGTTGCTTTAGTTGTGAAGAAACCAGTACATTCAAATACAACGTCAACGTCAAGCGATGCCCATGGAAGTGCTGCCGGATCGCGCTCTGACAAGGTAACGATTTTGTCATCACCAATGTAGATTGCTTCTTCGTCGTGAGAAACTTCCTGGCCAAAACGACCGTGTGCAGTATCAAACTTTAAAAGGTGAGCATTGATTGCTGCGTCGCCTAAATCGTTGATTGCTACGATCTCAAGATCATAGTTTTTTTCTGACTCATAAAGGGCACGAACAATGTTGCGTCCGATTCGGCCGAAACCGTTAATAGCTACTCTGATTGCCATAACATCACCTGTTATTTGTAATATGTAATTAAATTACGAAAATTATGCGCTCATTTTATATAAAATGCAACCTTAAAGGTTTTTTTGTTGTTTAATTACATTTTAGCCTAGCTGATGAGAATTTAAGTTCACGATTCTTATGAATTTTATGTATACTTCACGGCAATTTTTTGCAGACAAGAGACAGACGAATGACTGACAACACGGCTTTGTGTGATATTGGCTTCATTGGATTGGGTGTTATGGGCAAAAACCTAACACTTAACCTTGCGGATAACGGCTACAAGATTGCTTGCTTTGATTTAGACCATCATAAAGTGGACGCAATTGTAGAGCAAGATAAAAAAGAACGTGGTGATCAGCCTCCTAGAGTATTTCCGTGTACGTCTTTTACTGAATTACTCAGCATGGTAAAAGTACCACACCTGATTATCCTTTCTGTCCCTGCCGGTGATCCGGTAGACCATGTGTGTGAACGCTTGATTGATGCCGGAATTAGTGCTGACGATATTGTTGTAGACACAGGTAACAGCTTGTGGACCCACACGGTTGAGCGTGGCGCAAAATACAAGGGTAAGTTCTTGTTCTTCTCTACTGCCATTTCAGGTGGTGAAGTGGGTGCGCGATTTGGGCCATCACTGATGCCGTCAGGCGACCCCTATGCATGGACCCGTCTTGAGCCAGTATTACAGTCGATTGCTGCAAAAGTTGATCCTGAAACTGGGCAACCTCTTGAATCCAATACACCGGGTAAGCCAGTCAAGCATGGGGATCCGTGTGCTACTTACATTGGTCCACTCGGGGCAGGGCACTACGTGAAGATGGTGCATAACGGGATTGAATACGCCGACATGCAATTGATCTGTGAAGCCTATCAAATCATGCGTGAAGGACTTGGTCTTGATACCAGCGAGATTGCGGCTATTTTCCGCGAGTGGAACGAAGGCCCGTTAAACAGTTACTTAATTGAAGTCAGCGCTGAAGTGTTGGAGCAAACGGATCCAGTCACTGGCAGTCCGCTGGTGGACATGATCCTAGACAGAGCAGGTCAAAAAGGTACTGGTTTGTGGACTGCTGTGAATGCATTGCAAGTGGGTAGTCCAGCACAAACCATTACACAAGCCGTATTTGCGCGTAGTATTTCAAGTTTTAAAGACGAGCGTGAATATGCATCAGAACATTTATCTGGGCCTGAAAAAGCCATTTTGTCTGATGAAGAAAAAGCAGAAGTGATTGAACAGTTACGTGACGCACTATACTGCTCAAAAGTCTGTGCTTATGCACAAGGCTTCCAATTAATGGACATCACTTCAAAAGAACAAGGTTGGTCACTCGAGTTTGCTGAGATTGCTAAGATATGGCGAGCGGGTTGTATTATCAGAGCACGCTTCCTTCAATCAATCACCCAAGCCTATCAAGGAACGGATGAGTTGCCTAACTTACTGTTAGCACCGTACTTCTCTGAACAAATTACGCAATTGCAAAAC
This sequence comes from Alteromonadaceae bacterium, assembly GCA_964230195.1. GTDB lineage: Bacteria > Pseudomonadota > Gammaproteobacteria > Enterobacterales > Alteromonadaceae > CAXRGH01. Next base: position 3,300 of record CAXRGH010000134.1, read on the forward strand.
AATTGGCGTAAAGCCATTGCGAAGGCCACTATTTGGGGAATTCCTTGTGGTGCAATGTCGTCAGCATTGAACTATTACGATGCCTACCGCAGTAAAGTGTTACCTGCAAACTTATTGCAAGGTCAGCGTGATTTCTTTGGTGCTCATACCTTTGAGCGTACAGATCAGCCACGCGGAAAAATGTATCACGTAGAGTGGAGTGATCCTGAGCGTCCTATGGTCAAAATCAAATAAACGCCAGATGAAGTCCAGTCATAAACCGAGGTGTTGGTAACAATACCTCGGTTTTTTTTGACTAAAAAACCAGAATACTGCGACTAAGCCAAGCCAAGTCATTTAAATTCACCAGGAATCAATGCTAGAGAAAAGGGAAGGTGAGTGATCGTTATCCAAGGTTTGCTGCTATTAAACCCTGTCCACCATTGGTTGGAGTGATGGTAGTGATGGAAAAGAGCAGCAATGCCTCATTGTCACTGTCACCTTTTATGAAATATATTTTATGTAACCGTGGTCTGATATAACGAGTAAACCAATAAATAACATAATGAACCGTTGAGAGTACACTATGACAACACGCGCCTTTTTATCGTTAGTTCCCTTTATGATGGCAGTCAAATGGGGAGTGCTTGCAGCTAACTTACTATTTCCATCGTCAGCTAGTGAAATCCCTTCGCCGTCAGAAAGCCTCAAAATAGACCCAAAAGCAGTCCAGAAAACAGATCACCAAGTACTGGTATTGGGTTCCGGTTGCTTTTGGGGCGCAGAGAAACGGTATGAGGCACTTCCTGGTGTGATTGACGCTGTGTCTGGTTATTCGGATGGCCGAGGCGTCAGTCCAACTTATCGTGAGATCACCAAGTATAAAAACAAGTTTAATCGTAACAACCATGCCGAAGTTGTGGAGGTGACTTATGATCCACAACATCTCTCTACAGAGGCATTATTAAAACACTTCTTTGAAAGCCATGATCCAACACAAAAGAATCGTCAAGGTAACGATGTTGGCACTCAATACCGCTCGACTATTTTATTTACCAATGAACAGCAAGCATCTATTGCAAATACTTTGAAAGCTGAATACCAGCCGTTGCTGAGTGATGCGGGATACGGCCCCATTCAAACATCAATCAAACCCCTCAAACGTTTTCATAAGGCTGAGGAATATCACCAAGATTACATTGCTAAGAATCCTAATGGCTATTGCCCTGATCATTCCACCGGGGTAGTGTTCAAAGCGCCTATCAGTGATGTTGAGACTGCGGTTGCCAATACAACATCGGATGTTGATAACACGCCACTGTT
>CAXRGH010000135.1:0-37043 GCA_964230195.1 Alteromonadaceae bacterium
CCCCAATGTCAAACCTGTTCTTGTCAATGCTTCAATCATCGGGCATTGCAACCTCGCACTTTGCAGACAGTCTTGAAGATAATCAGGCCATGAGCCGATTGTTCTCAGTGTAATTACAGTAATATTAATAAAATAGTTAACATAAAAATGCAATCAGAAGACACTCTCAACACAAACGAGGCAGAAGAGAATTCAACTCAATCTCCTCGTTTGATCGGCAAGGGCTTGCTCCTTCCCTTTATTCTCATCACCACATGTTTTGCTTTGTGGGGTGCCGCTAATAACCTAACAGACCTGTTAGTACCGGCATTTCAAAAAGTATTGAGTATGACACAACTGCAGTCGTCGTTTATTCAGTCCGCATTTTATGGTGCATATTTTTGTATGGCCTTGCCTGCAGCAGTGTTGATCCAGAAATACAGCTACAAAACCGGTGTGATGACAGGTCTTGGTGTTTACGCTTTGGGGGCATTACTGTGTTATCCAGCAAGTCAGGCCATGAGCTTTGAATTCTTCTTGTTAGCTTTCTATATTTTTGCCGCTGGCTGTGCAGTTTTGGAAACCGTTGCAGCACCTTATATTATGTCCATGGGTCCTGAAGCCACTGGTACTCAGCGCATCAACCTAGCGCAAGCATTCAATCCAATTGGTGTTTTGATGGGTGTTTACTTAGGTAAAGAAGTCATACTAAAAGGCCTCAATAGTGCAACAGAAGCTGAGCGCGCCAGCATGTCAGCAGGTGAATTATTGGCGATTCAGGCACAAGAATTGGGTAACGTAGTCACCGCCTATCAAGTGGTTGCTTTTGTTGCCATTGCACTAGCACTCACAATTTTCTTTGCTAAATTACCACTCGGCAAGTCAAAAGATAGTTTTGGTAGTTTAAAAGAGTCTTTTGCTCGCTTAAAAACGAACGCTAACTGGAAATTTGCGGTTGTTACTCAGTTCTTTTATGTTGGCTGTCAGATTGGTGTCTGGACGTATGCCATCAAATACATCATGGACAACCATCCGGGTGTTGCTAACGAAGCACAAGCAGGTGAATATGTGTTTTATGGCTTGTGTGTATACACTGTCTTCCGTTTCATTTGCACTGGCTTAATGAGTTTCATTCGCCCGGCTAAACTGCTCTCTGCAATGGCCATGACGGCGATTATATTGATCGCGGTTGCCATCTTTGTTGGAGGCACTGTGGGCACCCTTGCATTATTAGCCTGCTTCTCTTGTATGTCACTGATGTTCCCTACTATCTATGGTCTGGGTTTAACCAATGTAGGCGAGGATCGCAAACTTGGTGGATCGTTCATCATTATGGCAATTCTCGGCGGTGCGGTACTTGTGCCTATCCAAGGTTGGTTGATTGATGCGACTGGTAGCGTAAATACCAGCTACTTGATGCCACTGGTCTGTTTCTCTGTGGTACTTGCGTTTGCCCTTAAGAGCAACAAGCGCCTCAGTAGCGACGATGCCGCTGAGTGATCATCATTGAAGGGAAAGTCATGCAGACGTTGACTTTCCCTTCATCGCTGACTAACTCAGTCACAACAAACATCCTGTCAGGGGGTACACCATCCCCCTTATGACAAAAGTTCAGTATGCCACCGAAACTAAGGCATCAAACGAAAATGCTTTCAGCGAAATCCATAAAGGAATAGTGACTCAGTTTATTGTTCTCACTATTGATCTCTGGCTCTCAAACCAATAGGAACTGTTATGTCATCTCTCATGAGCAACTCACAACGCGTGACTTTATTAGCAACGGCTCTTTGTTTTTCAGTCTCTTGTAGCCTACCGTCCACTCAACAGGACGCAGACGTTTCAACAGCCAATTGGCCATCTGCTGCAGGACCAAACCATAACTGGCACGCAACAAGTGACAAACCTGCACCAACATCATGGAGTGTCAGTAGAAACGAGAATATTATCTGGCAAACGGATCTCCCTAACGCAGGACAAAGTGGTATCACGGTGTGGGAAGATAAATTGTTTCTTACCACCTTTGCTCCGGGTGAGGGATATCATCCCGAGCCAAAACAGCGTTGGTCAGGCAAGATCCAAGGACATTGTGTGGACAAAAAAACAGGCAAAATTCTTTGGACCGTCCCATTAGAGGGAGGTGTGAAAAGCCCCATCATGTATGCCTTCAGTGATGCAACCTCTCCAAGTCCTGTCACCGACGGGGAGCGCGTGATATTCACCAATGCCAGTGGTGAAATGGCAGCCTTTGACTTTGAAGGCACGTTGCTATGGCGTCGCCAATTTTCACCATGGACACCGCAGGATAAGTTCCCGTTTAATAAACAACACGAGCCCATCCTGTACGGTGACGTTGTGCTCCATGTTGAACCACTTGATAACCACCGAGCGCCAGAGAACAAAGCGTATTTTGGCTGGAATTTTCTTCGAGCCATTAACAAGCACACAGGCAAGACCGAATGGATTGCAAAAGATGCATCCACGACCTATACCACCTCGGTAATGGGCTTTACCCACAAAGGAGAGCCGGCTGTATTAACTGGAAGAGGAGGTCCTCACGGCGTTCCAGAAACACCAGTCGGTATCAGCTTAATCGGTCTGAAAGGCCAGCAAGCAGGTAACACTATTTGGCGTTTTTCCGGAAACACTGACCGTCAAGGAAAGGTATTAGAAACAGCCGGCACTGTGGGCTATCCAACTTGGCAAGCCCTGTTCAATATGCATTGGGATAGCCAATCTACCTACTTATTTAAAGGCACTCCAATGGAAACAGTGGTTGAAATCAACACTCAAACCGGTGAACTGGTAAGAGAATTTCCGTTAAGCCAAAGTGTTGACTATCGCCCTTGGGATCCTGTCAAACAACAACATCAGTGGTTTACCGAGGTTAATCTCCACGAAATGAAAGATTGGTCACCTCGCACGCAAAACATGACCACTAACAAACGCGCACAGCACTTCTTAAAAGGAAATGATCTCAACAATCTCGGTATGTACGTGTTTCCCGCATGGCACTCTAATATTAAAGTGGGTGACTACCTTTACTTCCTTACGGGAACCTCACATTTTCGTAACAAAGAGCTCACTAAGCGAGGGTTACTCGCTGGACCATCCCATTCGGTAGGGCGATTAAATACACAAACCGGTAAGGTAGAATTCTTGGAACTGCCATCTCAGTTAACCCCTGAGGGTGACTATATCTATGGCAAAGAATTACGCTCCGAGCCCACCAATAGTGACGGTGTTGATGTAGCGCAAGACAATCGCACAAAAACCGATGGATGGACAATTGCCGCTTTCTGGGGAAGCCCTACAGCGATCAATGGCAAGTTGTATTACACTACCCTTGGGGGGTTAACTTATGTGATTGATGCAGAAGCAAAAGTATTAGACGAGTCGGCACTACTTGCCGTTAATGACCTCGGCCCCGTTGGAAAAACCTGGTCAGCCAATTCCGTGAGTTTCTCTGATGGAGTGCTGTTTCATCGTTCCGCCAAGCGCCTAATTGCCATTGGTGGAGATACCGCTGAGTAACTTACCCTTTATATTCTTAATTTAGGTTTGAGAAACAAACGATAGGTGAGCCGAAGGAGGCTAATGCTAAAAGGTGGCACATTGATGATTCATTTTCAATGTGCCTAAGGCGACTACTATCAAATGCGCCTAATAATATCGGATTAAGCTACGGCTTTCTGCGCAACCATGGTAGTGCTAATAGAGAGCCAAATAACCAGAACATGCTACCACCGCCGCTCACGGAGTTCCCCCCTGGTGACTGGTTGTAGCGAGTGTTGGGAACTGACGCAAGATCAGTGTCGGTGACTACAGTGTCGTCATACACGGTAACTGAATAGACGGTGACAAAATTTTCTTGGCTAGGCACTGCCGATGTATCATCACAATAGTCACTGTAATTAATCATGGGGAGTTCCTGAAACCCTGCATAAGGAGTTTCACAGCGTGCAACACCGGCAATGGCATCCACCACACCCATACCATCGTCAATGACCTCTCCAAACACGGCGTATGCACCGCCACCATAAATATCGATTGGATCTAACGACGAAGCATTATTGGTTAAATTGATGAACCACTGACTCGTTGCACTGTTAATAGCCCCCCCTTGTTTCGCCATCGAAATGGTACCCCGGACATTAGAATAGACAGGCTCATTTTCAATTGGGTCGTTGGTAGCGATCCACGTTGGTGGCATTTGCCCTTCAAACTCAGCCCCGCCGCCCTGTATCACAAAGTTGTCCACCGTGCGGTGAATAATGGTGTTGTCGTAACGCCCTTCGTTCACATAAGTTAAAAAGTTATCCACGGTTTGTGGGGTGGTTTGATCATGTAAGTTGACTTTAAAGTTACCCTGTGACGTTTGAAATTCAACAATAGTGGCTTGGCTGATTGCGGAAAATAAGCTACCAGCAATCAATGCGGATAAAAGAGTGGGTTTCATGTGAATGCTATCTCGTGTCAATGTTGTGATTTTGCATACTAGGGTGTTCGTTTCAAAATCTCAACAACTCAAGTGTTATCAGTTGTAATCAAACATTGCGTGTAAGGTTACAAAAGCATGGTGATGACGCAAGTGTTAACCTCCATTTACATCAAAGAGCGCCTTATTTTATACATTTTATTGTCAGCTCTGTCTTACAGGATTACCTTGGAGTAACATTTCATTAACATGGCGTAGTATCGTTCAATGCAAATCAGTACAGTAAAGACTCAAAGTCAGTTATTAATGGGTATTTTGCTTTTCTTTTCACTCTTAACCACGGCACTTTCCCATATCAACTTTTCACGGATTAACAAGTCAATCCATACCATTGTTGATGAACACTTAGTGGGATTGGAAAAAGGTTACGCCCTTCAACATTCAACACAGACCCTGCTCAGTCTGCTTTTGCAAGCAAATTATGCAACTCAATCATCAGAAATCGATGATATCAAACAACAGTTTGACCAACTCACATCAGCGCTAAAACAAGACTCATCCCAATATCAGCCTCATACAGATAAAGAACTCAAACCGCGGATGTTCATGGAAGAAACATCAGAGGTTATCGCCCACAAACGTCAACAAATAGGACTCACTGAAGAAATAAATCAAGTCCGTGACAAACTGCTGATGGAACTACAAGATGTGTCTATCGCACTTGAAGATCTCGATTACTTAGACCTGTCCAACCAATCCGTGGTTTCCGGAATCTCCGCCAACATTGATAATGGGCTAACCCCATTTACCAAAATCAGTAGTGTAGTGGATACCGAGGCAGATTTTGCAACGATGAGGCAAGATCTAAACTTTGCTTACAGTGACGTCCAACAACAACTCAAGTTTCTAACGCGTTTGGTCGAGGGTAGTGAAGAGGCTGATGAGATAGCGCTGGAAATTTCGACACTCATGACGGATATTCAAAATGATGTTTCCACTCTGATTTCACTTGCTGTGAAGCGCAACCAGATCGCGCAACTTCAAAACTCAAGCCTCAATGCTGCAACCGACTACATATCCGAATTTGACCAGTTGATCACCACGACACTCAAGCTCTTACAGACGCGAGTCAACCAGTCGAAGACTGTCGTTGTTGATACATCTGCAAACAGTAAAACCGCAAACATCGTTGCTCTTGCGGTAACCTTACTCATATTCAGTACTATTTTTTGGGTGCTGAATAAACGCGTGCTTCGGCCACTCACGACATTACAGGGTATCTTGAGGCGAGTCGCTTCGGGTGATTTGACTCAGCAATTTGACTCGAAAACAAAAAACGATGAGTTTTATCATTTAGCAGAGAACGTTAATCAAGTTGTGAATTCATTTCATACAGTGATTAATGACATGCAACAAAGAGCAGCGAAACTACAAACTCAAAACCTGAGTGATATCCAACTTCGGGATGCCATGTCCTCCCAAGTGGAGAACCTCATCCAATTCATGTCTGAACTGGATGACACACTTGTGACCATCAACGAAGGATGGCAAACCAATGGTAAATTGTTGACCGAAAACGAACACAAAGTCATGGCGTCAATGGAAACCAGCCACGCCATTACAGACAGCATGAAAACTTGCATACAACAGTTGCAAACCCAACAACAAGCTACTCAAAATAGTGCTGACACTATTGACGAGCTAACACAAGATGCCAGTCGAGTGTCAGAGGTCGTGGCTATCATTAATGCGGTTGCTGAAAAAACCAACTTACTCGCCCTTAATGCCGCAATAGAATCAGCAAGAGCGGGCGAGCACGGCAGGGGATTTGCCGTTGTTGCAGATGAAGTACGAACTCTTGCGCAAACCACCCAAGAATCCACCGCACGAATAGAAGCGGTAATTAAGACTCTGATGGAAAACACCGAGCATGCCAAACACTTAATTCAATCTTCAACTATCCACGCTGTTGAGACAGTAAAAGCAATTGAATCTGTTAACCAACAATTTGGTGTTATCAACCAGGCGAATCATGATTCAGTCGCGATAGTGAATCAAATTAAAGAAAGTAGACAACACCAATTGGCATTACTTAATACTCTCAAAAAATCCGCAGACAATGCCTATGCCACCGGAAATCATGCGAAGCACGCAATCGAAGAAACTCGTGCATCAGTATTAGCCAACGATGAAATGACAAGCAAGATGAAACAAACAGTCGACAGATTTCATGTCAAACACTCTGCGGTCGCGAGCGACAGTTGATGTCGCCCGCACCAAGTGTGCACTTTCCACACGGTCGCAGCAGCTTAAACCTTTGCTAACAAAAATAGGTGAAACTAAAAAGTTCGTGATATCCACATCCAATATTTTTGAGTATCAACCTTGCTATCACCTGCAACATAGTAAGCATACTTAAGACCGAGTTTGTAATTTTCAAATAAAGTAGCCGTGTATTGCAGGTCCAATTCTTGCCCCAACTTCGAGATTGTTGGTGACGAGTCAACGGCCGCATAAGAATGATAAGTTGCTGCATATCTCCCGTTTCCTAGATGGCCAGCAATACTCAAGTAGCTATCATCTAAACCTTGTTTCGGGGTCGCAAGAAATACATCTGCTGTACCATTAAACTTATGCAGTGTTGCCAATGGCGTCGAAAAGCCATATTGTCCATCATCCGTGCCAAGTCGCTCATGAGCCAATGTAAAAGTTTTTCCGTTAACAGTCGCAGATAAACTCAAGTGAAGATAATTAGCGTTATATTGCTCCAATTGACGTATAGATCGTTGAGTAGCCAGATCCACAAAATAGGCCCAAGTAATATCACCGTCGATTTGCTTTCGACTGTAGCTGAAACCGTAAGTGTCCAAATCAGAGTTACTATCAGAAAGCAATATGCCGTAGGTTTTAACATTCCCACCGAGTGCATCAAAACTTACATTTAGAAGATGATCAGCTGAATCAACATCAGCATCAGTTGCAAAAATACGATTGCGTTGATCAATGTAGCTGTAATCAACCATTATTCCTTTATCAAATGTGTAGTTTAACGATAATGCATCAAATGTCTGCCTATCTTTTCACCAACCCACATTGCCAACCATACGATGATTATTCATGATAATCATTTGCCGTCCTAGTTTGACGGATAACGCATCCGAACGATAGTTGATATAGGCTTGATCAATCTCAGTATGCTCTGGATCTGCAATGACTGAATATTCACCTTTTTTGTACCCAGTTTGCGGGACGCTGTATTCATTAATGCCCATTAATGCGGTGGTATTCTCTAACGTTAATACTGCCGACAATCCTTGAAATTCACCCGTTTTAAAATCGAAAAGCGAGCGCGCTGTCAATGCATTGGCATCCATCAATGAATTATCTTGTGCTGCGTGCTCATAACGCACCAATATATTGCCAGAAATAGTGGATGATGCTAATGCATCAAAAACCGTATGATCTTGTGCGCATGTCATCCATGATGTTGTCGTGGCAGCGAGTGTCATGTTGGTTAGTAGTCTCATTTTTTTCGTCATTATCATCTCCAATCAATATGTGCTTAGAATGTATGTTTAGAACTGAAAGGTAGAACAGTGTTATCCCTCTCGGACCATAGTTGTTTGGCCTTGTGTACGCTCGATTCGTACGACTTATTTTCAAGTAACATAAGATAGCTAGCCAATGTTTGAATAATGATTTCGTTCACCTGTGCATCAACCGAGACACCATGCCATATATCCAACAACCGCTGCGGGTTCATCGTAATATCTTTCATATTCCAACGACGTTGCTCAGGTACAAGACATGTCGTCGCTGCACCAGCGCGCATCATTAACAAACGAGTTTGTCTTGCTGTATTAATTTCAGGATCGCCACCTTCACCGCGAAAACATAAGAATTGTGTATCGACAAAATGGGCATTAATGGCATTATGACGTTCATCCACATCAAGATGATGAACCCCCTGAATTGAATACGGCGCATTGGATGGGTTCAATAAACGTCCCAATGTATTCGCACACGACCGAAGCCCAAATAATGGACGTAGCTTTATCAATTCATCGAGAGGCCGACAAATCATACCTAAATCAAGATACGTAGCACCTACTGATGCCAACTGTTCTTCTGCCCCTTTCTGACAGTTTTTCAACGGCATACCCAACATCGGTAGGACATGACCTGCATACATACGCCCAGAGTCTGGCTCTTCCGCACCATGCATCAGCACTCGAACACCACTTTGAACCAGGCTGGCTATGGCAAGTAAATACCAGGGCAGCTGTCGACGCTTTCCAGCGTAACAACCAATATCTAGTTGCACATCCATGTGCAATACATTAGAAACAACCTGGTTCTTTGCAGCGTTAACAAATCCTATGAGTTCCTCAACTGTCTCATGCCGAGTTCTAAGCAACATCAAGAATGCCCCTCGCTGCTCTCCACTAATACGTCCTGATAATAATTGATTCATGGCGTCCTCAGCCTGATGTTGACTGAGGCTTTTCCCTGAGCGCTGCCCTTTGCCGATTTGCTTTATATATTCACTAAACGGCAACGACATCAGACAACTCGCTTAACAAGGTCAAATCAACTGACTGACGATGCTTAATAACATGTCCTATTACAATAAGAACTGGGCCATCGAAGATGACACCTGAGATAGTGTCATCAATGGTATCAAGTGTCCCAACGATAACTTTCTGCTGCAGCCCTGTTGCATGCTCAATTAATGAAATTGGTAACGACTGAGAAACACCTCGTTGCTTCAGTGCTCGAGTAAGGATTGGCAATCGTTGCAGTCCCATATATATAACTGCAGTTTCACTGAGAAGTTGCTCTGCCAACTGATCCCAATTCATTTGCTTATTCGCTTCTTTGAATCGTCCTGTCATCAACTTTACGGCCCCAGCGCAATGCCGTTCAGTTAACGGGATACCAGTGAAAGCAGCAGCACCCGATGCTGCGGTAATACCGGGAATAATTGCATAGCGCACACCACTGGCTTCCAATGCTTGGGTTTCTTCAACAGTACGTGCAAATAAACTCGGATCGCCGCCTTTAAGGCGCACAACTGTTTTGCCAGTTTTAGCAAACTGCACCAATAATCGACATATCTCTTCTTGAGGTACACTGTGGCGACCGTTCCGTTTGCCTACAAATACCAATTGGGCCCTCTCTGGCGCCAGAGTCAGAATGCGTTCATCGACCAACCAATCAAATAAAATAACGTCTGCTGATTGAATAGCTTTGACAGCCATTACTGTGAGCAGATCTGGATCTCCAGGACCCGCTCCTACAATAAACACCTTATTCTCGCTCGTGATGGGCCCTTTGCAGTGTCTGTTGGATGTTGCAAGATTCAGAAATCGCCTCATCCACTTTGATGTTAGCTCGCCGGCTTTATTGCCTGTATCTCTCATATTTAGTCGAAGTACCGCCATAACTCATCTCCGAATTTAAATCTGTACCAACAAGCGATTATCTTCAATCTTCACAGGATAAGTTGAAAGCTTGTGCTCGGGTGATTCAAAGCATTCCCCCGTTAATAGCGAAAAGCGTTGCTTATAAAGAGGAGAGGCGATGACCGGTTCATCTCCAATCGACCCTATAATTCCACGGTAGATGACATTCGCTTTACCAACTGGATCCCAATTTGACGTTGCATAAAACGATGTTTCGCCAGCATTAGACACCCTATAAATAGCCAGTTGCTGACCATTGACTAAGGCACAGACTGAGGTGTTAGGGGTTAGAGAATTAAGGTCGCAGATCGCATGCCAATCTGGGATGGAGTTCAATTTGCTCATGTTTTTTCTCCAATATTAAACGGTTTTGATATCGATCAATTGCATTCTTTCTATTTCCGACACGGGCTTTATTTGACCTCGCTCTTCAGTGAACTGTATGTGTGTGTCAATATCATCCGCATTAATGAACTGTTTGAATCGCAACATCTTCTCCGGCGATTCAATGGTTTTTTTCCACTCGCACTCATAAGCCCCAATCACTTGCTCCATTTGAGCTTCTAATTCATGATTGATACCTAAGCAGTCATTGATAATTACCTCTCTCAAGTAATCTAATCCGCCTTCAAGGTTATCCATCCAAACGGAGGTGCGTTGTAAACGACCCGCAGTTCGTATATAAAACATTAAAATTCGATCGATATAAGCAACCAATGTCTGGTCATCAAGATCAGTCGCGAATAAGTCTGCATGCCTCGGTTTCATTCCGCCATTACCGCAAACGTAAAGATTCCAACCGTTTTCAGTTGCGATAACACCAATGTCTTTGCTTTGAGCTTCTGCGCATTCCCGAGTGCAGCCAGAAACCGCAAATTTTAGTTTATGAGGAGCACGTAACCCTTTGTATCGATTCTCAAGATGAATTGCTTGCCCGACTGAATCTTGCACACCATAACGACACCATGTACTTCCCACACAGGATTTCACGGTACGAACCGCTTTCGCGTAGGCATGCCCCGTTTCAAATCCATTATCTAAAAGCTGTTTCCAGATTTCAGGCAATTGATCGACACGAGCGCCGAACAAATCAATACGTTGTCCTCCGGTAATTTTTGTATACAGGTTATAGGTCTTCGCAATACTGCCAATGGCGATGAGTTGTTCAGGCGTGATTTCCCCTCCGGCAATTCTGGGCACGACCGAATAGCTACCATCTTTCTGCATGTTTCCTAAATAGATATCGTTAGTATCTTGAAGCGGCAAATGCTCAGTTTTCAGTACGTATTCGTTCCAGATAGAAGCCAGAATAGATCCCACCGTCGGTTTACAAATATCGCACCCTAAGCCTTTACCGTAGCGATCTAACAGTTCATCAAACGAACGAATGTCATTCACTTTAACCAGATGGAAAAGCTCCTGACGTGAATACTCAAAATGCTCACAAATGGCTTTAGATACTTCAATCCCTGACTTCTCTAGTTCGCTATCAACAACAGACTTCAGTAAAGCACTACAACCTCCACAACCGGTTCCTGCTTTGGTGCATGATTTAACGTCGGCAATATTGCATGCGCCACTACCAATAGCATTAATGATGTCGCCCTTCGACACGTTATGACAAGAACAAATCGTGCTACTATCTGGTAGTATGTCGTTGCCCATCGTTGGGGCGTCACTAGCGCTCGGTAAGATCAATGATTCAGGGGCATCACCGAGAGGGATTTGATTGAGGTGATATTGTAGTAAGGTATCATATTCGCTCGCATCTCCGACTAAAACCGCACCTATTACCCGTTGATGTGATTCGTCTACCACCAATTTTTTGTAAACGTCAGTGACTGAATTGGCATATACGTAACTTTTCGCGCCATCTGTTTTTCCGTGAGCATCACCGATCGATGCGACATCAACCCCGAGCAACTTAAGCTTGGTGCTCATATCAGCCCCTTCAAAAGGCTGTTTTTGACCGACCAAACGATTGGCTACCGTGCGGGCCATAGCATAACCTGGTGCCACCAATCCAAAGATTTGATCATCCCAAGCAGCGCATTCGCCAATAGCATAAATGTCAGGCTCTGACGTCTCGCAATAATGATTGATGCTAATACCGCCGCGAGCACCAATGGATAAATCGATCTGATCCGCTAGCTCATCGTGTGGACGTATACCTGCAGAGAAAACGATCATATCAGTCTCTAAGTGGGTACCGTCACTAAAATTCATGCGATATCGCGATGACTTTCCTTCAATAATCTCAGTGGTTGCCTTACCTGTATGAACACCAACACCAAGCTCTTCAATCTTCTTACGTAGAATGTCACCACCCATTTCATCAACCTGAACCGACATTAATCGTGGAGCAAATTCTACAACATGAGTTTCAAGGTCGGCCTGTTTTAACGCATTAGCAGCTTCAAGCCCAAGAAGCCCTCCACCAAGAACAACTCCTTTCTCACTTTTCTCTGCTGATGACTTAATTTCATGTAAATCGTCGATAGTCCGATACGTCAAACAGTGAGGTTGGTCATTACCTGGAATACTGGGAACAAAGGGATATGAACCGGTTGCGAATATCAGGACATCATATTCAAAGACATCACCGCTTTCAGTAATAACAACTTTGTTAGCTTTATCAATGTTTTTCACCCAAGCACTAAGTCGATAGTCAATACCGTGTTCATCATAATACTCTGTTGTTGTCAGCGATAATGCACCTTCCGATGTTCCGTCAAAGAACGATGACAAGTGCACACGATCGTATGCCAAGCGCGATTCACCTGATAGCACAAGGATAGATGCGTTCAGCTCGGACTGAATAGCTTGCTCGATAAAATAATGACTCACCATGCCATTACCTATGATCACTATACGTTCTCGAGTTGTTACCATAAAATTCTCCTGTAACGAAAAAAGCCCACCTCGCGCATTCGCGAGGTGGGCTTCGTTGCCTACTGTGGATTGAAAGATTCTTTCACTTCAACCCTGCTTTGTTTCGTAAACGCCATTAACCGTTTACACATTGTGTAGTTTAAAAAGCATAATTCATGCCAAGGAATTAACACACTGTTTTAAATGAATTTTATTATTTCTTCGTTTAGACAGCCCGTCGACATTGCTCCAAAATTGTGAAGCCGCACTGTTTAAGTGCATTAATTTTTATTATTAACTCATGGCGCCAGATAATATTGAATGATAATGATCGCAAACAGAACCCCTGATATTAGCTGCCAAAATACCACTGGGTTACGCTGTAATAAAGGAGGGCGTCTACGTTCAGTATATTTAACATTTGGGTGTCGAAGGTCATAAAGGAACTCAGAAATTTCTTGGTATCGGTTATCAGGGCTAACCTTAAGTGCGCAACGTAATGTATCGTCTATCCAAAGAGGTATATCTCGTTGAGAGTCTAATACGCTTCGATATGAGAGCCTATTTTGAGCTGATATAGTACGAGCTTTGGCAACATCCGTTCCATAAGGATGACGGTCAGACAACATTTGATAACAGACCGCTGCAAGCGAGTATAAATCAGACACTGGCCGTGGAAAATCACCGATAAAATATTCAGGTGCAGCATAAATAGCCGTTCCTGGTATAGCTCCCTGACTTTGATATCCTATTCCAGCCGCGCCAAAAATATGTACAGAACCCAAATCAATTAATTTGATATTACCATCGTTTGTCAGTAATACATTTGCTGGACGAATGTCTTGATGTAATAACGAGCTTCGATGAATGGCTTGTAATCCTTTCCCCATTTCCTCTGTTACATATCGAATCATCTCGATTTGACGTTCAGGATTGTCCATCAACCATTGGGCTAATGTTTGCCCTTCTATATATTCAATTAAGATATAGGCCTTGCTTGGTGTCGTTGGTAGATGAGCCCGAACAACATGTCTGGAGGTTATTCTTCTCAAGGCCCATTGCTCCATTCCGAGTTGTTCAAAGGCGACAGGGTCGTCGGCACACTCTAAACTCAAGCATTTTAAAGCAAATAATGATTCGGCTTTATCCTTTACCAAATACACATGGCTTCTTGGGCTTTGATACAAGCTCCGTATTACTTGAAGTCCATCGACTTTCTCACCTTCATTTAATGGTGCTGGTGTTAATAATTTCTCCGGCTCATGTTGGGTGCGTTCACTCAGGCCATCGATTCGAATGACTTGTAACGTTAAGTTATCGGTAGCGCCAAATTGCAACGCCTTATCCATCCATTGGCTCAGTGTGTGATCGTCGTTAAAGAATACTGCATTATCATAGTCATTGATTATCAATGTCTCGATAATATCGGACAGACCATCGGTTAGTAGTAGCAAGACATCGTCAGATTCCAACTGATGAGTACTATACCGTAAGGGCTTGATATCGGGCATTCCCAAACCTGCAGATAAGTAATATTGGCCGGCTTCAGTTGCCACTTCATCATCCTCAGTTAAAAGGGTTAACTGTTTGTTTCGTAATAAATAAGCTTGGGAATCGCCGATATCAAAAAGGTGACAGATATTATCCTTAATAACAGCCCCAGTGAAGGTACAGACGTAGCCCTTGTCAAGATTTAAATGGAGGTCACGAGATTTAGAATTAGTATATAAATTGTTGTTTATAAGCGACAATAATTGGCGACAACTCTTTTCGGTCGACCAAATATCCGGCGTAAGATAATACTCTTTTATAAATTGCTGAGTTGCATAGTGGCTTGCTGCACCACTTACCGAGCTTGAACTTATTCCGTCAGCAATTGCGAAGGCAAATCCCTTAGTTTTTGTATGAGCCTCAGTATCAATATATGCGGCGCATGCGTCCTGATTAGTTGATTTTATGCCAGCTATTGATGTTGATACAAAAGAAATATTCATGACTACCTCAAAGCATAAAAGGGTGCAAATGGCACCCTACTGTATATATACCGTACTATTTCGTTATTCCGGAATAGTATCCGCCACTTGTAATTTACGCTTTGGTGCCGTTCGGTAATGCGTTGAGTATAATGTAAGCCCCGTAAATGCGAGACCACCAACCAGATTACCAAGCGCTGTTGGGATCTCATTCCATATGAAGTAATCCATCACGGAGAAGTCGCCCCCCATAATCAATCCAAACGGGAACAAAAACATATTTACAACTGAATGCTCAAATCCCATGAAAAAGAACAACATGATCGGCATCCACATTGCTAGCACTTTACCACTTACATGAGTTGAAATCATGGCTCCAACAACACCCATTGATACCATCCAGTTACAAAGCATACCCCGGAGAAAGATAGTCAACCAACCAGCAACACCGTACTCTGCGTAGCCCAAAGTACGAGATTCTCCGATAACAGATACTTTCTCAGCAATAGCACCACCATCAGTATTGAAACCATAAGTGAACATAAAGGCCATCATGAATGCAACGGTCAATGCGCCCGCAAAATTACCTAAAAAGACCAATCCCCAGTTTCTCAGTATCTGAGGCCACGTCACGCCTGGCCGACGCGCCAACCATGCAAGAGGCGTCAAGACAAAAACCCCAGTTAAAAGATCAAAACCCATCAGATATAACATACAAAATCCAACAGGGAACAAGACGGCACCAAGCAAAAATACGCCGGTTTTCACCGCGACTGTAATTGCAAATACCGCAGCTAAAGCTAAGATGGCGCCAGCCATAAAAGCCCTAACAAGAGTATCTCTTGTTGACATATATATTTTTGACTCACCGGCGTCTACCATTTTGGTAACGAACTCGGCGGGAAGTAAGTAAGCCATTTGTGCAACTCCTAAAATTTAACAACACTAAGACGTAAACAAGGTGTATTTTTCATCCCCATAAAAAAAGCGCCCACCCCCACAGCTGAGGATAGACGCCTTTGTCCATAGAATTTCATATTACCTTGTACCTGTAGACAAGCAAACCACATGCCACACATTACAAGAAAATAAAAATAGACAATAATTACATGACTTTATGTGTTTTCATGGAATGTATAGTTTCAATCACGTATTTGCTATGATTGTTTTTAGTGCAATTTGAAATAATATTTGCACCAAAAAAATACCAAATTGAACTTTGTATTTTTTCTTGGCCTGTTCCGCGTCATCCATTTTTTACTATACATAACAGTGTTATTGGTTCTATAACACCCGGACTACAATCAAAAGTATAGCAATCCTCGAAAGACTGGCATGCAGTTTGCTGCTCAATGTTACTGAGTTAATAGATTCTGAGGTTCTATGGCAATTGAAATGAAATCAGCAACCAACAAGTCTGACAGCTTGTTTCAATTCAATCAGCGATTTTTGGACGCTACTAGGCAAGCAAAAAATGAAGCTCTTGAGCAATTATTGATCAATTGTCAATTGGTCAATGCTACCGCAATGCTTGTTCATCAACTCCAACGAGAGCGCGGGCTTTCATGCATTTATCTAGGTAATCGAGATCCACTTTTAAAACAGGAATTGCTGCAACAACATCAACGGTCAACTTCGTATAGCGACATATTACAACAACTCTTAGAACATACAATTCTTGATAAAAAAGGAAATCATAGTGAACTACGATTGATTTGTTGTATATCGAACGCGTTTCAAAAGCTTCAACTCGTCGTCAAGCAGCGTCGTGAAGTGCTGCAATGCAATGATACGGCCGAAATCACTCTTGATAGGTACGCTGACACGATATTAGCCTTGTTTGTCATTATCTTAGAAGCTGCAGATCTTACCTTAGACCATCAAATCAATCGCCATTTAATGGCATTGTCCAGCTTAATGTTTGGTAAAGAGTTTGTGGGCCAAGAACGTGCGCGAGGAGCATCGTTTTTTAGCCACCGTTGTAACAATGAATTATTATCTGAACAATTAAGCACCTTAAAACAGAAACAACAACAACATTTTTCGCTATTTCAACAGCTTGCATCAACCGAAGTGAAAAGTATTTGGCATGCAAACGTAAGCTCACACGAACTACAGCGCCAAGTCACGCAGCTTCGATTAATTATAACGTCAGCAGCGAGTGCAAATGAAAGCGAAGATCTCAGTGATGTTTGGTTTACGGTCTGGACAAGCTGGATTGACCAAGTTCAACAAGTAGAACAAATAATGTGTTCTCAATTATTTTGTTTAGCCGAAGCTCAAATAGCACGACAAGGGCGAAAGAATGAAACAACCGTCTCTCTCATGCACCCCTTTGGATCAATGGATTGGTTTACAGAGCAAACATCCTTTGAGAGCTGCCCTAGCCGCACCGTTCTCGATTTCTTGCAATTTCACGCTGAAAATGCCGAAGAACTGTCTAAGATTGTGAATGAGAAAGAAAAGCAACTCCAAGAACAGAACATCATTAAACAAGCAAAGTTACTACTCATAAAACATTATCGATTGTCTGATGAGCAGGCTTACAAACAACTTCGTTCGGCGGCAATGAAAAACAATACAAGCATCATCCAAATTGCTGAAATGATTCTTAAAAAGTATCACAAAGGTCAGTAAAGCAATGCCATACTAATTGATAGCACCCACATTTAGCTCATAAACAGCCTTAAGCTATGTGCAGCGCATTAGTTCAACTAATCACACTCAAATGCGAGAGCGAACCCGCATTATCTTCCCAATGCTGACCATCAAATGATTCAACATTCACCTGTTTAGGGAGAGTATCTAAACAATGAACATTCACATCAATGCCGTCTGGATTTGAGCGAGGTGTATAGAATGGCTTAACGCCACAATGGCGACAAAAAGTGTGTTTAGCCACGCCGGTATTAAAAGTGTAAGTCGTAATTGCGTCAGCACCGGTTAACAGGGTGAAGCGGCTGAGAGGCACAATTAGATGAAGAAATCCTGACTTCTGACAGATTGAGCAATTACATTGTACTGCATCAATGACATCGGGAGCGTCAACACTAAACGTCACCGCCTGACAATGGCAACTACCTTGATATTTCATACCTACTCCGTTAATTCGCTGCTGAATGTTTACCTTCATCAATTTAGCAATAATCAATGATCATGGCCATCTGAACACACACGAATAGGTAACAATGTTTTTCAACCTGAGTCAATGTGTTGAATTACCTTCCAGACTCAACATATAGTTGAGTAACCCCAGGTTTTGGAGACAAGCGCAATGAAAACCATCGGCCTTCTCGGCGGCATGAGTTGGGAATCCACCACCAGTTATTATCAAGCAATCAATCGTGGAGTTCAGCAATACTTAGGTGGACTTCACTCCGCTAAAGTGTGTCTAGTGAGTGTTGATTTTGCCGTGATTGAAATCCTCCAGCGTCAAAACGAATGGCAAAAAGCCGGCGCTTTATTAACTGAAGCCGCAAAACACATAGAAGCTGGTGGCGCTGATTGTTTATTAATTTGCACAAACACAATGCACAAAGTCGCTCCTCAAATCGCTCGTTCTATCAACATTCCGCTACTCCACATAGCGGATTGTACTGGTCAAAAACTACAACAAGAGCAAATACAAACCGTCGGTCTTCTCGGCACTCAGTTCACCATGTCAGAGGATTTCTATACAGATAAACTCATCAATAATTTTGGTATTGATGTATTGGTGCCCAGCGCGGCGCAACAAGAAGACATTCACAGCATCATTTATGATGAACTCTGCCTGGGTAAGGTAAATCATACATCAAAGCAACGGTATCTTGAGATTATTAATGCTCTCCACCAACGAGGCGCACAAGGGATGATATTGGGATGCACAGAGATTGGCCTGCTGGTGCAACAAACCGACACTGACATTCCTTTGTTTGATACTACCGCTATTCATGCACAAGCAGCGGTAGACTTCGCTATTACGACTGAATAAAAGGCAAGAGTTTATGACATCCAAACCTCAATCTCTGCGTGATTTACCGGGACTCGGTCCAAAAAGCGAGGAGCAACTTAAGCGCTTAGGGTTTGATAATGTTGAAACCTTTATGGCTCACGATCCATTGACCATTTATCAAGCTTACAGCAGTGCCTATGGTAAGAATCTCAATGCCCTTTATGCCATTGTTGGTGCCCAACAAGGCTGTGACTGGCGACAAATCAAACGAACGCGTAAGACCGAACTATTGATGCGATTAGATGATTTGGGACTTGCTCCATGATGAATGAAACAAGTTTGATGTGAGTCTGACACTTGGGTGTCCATACTTGACGGTTGAGAATCAATTGTTCAGGAGGAACTACCCAATGGATCATGAAGAGAAGTTACTCGAATTTTTATACGTTGCCCCAGTCGCCCTTATTCAATTTGATGGTAGCGGCAATGTCACCTTAGCTAACCCGAGAGTTGCTCAACTGTTCAACCGCTACGCACCGGGAGGCTACTTTGCTAATTTCCTAACTTTCCTTGATGACGTGTTGCCCGAGTTGAAAAAGGATATTGTGAATTTTCCTCATAAAGGTGGTCAGATCATGGAGAATAAGCGAGTCTGCTTGCAAGCACCTTCACAACTCGCGCAAGAAGAATTGTGGATGGACGTTACCGTCATGAAACAAGATGATGAGCGCTATATTGCATCCCTCAACAACGTGACCGACCAAGTAGTTGCAGAAAACGAGCGTTATGTGTCAGAGCAATATCTCACCCAGCTGTTAGAAAAAGTAAACAAACATGTTGCTTTCACCCTCGACCCCAACGGCATTATCAACAGCTGGAACATTACAGGTGAAACCTATATTACCGATAGTCCTTATGCACTCGGGAAAGTGCTGTCACAGCTATTCCCCATCAGTAACCAAGATAACTCATTGATACTTGCACAAGCGAAAGAAATGGGGCAACACAAAACCACAATCCAATTTGCAGACAAAAGTGGGGAGTCACACGCTTCTTGCTTATATGTCTCAGGAATACATGACCAAAGAGATAAGTTTCAAGGCTTTTCGGTCGTGTTAACGCTGGGCGAATAGCCCATTAAAATTCAATCAGGAGAGATAAAATGAATTTTGACTCAACCAATATCCGCGAATTGCACTCGGGAGCTTCTCAGTTTAATGCGGCAAACTTTGGCATTGTTAAGATGGATCACGATGGCAATGTCACTGATTACAATAGTAGCCAAGAACGGTTTACCGGTATGTCTAAAGCATCGGTGATGGGAAAGCACTTCTTTTCTCTAGTTGCACCTTGTACCAACAACTTCATGGTTGCTCAGAAATATGACAACCAGTCGTCATTAGATGAGAAGGTGCCGTATACCTTCACATTAAAGATGACGCCAACCCCCGTTACATTGCGCTTACTCAAAGACAGCAGCGCCCAATATTTGCTGTGTGATTGGTCGTAATATCGCAATCATAAGAAGGGGCTATCCCCTTCTTATACTCAGGAGAGACCTATGTGGAAAAGGATTTTTACAGGTACAAGCGCCGTATTGGCGTTAGCGTTGTCAGTGGCAGGTTTGTTTTTCCAAGTAAAACAAGATGCCGCTGGGTTGAGTTGGATCTACGGCTTGAGCAGTTTGCTTCTGATAACGTCAATCGCTGCCGTCTGGTTGTTTTACGGCAAGCCGCTATTCAACATCATTCAGCAAATCCCCAGCCATGGTCTAGATGATACCTCTGATGATGTCTCTCACCTCAATCAAGGACTCAATCGACTTCAGAGCCAAATGCTGTCGGCCCAGCAACTTTGTCATCAAAAGCAGCAACAGCTCGATGCATTAACTCAAGCAATCGCTGTGCTAAAGCTCGAATTAGATGACCCCACGGCTTCGCAAACTAACACCAATAAACAGGATCAACAGTCTATTCAAGACGCTTTTACGCAATCCGAAAATGCCGCGGATTATGCCACTGAGACGTTTGAAACCTTATATCACTCAGTCAACACACTTGGCACTAGCTATCAAGACGTTCGAAAAAGTGCCGAAAAGCTGAACAATAATGCCAATGAGAGTGCAGAGATGGTCAATACCTCTCGCGCCTCGTTAGAACAATTATCCATGCAAGTATCAGAGATTGCAGCCGTCACCAACAGTATTGCTGATATTGCGAGTATGACACAGCTACTGGCACTAAATGCTTCCATTGAAGCGGCTCGTGCAGGTGAGTCGGGGAGAGGTTTTGCGGTCGTTGCTGATGAAGTGAAAAAACTCGCTGAACAAACCGATGAAGCCACTAAGCGTATCACCTCAATATCGCAAAGTATCTCAACCGCAAGTCAAGCGTCATCTGATGCAATGACCACCATTGCTGACCGCATGATCAGTGTGAGGGAAACTCTCACTGAGGTGGTATCCCACATTGAAACCCAATGGTCCAGCGTCCAAGGCGTTTTAGGACAAATGGGGCAAGCAGCTGGCACTGTCAGCGGCCTTAAAGGGATTCTTAATACATCTAAAGAGACGGCGTTAATGCCATTCCTTGATACTACCGCGAGTCAAGACACACGCCATTATTTTCACTCCATTGATTCCGTATTAGCAGAGTTTAGTATCCCTCTAGAAGTCAAAGATACAGAAGCAAACCCATCAGAGTATGACCACTCAGAGCTTTCCGTTTGAAGCCAACTACAAGTGAGCCTGTTATGTTAGATGCACCTATTCCATTTTCTTTGCCGCCCCAAGAGTCAATTAAGGCGCAATCTCCTCAACTTGTTTTAGATGGCAAAAGCTTATCCATAGAACAAGTGACTCAATTCATCAAAAAACAACATCACGTGTCCCTGTGCAAGCGAGCGGCTTCACCTGATGCATTGCAAGTGAGTTGTGATGTGATGGCGCAACAACTGAATGACGGCAAGCAAATCTACGGGGTCAACACCTTGTTTGGAGGGCTTGCTAACTTAGGGGTCGATGATCCTATTGCGCTGCAGCAAGAACTCATCACATCTCACCATTCGGGCGCGGGAAATGACCTCGCCATTGACGATGTTAGAGTAGCCATGTTATTGCGGGTGAATTCCATTTGTCCACTGTTAGAGCAAAAAGCATCACCATTGAGTGTCCACTTCCCCGTGCACGCTGAACAATTTAATCAAAATCTGAACTCTCAAGGTTTCGGTTCAGCGCAGTTAACGCAATCCGCTGGGCATTTGTTAAAAACACATTTGGCAGCCAGTTTGATAATCTATCTACAAGCCGCTTATATTCGGGCAGATCAAAAACACTTATCCATTGACTCCGCGTTTAGCCCTTCCACTCGTCGACTAATTCGGGTATTTTGTGAACTTAACGGGTTGTCACTCACCGACAATTGGGCAGTACTGTCAGGTGTTCGCAACGAGCTGAAACAAGCGTTTGTGGCTAATGTTGAACACGGCATTGACACATTCGCATTTGAATTCACGCAGGATGCGGTATCTTCTGCTCAAACGGATGAAAATGATTTATGACGACACTTGCCTCGCTATTGACTCAACAAGGTACACCCATTGAGTTGTCATACGACACAGATGGACTCAAGAACGCTGAAAATAACCAATCCATTCGCTTCATGGATGATGTCATTAGTCGTCGCATTCGCTATACCCGAAATTGGTGTCAAAAACATCAAAAAACTCATTCCTTTGACCATGCCTTTTTTCCCGAGGAGACAGGGCACAAGACGTTGTTGTATCGGCGAGTAACACTGGATCCTGATGGCCTCAAGATCAGTCCATTTCTAGCTCAAGAAGGTTATGTATTTAGCGACGCATTTGAATCTCAAATTATTAATGCCTGTAACGACGCGGTATTACTCTGTGAGGCTGAGCCGATTGCCAGCCCAGGCCCTCGCATTATTTACTGTAATAAAGCATACGAAACAATGACCGGTTACTCAGCAGCGGAAATGCTGGGAAATACACCACGTATTTTGCAAGGTGAGCAGTCATCGAAATTAGCCATTAAAAACATCGCTATTGCACTACGAAAATGGCAGCCCATCAAACAACATATCGTTAATTATCGTAAAAATGGCGATGCTTTTTGGGTTGAATTAAATATTTCGCCGGTTACTGACGAAACAGGATGGTACTCCCATTGGATTTCCATTCAGCGGGATCTATCAATGGAAATAACCCACCAGCAGCATCAGTATCACATGCAAAGAATGATGGAACGCAGTGGAGTGGGTACGTGGATTTATGATGGCCAAAAAGAACAGTTTAATTTTGACTGTAATGGTCTCGCATTACTCAATCTCGATACCGCTCAACACTGCGTTGCCTTGAGCGCTGTCACAGAACAACTCACTAAGCATCACTCATGTGATTTGAAAGCAAAGTTAGACGAAGCCTTAAACAGTGTATCCGGTTTAGAAATCGTGCTAGCCATGGGTGATGATCCAACAAAATATTTTCAGTTCAAAGGTGAGCGTTATTTTGATGTCACCCAACAGCACGCGACGTTATCGGGTATCATGTTGGATATTACCAAAGAAAAACAGACGCAACTTGCTTTACAAGAACAGCGCGAGGCGATGATTGAAAACGGTAAACTTGCCGCCCTTGGTCGACTTGCTGCTGGTGTCGCCCATGAAATTAACAACCCACTGTCAGTCATCAATGTCATGTTAGATATTCTGGATATCAAATTACCTGCGGGCGATATCAACTATCTGCAAGAGCAGCAGTTCTCGACAAAGCTTCGTGATGCGTCTGAGCGAATCGAACAGATAGTGTCGAGTTTATCCGACATTTCAAAAGCAAATCGTAAGCGGGATACGGCGGTATCAGTCAATGTCACACGAGTAACCACAGAAACACTAGCACTGTTTCATCAGCTTTATCAGGCAGATGGGATTCAGATCATTGATATTATTCCCAACCAACCTGCTTATGTTATGGCGCCACCCGGCACAATCCAACAGGTCATTGTTAATCTCTTAAATAATGCAAGAGACGCAGTTTCAGGAAACACCAGTAAGCGCATCAGTGTCACCGTTGAGATACTATCAACACACGTCGTGTTGCATGTAAAAGACAATGGAGAAGGGGTACCAGAGGCGATCCAGAAAACGTTATACGAACCTTTCGTCACAACGAAACCACCTGGCAAAGGCACTGGGTTAGGGTTATCAATTGTGCATGGGTTGATATCATCCTTGGGCGGAAAAATCACCTGCCATTCCGCTGATGTCGGCGCTTATTTTAGTGTTTCACTGCCTTTATGCGAGAGCATCGCAAGTGCATGTGCAGGTCCACAAGGTATGACAACGATAGGGAACAATCAAAATTCAACTGCATTGCTTACCGCTTCTGGGAGCACAGTGTCATGCCTAGTGGTTGACGACAATCAACAACTTGCTCAGTCACTATCATCGTTACTGACGTTGTTAGGTTGTGATACCTGCATAGCTGAGAGTGGTGAGTCTGCGATTCATTTACTTAAAAAGCAGTCGTTTGATCTCATTTTGACGGATATCAAAATGCCATCAATGGACGGTTGGGCCCTACTGGATATTATCCATAGAGAAAACCTTGCACCTGACAGCTTGTGCTATGTCATTTCAAGTCTCGGTAATAATGGGTTAAAAGCGCCATCTGTAGACTCAACTCGAGTTAACGGTATTTTGCCTAAACCGGTAAGTCGTACCGAGCTCATCGGTATTATTGACGCGGTGAAAGAAAATCGACAACAGCAACAAACACTGCAAACAATATCCTAAGCTTGTTACAAAGTGTGCGTTAAATCCTAGGGCATTGTCGACTAATCTTTTGTTAACGTGTGTTTAAGGATAAACATGAAAATACTGTTAGCAGAAGACGACCCTCAACTTGGCCCCATCATTGCCGACTACCTCAATCTCCACGATTTTGAGGTCACTCATGTTGACTGCGGCAAAGACGCCATGAACGCGTTGGCGGAAACCTCCTTTGATGCCATTGTGCTTGATCTCACACTACCGGATGAAGATGGTCTAGTGATTTTGCGTAAGATTAGACAGTGGCTTGAGACTCCCGTGCTGATTTGCTCCGCAAGAGGGACCGATAATGATCGAATTACCGGCCTAGAATTCGGTGCTCGCGACTACTTAACCAAACCCTTCGCGTCAAAAGAATTGGTGTTGCGACTGCGCAATCTTGTCAACGGCGTGAGCCAATCTCACAATAAGCCTGCCCAAGATATTGAGTTTGGTCCCTTCCGCCTCGATCAACAGAAAAAACAACTGATTAATACTCAAATAGACAGTAGTATTCCCTTGACGCCAAAAGAATACGGGTTGCTTCTCATTATGGGACGTCGTCCCGGTCATGTGTTTTCCCGTAGTGATCTTATTGATGGCCTTCCACAACTTGAAGGTCCAGAAACCTTACGTGCAATTGACATACTGATCAGCCGACTTCGACGGAAAATTGAAACGGATGCAAGGGCGCCTCAATACATCAAAACCGTCACTGGATTTGGCTATAAACTCAGCACTCACAACTGCCTATCTACTGCAATAGACGACGCCTAGCGGCTTACCAATCGCCCACTTTTCCCATACTGTTAGCGGGTATCTTGTCACCAAGCACAACATGACTGAAAGAGACGTGAGGGCAATCCTGTTTCAGTTGTGACTGAAAAGCTTCCATATCAAACTGGGTATGCAATGTAGGGACGACGAACAAATGTAGCTCAGAGAGTCCAGACTGCTCAAAGACTTTTACTGCACAATCAGACACGGTGGACAAACCCAACACTTGGCCTTTAACCTCAGACAGTGATACGTTCTTTCCATTAATCTGAATCTTTTTATCATTTTGCGCTAAACATTTTATGTTATTGAAGTGTAGTTAATTTTTGCTATTTTTCCACCTTGATACAGCAAGCAAACAGAGAACATTTACGTTGGATATGGCATTTTGATAGCCCATCTTTTAAGCATTAATTCGTCGCCATGAAAAGGTCAATTAACACATGCTTCCAGCTTCTAAAGCGCTAAGCCGCACATCCCAATTGGGCTATGCTTGTGCGGCTTTCACCTGTAAATACGCCTCGTAACTTCCCTTGAAATCAACGATTCCCTCTGGCGTTAAATCGATAATGCGGTTAGCCAATGAAGAAACAAACTGTCTATCATGGCTGACAAAGAATAAGGTCCCTTCATAATGCTCTAGTGCGAGGTTGAGACTCTCAATCGATTCCATATCCAAGTGGTTAGTAGGTTCATCCATGATAATCACATTAGGAGCAGCCATCATAATTTTGCCAAATAGCATACGCCCTTGTTCTCCACCTGAAATCACTTTGACTGACTTAGTGATATCCGACTGGGAGAACAGTAAACGCCCAAGAATACTGCGGACGGTTTGGTCGTCATGATGAGGCTGACGCCATTGGGTCATCCACTCGAAAAGGTTCATATCCTCTTCAAAGTCTGCGGAATGGTCTTGGGCATAGTAGCCAACATTGACATTTTCAGACCACTT
This sequence comes from Alteromonadaceae bacterium, assembly GCA_964230195.1. GTDB lineage: Bacteria > Pseudomonadota > Gammaproteobacteria > Enterobacterales > Alteromonadaceae > CAXRGH01. Next base: position 26,218 of record CAXRGH010000135.1, read on the forward strand.
AAATTCACCCGAGGACGGTGCGTATTCGTCAAGTAAGGTGCGAACAAGTGTTGTTTTACCAGCACCGTTTTGTCCAATAATGGCAACCCGTTCACCGACCTCAAAAATTCCTGACAGGCCAGAGAAAACATCCCCTTCTTCAAACCCTTTGCTTAAATTTTCCACTTCAAGAATATTGCGGAATAGCTTCTTCTGTTGATTGAAGCGAATATACGGATTCACACGGCTTGATGCTTTGACTTCTTCTAACTGAATTTTGTCAATCTGCTTCGCACGTGAGGTTGCTTGTTTTGCTTTTGACGCATTGGCAGAGAAACGACTCACAAACTGCTGAAGCTCAGCAATCTGAGCTTTTTTCTTTGCATTATCCGCCAGTAAACGTTCTCTTGCTTGAGTCGCGGCAAACATGTATTCATCGTAATTCCCAGGGAATACACGCAATTCACCATAATCAAGATCCGCCATATGTGTGCACACCGAATTCAAGAAATGTCTGTCGTGAGAAATGATGATCATGGTTGAGTGACGCTCATTTAGCAGATCTTCTAACCAAGCAATAGTATCAATATCCAAGTTGTTGGTAGGCTCGTCCAGTAACAGGATGTCAGGTTCAGAGAATAAAGCTTGAGCTAGTAGCACACGGAGCTTCCAGCCAGGCGCAACCTCAGACATTAAGCCATAGTGTTGTTCAAGGGGAATACCAGCACCCAGCAATAACTCGCCAGCGCGAGACTCTGCACTGTAACCGTCCATTTCGGCGTACTGTGATTCAAGTTCCGCAGCGCGCATACCATCTTCTTCACTCATTTCTGCTTTCGCATAGATAGCATCACGCTCTTCTTTGACCGCCCACATCTCTTTATGCCCCATGACAACCGTATCAATGACTGAGAAATTTTCAAAGGCAAACTGATCCTGATTCAACTTTCCAACACGTTCATTCACATCCACAGAAACATTTCCGCCGGATGGCTCGAGCTCACCACTCAATATTTTCATAAACGTTGACTTACCGCAGCCGTTAGCACCAATCAGACCGTAACGATTGCCGTTACCAAACTTGACGGAGATGTTTTCAAATAGCGGCTTTGCACCAAACTGCATGGTGATATTAGCGGTTGTAATCACTGTGTTGTCCTTCCTAATAGGGGGGTCAAAATTTAGGCCGCTATGCTACGCCTTTACGTCACCAAATGCTATGAAAATATGGCGACAATTTACCCAGGAGGACTGGCTAACTTAAGAAAGCCAAATTGACCATCATCCACTGCAACCACAGCCTCGCCCGCAGGTGTAATGGTGATGTCTTCACCAGCCCAGTCACCATTGCCTTCCGAACCATAGGTGGCCTGCCATTGCTGTACACCGTCACTGGCAAATTTCACCAGATAGACTTGCCATTCGTCTGAACAATCAACGGGGGAATCATTGCATTGTGAATATGCTGCGTACTCGTCACCTGTTCCTGCCACAATAACCACGCCACCATCTGCGGTAACAGCGGCTCCCCACACTTCATCATGTATGTAAGTGCCGTCATAGTTGCGCGGATTACCGACTTTTCGTTCCCATAACTTAACGCCGTCTGAATTGAGTTTTATGGTGTAGGTATCCCAGTTCAAGGTACCTGACAATGTATGTCCGCTGACGTAAACATCGCCTGCGTCTGTGACCGCAAGCGCAAATAAATGATCGGGTTGGTTGCCACCGTAGACGTTAGACCATTCCAGCGCTAAGGTTTGCTCATTGAAACTCGCTACTGCATAGTCCTCCGCCCCCGCGGTTAATCCGGCAATAACCAGCTTTCCTTGCGAACGCCCAATTCGATAGCCGTGGGACATATACTGATTCAAATCTATCCCCGGCTTGGTTTGTAACACTTCCCCCTGTTTGTCCACCAGCATAAAGAGTCCCTTGCCTTCGGTATAAAACGTATTACCCGGGTCTTCCGCATCGGTATAGCCAACAAGGGCATAGCCCCCGTCTGTTGCAATAGCATGTTCGATAGCATTGGTACCTGAGAGGTTATACGTTTTTTGTAATATTACGCTGCCATCTGACTTGGACAGCTTTATTAGGGTACTGGCTCGGTTAAGAGCGCCAACAATCACGTAACTGTCCGCTTCCTCAATAGCTGAATTTCCTAAATTATGCCCACGTTCACCTAATATCCGACGCCACTGCTGATTGCCTGAACTGTCAACTTTGATAACCATCAGTTTTGCGCGTGATCCGGTTTCGGCGATGTAGCCAGTTTCACCAATCTGCAGAAAACCTCCATCTTGCGTATACATGATGAAATGGCCATGGGACTCCTCTTCAGTGCCACTGTGTGAGCGATACCAGACTCTCTCCGGTTGCTTTGTCAATGTATTCGCACTGTCTGTGTTGGTGTCGTCTGTGTTGGTGTCGTCCGTGCTGGTATCGTCCGTGTTAGTGTCGTCCGTGCTGGTATCGTCTGAACTGGTATCGTCCGATGAGCCATCAACAACTATCGCCATTTGAGAGTTATCATCATCCATTTCTGTGTCGCCATCTCCCGAACCACAACCCCCTAGGATTAACGCCAATACAAGCATTAGAAACAGTCTCTCAACAGATAACATTAATGGCTTCATAACAATGACTCTCATCCACAGAAGGTGAAGAGATCATGGGCTCAGAATTCCGTTTAGCCAATACAACTTTTGGTTGATGCCATAAAAAAAGGAGCCTGATGGCTCCTTTCATTCAACATAAAATAACTACCACCATGTGTAGTAGAAGGCAACCAATATCATAGCAACTGCAATGCCAGATACATTAAACCCTTTACTGGTTGCAAACTGAATGTCGCTGAGATCAACGGCATGTTTGTGATTGTCTTTAGTTTCTAAGAGTGAGACCACTACCGCTAAGGCAACACACAAGACAAACACTAAGCCAACTCGATCCATAAAGGGCAATTCAGGAACAAAGGTTCTGAATAAAATAGAGAACACGAACGAACCCAGTGCCGCTAATAAGCCAGCATTGGCAGTGGCCCGTTTCCAAAACATACCCAGTAGGAATAGCGCCACAATGCCCGGCGTAAAGAAGCCTGTGAATTCTTGGATGTACTGGAACGCTTGATCAAATTGTCCTAGCAATGGCTTGGCTGCAATCATGGCAATAATTAACGCAGAAGCACTGACAATTCGACCCACAGTGACATAGTGCTGTTGCGATTTATCCGACACTTTATTTTTGTATAAATCCATAGTGAAAATGGTCGCGATACTATTGGTCATTGACGCAACAGATGACACGATAGCCGCAATCAAGGCCGCGAAAATCAAACCTTTCAAGCCCTCAGGCATCATATTCATTAGTTCAGGATAAGCACGATCAGGACGGTCTAGATCGGGTACCAAGAGATAAGCGGCTATGCCCGGCAATACCACAATCAGCGGCATCAATAGTTTTAAGAAGGCGGCAAATGCAATGCCTTTCTGACCTTCTTTAAGGTCTTTCGCTGCTAAAGTTCTTTGGATGATGTATTGATTGAAGCCCCAGTAAGAAAGATTCATTATCCACATGCCGCCAACTAAAACAGATAACCCGGGTAAATCAACATAGTGAGGGCTATCAGGTGAGAGGATCATATCGAACTTATCCGGTGCCTGGCGGGTCAACTCACCAAACCCCGCAAGCATACCTTCACCTTGACCAATCAGGTCCAGCGCCATGTAGGACAAGAACAAACCACCGAATACTAAAAGTACAACTTGAATAATGTCAGTAAACGCAACGGCTTTTAGCCCACCATACAGGGAGTATGCGAGGGAAAACGCCCCAAGGAAGATCATACCATACAGCATATCCACACCCGTGATGGTATTAATGGCTAATGCTCCTAACCATAAGATGGCTGTCAGGTTCACGAAAACGTAAACACCTAACCAGAAAATGGCCATTGTCGTTCTGACTCTATGGTCAAACCGTTGTTCTAAAAATTGCGGCATGGTGTAGATTTCGCGTTTTAAGAAAATCGGTAAACAGTACTTACCCACGATGATTAGGGTGATTGCCGCCATCCATTCATAGGAAGCTATTGCCAGACCAATTTTGTATCCTGATCCTGACATACCAATAATTTGCTCAGCCGATATATTCGCTGCAATCAAGGATGCGCCAATCGCCCACCAAGGCAAACTATTTCCGGCGAGGAAGTAATCATTGGTATTTTTCTCATGACCGGCTTTTTCTCTTGAGATGTAACTGGCAATGGCGATTAAGCCCACCACATATAAGATGAATACAGTAATGTCTAATGACGACAAATTCATTGCTAACTCCCTTGTATATTGCATAAAGCATTTTTTAGTTTTTATTTTCAATGCATTAGGATATTCACAAGCAGTCTTAGCACCACTGATACAACACCATGAGCATTTAACATGTTTATAACATCATTCACATATGCATTCATCCGAAAAATAAGAAAGTTACGGTGAACGGGGCCTTTTTCGCGACAGAAATCTACCGAACCATGGCACAGATTAAGGAAGCGAAAAGCAGTGTTGATGGTCAGTGAACCGTTCAGCGTTAAATGGTCAATCCAAATTCGCCGGTCTTAGTACATCACAATCAGAACAATCATGCCGTAGATCGCGGCGGCCTGAACACCAACGATACTGAGAATGATGCGCTCATCTTCATGGGCCTTTTGACGAAGTAACGGACGTTTGCCTCGGGTAATGAGCCAATAGGGGATGGCAGCCAAATAGTAACAAACACGAAAGAAAAGGAATTCGAGAAATGTCCAGATGAGGTTGCCCAAAGGTGCAAGAAGGAATTTAAATGTCATGTGAGTTACGTCCTTGTTGTTATCACCCTAACAGCAACACATTTATCACCGACTTCATTAGGACATTAATGAAACTCGAGAATACGTATTTATTGCCGAAGTGTCGACAATTTTTTCCACATCAGAGCATCAAGAGCAATGATTGAATTAGCAAAAAACTTCCGAGCACCTGATGATTAAAGCTGTTTACAAGCTCAGATAGTTGATACACTTCCGTCAACAGGAAGCGTCACTTCCATCTGTTCATCATTGCTCTGTCATTACGGATTAAGATTTACGAGTTTGAGGATTACTATGAGCCGTCTTTTTCGATGGGTATCGCAACACTGGTTACCGCTGAGCATGTTGTTGGGATTACTTGTTGCGGCGCTATCACTTTACCCGCTGCCGAAATTACCAGACACCATTGGGGGTGATAAATTACACCACTTTATTGGCTATGGTGCGATCTTCTTTCCTATCGCCTTGCGTCAACCCAAGGGCTGGTTGTTATTTGGCTTATTAATTTTTACGGGTAGTGGTCTGATTGAATTGATCCAGCCGTACGTTAATCGGTACGGCGAATGGTATGATTTATTCGCTAACGGAGCGGGTATAATAACAGGTGGAGTCACGGGCTCTGCGCTACACTATTATTTGTCTCAGCGCACAACAAAAACGGTTACTCTGCAAAAAGGCGATCAGGAATAATTCATGACTGATTCACAGAATCACAAGCATCAAAAGTTAGAACCAATTCAGATTCATGTGCCTGACGAGTCGAAGCATGATAATCATTATTCGCCTCGTGCTCCTATCTACGTGCGTGAAGTGAAGGGTATTTTAGAGTCGTTCCGTCGATACTTTGGTTTTTTCTTTCTCGCTCTGTTTGTGCTTCTGCCGTTCATTGACTTCAACGGCCAACAAGCCCTCTTGATTGATGTGAATGAGAGACGACTCAATCTATTTCACCTGTCATTTTGGACCAGTGATTTCACCTTAGTGGCTTGGTTATTTATCATTGCAGCATTTGCCCTATTTTTTGTTACCACTTTTATCGGACGGGTTTGGTGCGGCTTTATGTGTCCCCAAACCACCTGGAGTTATATCTTCATGTGGATAGAAAAAAAATGCGAAGGGCAGAGACATCAACGCATAAAATTAGATCAACGTTCATGGGATTCCGATAAATTCATGCGGAAATCTCTCAAGCATGTGTTATGGGGTTTGGTCGCCCTGCTGACTGCAATGGTGTTTATTGGTTACTTCGTGCCCATCAAAACCGTATTTACGGAATTTTGGGTCGGGGAGCTATCAACGAATGCCTACCTTTGGATCGCTTTTTTTACTTTGTGTACTTATGGCAATGCCGGCTGGATGAGAGAGGCTATGTGTACTCACATTTGCCCTTACGCGCGCTTTCAGTCGGTCATGTTTGATGAGCATACATTGACCGTAACCTATGACCAACAACGAGGCGAAAACAGGGGGCCACGTTCACGTAAAAATACGCGAGAAGAAAACTCAAAACAGTCACTGGGGGATTGTATTGATTGTAATTTATGCGTTCAAGTTTGCCCCACCGGTATTGATATCAGGAATGGTTTGCAATACGAGTGCATTAATTGTGGAGCATGTGTTGACGCCTGTAACGACGTCATGAAAAAAATGCGTTACCCCCTTGGCTTGATCAAATTTACCTCAGAACGAAAACTCAAAGATCCGAATGCCCGAATTATGCGCCCTAAGTTGTTCGCGTATGCCGCCGTGCTCATATTAATGATTGCCGGGTTTGGGTTACAGCTTCAACATAGAAGCTTAGTCACCGTCGATGTGAGCCGAGATCGCAATATACTGTATCGCGAAACTACTTCAGGCTTAATTGAGAACGCGTTTACTATCTCCGTCACCAATAAAACCCAACAAACACAGACCTACCAAGTGTCAGTGAAGGGCATTGCGAATATCGTCTTGACGGGCAAAGAAACGTTGACGGTTGCTGGTGGAGAAACCTATTCCACTAATATTAGTCTTGCAGCCAACCCCTACGATTTGAACGGTATGATCACAGACGTTGAGTTTTCCGTCACCTCGTTGACCGACTCATCCAGTTCACAAACCATCAACACCACTTTTATTTATCGCTAATGTCTGAATTTCACTTTTCACAACTAACACCGGATCTCATCCTTGACGCTATTGAGTCAACTGGGCTTTATGTTGAATCCGGACTGCTCCCACTGAACAGCTACGAGAATCGTGTTTACCAATTTCTCGCGGAAGACAAAAAGCGCTATGTGGCCAAATTTTACCGGCCTGAACGTTGGACAACAGCCCAGATAAAAGAAGAACATGAATTCTCTCAACAATTGTTAGCGGACGAAATTCCCTTGGTTGCCCCTCTGTCAATTAGCGGCGAAACCCTGTTGCAGTATAAAGGCTATCGATTTGCACTCTTTCCGTCAGTGGGTGGTCGCCAATTTGAAGTTGACAATCTTGAGCAACTGGAGTGGATGGGGCGCTTTGTTGGTCGAATTCATCAAGTGGGCAAACAACAAGCATTTCAATATCGTCCCACCATATCACTTGAAGACTATCTGACTAAACCGCGTCAAAAGATTATTGAAAGTGAGTTCATCCCGCTTCACATGCAGAACCCCTTCGTCAGCGTCGTCGACCATGTCATAGAAGCTTGCTATGACCAGTATCAATGTCACGATGTTCAGCGCCTCCATGGTGATTGCCATGCAGGCAATATTCTATGGAATGATGGTCCGTCATTTGTTGATTTGGATGATTGTCGCATGGGGCCTGCGGTACAAGATTTATGGATGATGCTCTCAGGCGATGAACAGCAGCAACAAGTGCAGCTGGATACCTTACTCACTGGCTATGAAGAATTTTGCGAATTCCCAGAAGAACAATTAACACTGATTGAACCTTTACGTGCCATGCGCATGATCCATTACATGGGGTGGCTAACCTCTCGCTGGGCCGACCCTGCCTTTCCGCGTAATTTTCCTTGGTTCACCAGTGATAAATATTGGGAACAACAGACGCTTGCGTTGAAAGAACAACTATCAGAACTGCAACATAATACTCGCGGACAGAATTTTAATTTGTAATTTATTCCTTATAAGTTTCAAACAACTCTGCAAAGTCATGTATACTCACCGCCGATTTTAGGTGCCAGGTAAAACTGGATAATCGGGAAGTTGGTGAGCGAACTATCGTTAATCCAACGCTGCCCCCGCAACGGTGATCAAATTTGTTGTTCAACACACCACTGTACTTTGATGGTATGGGAAGGTAAACAACGTTAATTGTCAGCCCGGAGACCGGCCTCAATCATTTATGCAATGTATGCACTATTTAACTCTCATAGTACTCGGGCGGAGTGCTCAAAGGAAAAAAAATGAAGAAGTCTCTCAGTGCTGTGGCTGTTTCCACAGTATTTGCTGCCGCTATTCAAGCAGCGCCTATTGAACGTATCCTTGTTACTGGATCAAAATCTCCCATTACCACCAGCCAATTTTCCGGTTCCGTTGATATCATTGATGCCGAAACCATCCGCAATGCGCAAGCTATTTCAGTGGTTGAATTGCTTCAAGGGGTTGCTGGTATAGCCATCAGTCAGTCGGGGGGATTAGGTGCCCTATCTGAGATCAGAATGCGTGGTAGTGAGTCAAATCACACGGTTGTCATGCTAAACGGTGTTCCTGTGAATGACCTTGGTCAAGGCGATCTGGCCAATCTGACGCACCTTGCTATCAATAGTATTGAACGCATTGAAATTATCAAAGGTGGTCAAAGCGCATTGTGGGGAACGGGTGCCATTGGCGGCGTGATCAATATTGTGACTAACGATGGAAGTGTTGATAACACTGATGTACTTGCCACCATTGGTGAAAATAATCAAGCCAACGTCCAACTGAATCACCAGAAAAAAGTGGGTAAACATCAATTAAGCTTGGGTGTCAGCCATGTATCTAGTGAGGGCGAAAATTTCGCAACAGCGGGTGACGAACTCGATGGCTATCGCAATAACAACCTGACGGGTAGAGGAGTATTCAATCTATCTCCACAAACCAAAATAGACCTAAACCTGCATATCACTAATTCAACAAATCACTTTGATAGTGACACGGATTATGATGGTCAACTTAACGATACCGCGCAATTCACTGATGTAGAGCAACATCAAGCACAAATCAAAGTGTCGCACCAGAGTGATTTTTTAACTCAGACAGTGAGCCTCAATCAGAATAAACAAACCAGTACTACGTTCAATGGCATTGATTTGTCGGGAGAAGCCAGCAGTGACGTTAAGACACTGTCATGGCTGGGGCACAAAACGTTAAATGATCGCCACCACCTGAATGTTCAAGTTGAATACCAGACGCAAGATTTTGCGAATGCTGGCCCCGTTGTTTTTGGTGATCCAAACCAACAACGCGACAACGTGATTATTTCAAAAATTGTTGATGGCTTGATTGCAGTGACGCCCAATATCAATCTCACGGCAAGTTTCCGTCATGATGACAATGATATTTATGATCACAGCACCAGTTATAATCTAGGCAGTAAAGTGACTGTCGCAAGCAACGCATCCGTTTACGCGAGCGTGTCGAAAGCAGTGAAAAACCCGAGCTTTACTGAGACTTTTGGATACTTCCCGGCAAGTTTTATTGGCAATCCAAATTTAAAGCCTGAACACGCTCAAAGTCTTGAAGTTGGTGCAACGTACTCGATAGAGGCTTGGCAATTTGACGTCAGTTTATACCGCTCAACATTACAAGACGAGATCTTGACGCAATTTAATGCCGATTTCACGTCAACGTCTGTCAATTCCAGTGATGACAGCGAAAGAGAAGGCGTTGAACTGAGTGTTAACGGTAATCTCTTTGGCTGGGATTTGTATTCAAGCTATGGTTATAACGACTCGAGCCAAGGTAATGTAGCAGAAGCTCGTCGTCCAAAAAACGTGGGGCAACTTCGACTACAAAGAAAGGTTCTAGACGGTAAAGGAAATGTGTTCTTCCAAGCTAACCATCAAGGTTCGCAATTGGATACCGACTTTGGTTCTTTCGCGCAAGTGACGTTGGATAGTTACACCTTGTTCAATGCCAGCTTCACCTATTCTTTAAACACAACCACCGATGTGATCATCAAAGGCTTTAATTTGTTTGATGAAGACTATCAAGATGTGTTTGGCTATCAAGGCCGGGGACGTAATCTTTCATTAGGCGTACGTTACAGTCTATAAATCATGATGAAGGTTGTCGCACTCACTGTGACAACCTTCCGTTATCATTGCGTCAAAATAGTGCTCGGTTATACTAGCGTCAGTCACTTGTATGGGAGTCTATTTTGGCACTTGATCACCTTTTTCAATCTCAACTATCGTCTTTAGGCTCTGCTACGCCTGTTACTCCCATGCAAGATCCTCAATTGCGTCACGTCAACCATGGACTTCGTGAACAATTGAAACTGCCACCAGCACTCTTCTCAGAAGACGCTCTGTCAACGGCGTTATTCAGCGAACAAGGCGCATTCAATCAATCAGCATTTGCTCAAAAATACGGTGGGCATCAATTTGGTCAATGGAACCCCGAGCTCGGGGATGGTCGAGGGTTACTGCTTGGCAACTGCTATGACGAACATCAAGTCCCGGTTGAACTGCATTTGAAAGGAGCTGGCCGAACCCCCTACTCACGTTTTGGCGATGGCAGGGCAGTTTTACGCTCCACCATAAGAGAGTATTTAGCCAGTGAAGCCTTACATGGTTTGAACATCCCAACGTCACGCGCATTATGCCTATTCAGCAGTTCTGAAAGTGTTATGCGTGAAACTGTTGAAACAGCTGCCATGATGATCAGAACCGCACCTAGCCATATTCGTTTTGGTCACTTTGAATATTTTTATCATGCCAAACAAACCAAAGCATTGAACGCCTTGTTTCAGTATTGCTTTGAGCATTACTTTAACCATCATACAACGGCAGAAAATCCACATCATG
>CAXRGH010000136.1:0-5455 GCA_964230195.1 Alteromonadaceae bacterium
GAAGACACACGCCACTACTGCGGAGACTTCAAACACTTGTGACTTGGCCAATTTAACATTTTCATGATAAGATCTGCGTGTTTTTTCGAGCGTATCGTTGTAGACGCGAATGGCTGTTTCATACGCATCTAGATGATATTGGCTCAAATCATGAAGGTGCAAATCATCATAATATTGACTATTTTGAGACCTCATAAAACTCGCTATGTCTCGAGCTGTTTCCTCAGAGATGTCAAACGCGCGAGGTAAGGGCACGCCCTTAAAAAACAAGAACGGTGTCTCTGGATATATAGGTGCAATTGGATCGTAAGGAAGCGCCTTGATAAATAAATAAAGGCATTTGAGCTCGTCGGCCAAAGAAAACGAAGTTGCCACTTCATGGTATGAGATTTCGCCAGAGTTCATGGCCTTTACGACATTAACTAATCTAAAAGCAAATTCGGATGGCTCAACTGTTACAGTTGATTCATCGTCGGCAGTTTCCGACTGACCGTCTATTTCAGAAACTTTTGAATTAGCTTCCAGTTTTTCCGCCATTTACAGCCCCAATTTAGTCATACGACAGATACAGCAACGTGCTTGCAAGTTTAATACCACAAATCTCAATTAAATAGCAAAAAGGAGACGATTTCACGCCTCCTTTCTTAACTTATATTAGTAGGCTGTTAACCCTGAATTAGCTGAAGCAATCCTTGCTGCCCTGAGTTCGCTTGCGCTAGCATCGCGGTCGCAGCTTGTTGCAGAATCTGGTTTTTCGCCAAATGTGCAGTTTCAGCTGAGAAGTTAACGTCATTCACTGTATTGAAACCTAGTTCGTATTGCGCTGTCAGATCAGTCGTGTACGAGACAGCACTTTCCATTGCCGCGTACTGTGAACCAGCTTGAACGCGTGCTTTATTGAACAGTGCCTGGATCGCCTCAATCTTGGTTGTTAGTGTTTCCGTTGGCCGAGTGAAAGTCATTCCTTCAATCAATGCGTTGGCCGCATCAATCTCTTCTTGCGTCACAGTTGCTGTACCAATTGTATCACCGACAGATGCCAATGTAATTGTTTGACCTACAGTAAGATTGCTTGTGATTTGACTACCATCTTCGTTTGTGAAAGCTCTCGATATAATCAGGGCGTCACTATCAGCCCGGGCGATATTACCAGTTGAGTTCGATGAACCTAAAGACTGTATCACATAAGATTCACCAGACTGGAAAGCGCTATCACCAGTCCGAACTTCAGCGAAGGTTGCTGGCACTTTAGCGTCTTCGACAACGTTTATGGTGAAAGAAAGGTCTGATGCATCTGTACCAAATACCGATCCATCGATCGTAAATGTTTCAGCAGCACCACCAGCATAACCAGACCCTTTATTAATGACTGAAACCGTTGCATCACCGCTACCATCAATTGTGACGCTAAATGTTGCTCCCGTACCAGAGGCACCAGTACCGCTGTATGTGTATTGTGACGAGTCAATGATATACTCATCCTGTGTGCGGTTAGTTTTGGCCGTTACGCCGTTAATCGCAAATGTCAAGGCTGCAGCGCCGCCTGTTCCAAGCCGAGCGTCGGGGACAGAAATAACATCATTATTTGCAAAGCCTGAGCCACCATCAACAATTACGACCGACGCGGCACCCGTATCGTCAATAGTTATTTCAAAGGTGGCATCAGCAGCGTCCGTATTATTATCAGTACCGGTCTTGATATTAGTGGCAGAATCGCCTGTGAGTTGAGCCGCTGTCACCGTGTATACACCAGCTCGTCGATTGGAAACCGCAGCACCAATTGTGTCAACAGCGAGTGCTTCTCCGTCCGCATTAGCTACCGCATTCAACGATCTGATTTCTGCATTTGCCGTACCTTGCGCAACTGAGGTAGTGTTAGTGACGCTAATAACACTCGTGTTTGATAGATTATCGGTAGCAGCTGCTAAAGACCGTCCTCTATTAGTTGAGATACTTAAGTCAGAAGCCATTGCAGTTCCAATCGCTTTCGAGGTATCGCTCGCAGTGCCTGAGTTCAAATCCACTTCGTGTGTGGTGCTGTCGGTAATACCGCGTACAACGTATTTTTTACCAGCGGTGAGCGATATCGCACCAGCCGCAGCATCGGGTGTGGATGCAGCACCACCATAAGCTTTTGCACTGGTAGCATCAGATGGGAGATTAGCAAGATTGAACGACTCACCTGCATTTGGGTCCCCAACAACAGTGACAGCTGTTGAGTTATATAACGAACTGTAATCAACTCGACCAATACCAAAGGACATCTCTTGAGCACGTCCTCCCATTGCAATTTCTTGATCGCCAGCTTGGTCAGAAAAAATATCCCTGCCCTTGTAAGTTGACGATGACATCAGGCGATTAAATTCATCAGCAATTGCTTCTGCTTCGAGATTTATTGCTTCATTGTCTGCGACAGTGTTCGTGTTGTTCGCGCCCAAAACAGCAAGCTCTTGTAGTCTACTGAGTAGTGCAGATCCTGCATCGATCACTCGCATCCCTGTTTCCAAGTAGCCCATCGCAACAGCGGAACTTTTTATTCCAGCTTTTGTACCGACATAATCTAACCGAAAGGTATCAGCCATTGCAACGTAGGATGATCTATCTCCCGCATTCGCATTTTGCTTACCAGTCGCCAAGCGTTCCATACTTTTGGAAACTTCGTTGTTTGCGCGAGTTAAAGATGTCTCCACCTTGTAAAACGCAGTTGTTGCGCCAATATTTGCCATTTTATTTTCCTTTCTCACAGGATAAAAATAATTTCCTGAAGAGTAGAACGACCTGAAGAAAATATGTTTAGTAAAAAAATCTCATAGGCCAATCTCTAAAAAATACTCTTCAAAAAAATGACACTTTAGGGGTGTCAATTATTGTTTTTGGCTCTTGGCACAGATTTGCTTAAAGTTATCCACAGGCAGCGTGGAGAAAAGCTATGAAATTGGACTTCAATCTACAGATTACTCAGAAGCAAGGGCTGACATTAACAGCCCAAGTGCAGCAAGCAATTAAATTACTTCAAATGACAAATTTGGAAATTTGCGAGTTTGTTGATGAACAATTCCAAGACAATCCCTTTGTCGAAGAACATGCATTTTCCGATACTGTTGCGAAAACTAAACCAGCTGATTCAAAAATTAATGAAATAGACAAAACACTCGAACAGACACCTTATGGTAATACTGAAAATGGTAATACAGTCAGCAAAGAGAACCAGTTCGAGACGGGAGAGGCATACAAACCGCAATCAACTGTGCGAACAGAGAGTAGCGACTTTGACGCGGTTACATTAATTGTAGATAACAAAAAATCTCTTTACGCACATTGCCTAGAATTTTGTGGAAATTTAGCATTGAGCTCAGAAGAACAAATCGTAGCCCAGAAATTAATCGAAGAATTGGATGTTACGGGCTGGATAACGACCGAGCTCGATTTGATTGCAAGAGAGCTAAATTCGGAACTCGCAACAGTACAAAGTGTATTGTCAAAATTACAAGAAATTGAGCCAGCAGGACTTTTCTCCAGAAACCTGAAAGAATGCCTGACACTTCAAGCTGTTGATAAGAATATCCTTTGTGGGACAATGAAGAGTGTATTAGAAAACCTACACCTAGTAGGATCTGGTAAATTTGATCTACTAAAACAGCGCAGTGGATGTTCAGTCGATGAGCTGTCAAGTATTTTCAAAAAGATTAAGTCACTCGATCCCAAGCCGGGTCTTCAATTTGATAGCAGTGACGCTGTTATCCGTGAACCGGATTTACATGTGAAAGAAACAGTGGATGGTTGGACAGTAGAACTCAACAACTCTACGCTCCCAAACGTACAAATCTCTAAAGAATACGCTAAAAAAGTTACTCAACAAGTGACAGAAAAATCTGAACGCGAATTCATCCGTGAAAAAATTACAGAAGCAAAATGGCTACAAAATGCTATTAACAAGCGGAATGAAACGATGTTAAAGGTTGGCTCTGAAATCATAAAACGCCAAACTGCATTTTTGGAGAAGGGCGCTGAATATATTCAACCAATGATCTTAAATGATATTGCCGAAGCAGTGGGTATGCATGAAAGTACAATTAGTCGCGTAACGACAGGATCCCTCATTCAAACACCGAGAGGCACCTTGGAACTGAAGTCGTTCTTCAGCGTAGGAGTAAAGCAAAGTAATGGGAGTGATCCAACATCTGCTGCCTCTATTCGGCATCGTATTCGGAAATTGATTGAAAATGAAAATCCCAAAACGCCTATAAGTGATGAGTTATTGGTAGAGACCTTAGCAAACGACGGCATTGAAGTAGCGCGCAGGACAATCGCCAAATACAGAAAACTTGAAAATATCCCATCCTCTTTTGCCAGAAAAAGAAGAAGTGTTCTATCTGGCTCTATTTAGTACGATCGAAAAGAATGCTACGGGTCAGGACATAAATTAAGATCGAACATTCTAGAATCTAAATTTACAGAAAACTAAAACTAAGAATTATTAAAGCTTTAGATTAGTCAACAGTGGCATGGTTAAGTCAGTAACTTATTTATTCGCCTGTCACAAATCCATACTATGGATGATTTTCGTTAATCACACATAATTGGGGTTTCACCTGATTTGACCAATTACGCCATTTGATAACAAACGATATCTTTAGCAACTCGAAATGGATACGAGCTCTGTCTGTTCGCATTTCCGGTATATTGCTGAAGGCTCCTCCTTAAAACCGGCAACCTTCATTATCGCACGCGGATACATACCACCGACCTTCAAGCAATTACCGTAAGACAATTTTAAAAAACTAATGGTAAGATATGCTAATAATTTAAATCTGCATATCGCGCCCATCAGCTATCTTTTATAATCACTTTGTGTACTACAGCGCGTTTCTTTATTGCATTTCGCTCAAAGCGGATCTTATTTTTGGTATCTATATTTTTAACTATGACACTCACATCTTTTTCATTCGTCCCAGCAATTGTCATATAATGTTTTTTTCCAGCGAATAGTGTGAACGATCGCAACAAGTTTGCTTGGTTCAGGTGAACAAACCTAGAAAGGACTAGATAAGTGATTATAAACAAATAAATATTTATAAAAAATGTGATTCCATAAGAAACTAAAATAACACCCAATGGTGGAAACAATCGATACTTAAGCAGCCATAGTGGAGGGCAAAAGGCTGCCATAGGGTCTTTTTCCAAACTCAAGACATCGCAGATGTCGTGACCATCTTTATATATTTCATAATTTTGATAGGACTGGAAATCTCCATAAACATGCTTTTGGAATTCCTCCTTAGCCCAACCAGTTTCTTCTTCAGTTGCCAGGCCGAACCTACTTTCAATCGGCATTGTAATCAAAATATCGAAGACTTGCCCATCTCGCCACAAAGTCAAAAGCCACTTTGCTTTTTCGCCCTGTTTACTAAGAAACATCTCTCTAAGTTTAGCTGGCCCGTCTGTGTAGAGCTTA
>CAXRGH010000137.1:0-3343 GCA_964230195.1 Alteromonadaceae bacterium
GTCAGATGCTCACCGACTCACGTTTATTGATTTAGACCCCGAGAAAGACGCTATTAGCGGTACCATTCAATTTGTAGACGTTCGCAATCAGCCGATACAATTGCCCTATCAGGAATACCAGTTGGCATTGACAAAGTCAGGTCAGGAAATTCCTGATGAGACTCACATAATAACCCCTGAGCCCAACACTTTAGTAACCGTTCAATCAATCGCGCTTAATTCAACCAAGGCCGATGGATTCAATCTAAAACCGTTCACCACTGGTAACGATTCAGATTTTACAAAGTTAACAACCAGTTTTCTTGATTATCAAAGTAATCAGTTAGTTTCTGGGTTCGGCGGGCATGAACTCAAGTTTTGGGAATACGGTGTAGACAAGCCTCTATTACCCGTGCAGAAAATGCCAAACTCAGAAGAATGCTTCATGGATAACGGATTGGTTTCTGTTATTAATATGCAGTGGCAAATTGATGAAAGAACATCAAATCTGAGCAATAAAAAAGTCGTTGATGACGACCTATTCCCGGCTTTGTCTTTTCCCTGCGAGTCCGAAAACCAAAATTCTGATGCCATTGTTGATAACTATGGTACCTATACTTACTCTGCAGTGAATGACGCTTTTTATTACGGCACTGTGGTACACCGGATATTAGCAGAGGAACTATCTGGTATCCCCACGCTTAACAAATTGCGTCTGCGGGTCCACTATGACAGTCGTTTCAGTTTTAATGCATTTTGGGATGGCGCCTATGCGAACTTTTCTGATGCGTATCCACTATTTTACTCAACTGTTGGACTTGATATTGTGGCCCATGAAATTGCCCATGGTACCTTGGATAGTATTTCTGAACTTGATGGCTTTGCTTCAGACATCAGTCATGACGCTAAAACTGTCCATGAAGCGTTTGCCGATATTACGGGTGCCCTGGTTAAGCACCGTTACGGTCGTACTGAAGATGTCTGGACGCATGGTCAAGAGACGAGTGTTTATGCGTATCCCTATACTCGTCAGTTAGACAGCAAGGAAACAGAAGCCGGAGCAATAACCAGTTTCTTAGCGGATGATACCTCCGAGGGTAACTACTATTTGCGGATCGGGTTATTGACCTACCCCTATTACCTCCTTTCCAGTGAATACGGACTAAGCCGCGTCTATCAATGGTATTTAAACGCTGCAAAAAGCTGTTGGCATAATCAAATGACGTTATTGCACGCTGCACAATGCATTAAAGATAATGCCGATTCACCAGCGACCAAGCAAGCAATTGTAAACGCATTTGAAAACGTACAACTGCCTTTGTTTGATGACGGAACTTTAAGTCATTTTAAGGTGAATACTGCCAAACTCGGTGCGTTTTTTACCGATAACAGTTACACAACACGTGACATCGTTGAATGGAAATGGGCCTTCGGCGATGGAAATGGATCGTATGATCGAAACCCTATTCACTTTTTTGCGTCTTCTGGCGCCTATGATGTATCCCTTACCGTCACTGACTCCGCCGGCGAAACAAACCACTATCAACAGACGGTTGACGTTACCGACCAATACTGTGTATTAACTCATTCAACGAAAACGCCGTTTATTGAGGGTGTCAGAATAAATGATGGTGACCTGATCCCTCGTGCTGACGGTTTTGAACATGAGATCCAATATTCCTATGATGATACCATCACAGTTGAGGGTAGCGGCGGTGAATCCACGACAGCAATCGATTGGGTGTTGTGGGTGGATATCAACGATGACGGCATCTTTGACGATACCGAAAAGCAAGTGATTGAACGCCACGAAGCAGGACAAGAATATGGCTTATCTTGGACATTCAATGTTGGCGAAGTTAACGGGTTTGAAGGACGGCGTCATGCTCGCCTTATTGGTGATAATGTGGTGATCTCCTCTTGCGTTGGTGTCCAACAACGTAGCGTCGATTTTATTCTCAGCATTCCCTTTATGCACCAGTGAGTTTGCGAAAGCTGATTATGAAAATTCCTGATAAAAATAACATACTGGCTTTCCCCTCTTCTGAGGCTTTAGATTCGTGGCTTGCCAGCCATCATCAGCACGAATCTGAGCTGTGGGTCCGGATTTATAAAAAACACACAAAAATAACGAGCGTGACTTGGGATGATGTTGTGTTGAGCTGTTTGTGTTGGGGCTGGATTGACGGCATCAAAAAATCGCTCGATGAGCAATCCTACTTGCAACGTATCACGCCTCGGAAGAAGAAAAGTGTTTGGTCCAAACGTAACACAGAACACGTAGCGGAACTGCAAAAGGCCGGAAAAATGCAGCCCGCCGGTATGTTGCATGTTGAAGCTGCTCAGGCTGATGGACGTTGGGATGCCGCGTACGTTGCGAGTGAAGTAACAATACCTCAAGACTTTCTTGATTCAGTTGCAGCTTCTTCAGCAGCAAACAAAACATTCAAGGCACTCACTAAATCCAACCGTTTTGTGATTGCCCATGGGTTAAATAGTGCAAAACGTGAAAACACGCGAACAAAACGTTTCGAACGTTATTTAGAGCAGCTTAACAAGGGTGATACCCCAAAATAGTCCTATGAATCGCGAAAAAAAACAGACTTGCTCGGAGCATACTGTGCATCATTACTGAAGCATATAGGCAATACTATTACCGCTGCTTACTCCATTTTCTTAGATAGGGTCTTACAAACAGAATCAACCCTGTGATTGAGATCAACAATAACAACACTGCTACCGGTAACATCAACCACAAGTTCGCAGACGATTGGAAGTAGGTGCCGTCGTGAAGACTTTCAATAAAGTCAGAGCGGCGCATGGCATGATGCAATACGAGGCCTGTTGTTGCATCAATTTGAATCTCATATTGGTTCTCACCTCTAATTTTAATGACCCCTTTCCCCGGACGAACATCCAAACGAGCAATGTCAGACCACTGGGTTATGTTCGCTTGCGGAACTGACTGGGCCGCCCGCAAAATGTCCTCAAATGCGATGGTGGGCGTTGTAAACTGTCCTTTTATTGTTGGTGGTTGTATAAAGCTAAACTCTTTCTTCACTAATAACAGGCCGCCGGTGACAATTAGTAAAAGCACAGGCAGTGCAATGGCAATACTTATCCATTTGTGAAGCTTTCGGTTTGTTGTGTGGAAACTCATGGTTGTTATCAATCTCGTCTAGCATTGTTGGCAGTGTCACAATATCCAACGAACTTCAATATTCACTGTACGCTCAGGCATTAAGGCTGCTTTTTCATCTAAACTACCGTAATAATTCTGATCCGTTAGATTACTGATAACCAAGCGAGCGTCTTGTGCCGCGGATATGGTGTAGTCGATGGATAAATCCCAGATTACCACACT
>CAXRGH010000138.1:0-14577 GCA_964230195.1 Alteromonadaceae bacterium
CCTCCTTATTTAAGGATAGCGTTGCATCCACCAATTGAAATCACAGCACAAAGCGGCCGGTCATTCTTCAACTAATATGCACTTTTTGCATCTTCCTGAGTTACTGAATTTAAAAAATCACTAGCAGTTACACACCGTTGATAAACAGGCATAAACTTAATAAGTTGCTTAAAAAGCTGCAAAACAAAAAATGCCCAGAAAATATATCCCAGGCATTTCTATTGCTAAAAGTACTGTCCAAGCTAGGGTAAATCCGACGTTTGTCCCTCTTTCTTTTTGACACTCCCCTTTTAGGGGGGGATGCCTCGGGTTTCTCTCTCATTGTTATCTTTATGGCCAAGAGGTGGTTAGCGCAATTAGTAGCCTTGTGCTTGGCCGTCTTTACGCATTTCACTGGCTCCGTGATAAACGCCAGTCTTGGGGTCTTTTAAAATGGCTTGATAGCCGCCAAAGGGACCGCTTGTGATGTGAACTTTATGGCCGCGGCTTTGCAATGCTCTAACTACGTCTGCTCTGACGCCACTTTCCAGTTCCAATGTGCCGCCATCATTCATTCTTCCCTCCCAAGTGGGTGAGGTTGAGCCTTTATGATGGAAACGAGCGGCGTCGCCAGCTTGTTGAACATTCATCCCAAAATCCACAATATTAGTCACCATCTGAACGTGCCCTTGCGGTTGCATGGCACCGCCCATCAGACCAAAACTCATATACGGATTTCCATCTTTTGTGATGAAGGCAGGGATAATGGTGTGGAAAGGACGTTTGCCGGGAGCATATACGTTAGGATGGTTCTCGGTTAATGAATATTGAGCCCCTCGGTTTTGAAAAATAAAACCAAGGCCATCAGCCACAAGGCCTGTTCCCATACCTCTGTAGTTACTTTGAATGAGACTGACCATCATACCTTTTGAATCAGCGACCGTTAAGTAGATGGTATCACCCTCAATTAACTTGGGATCGCCATGCTCCACATGGTTAGCTGCACGGTTTAAATCGATCAGTGTTGCTCGTTGCTTACCGTAGGTTTCAGACAATAGATACTGAAGGTCAATGTGTTGATACGCGGGGTCAGCATAAAATCTAGCCCTATCTTCAAAGGCCAGCTTTTTGGCTTCTGTCATCACATGTAAATACTCTGCGCTATTGTGGCCCATGGCCACGAGGTCAAAGTTCTCTACTATGGTTAGCATTTGTAATGCCGCAATGCCTTGACCATTCGGCGGTAGCTCCCAAACGTCGTAACCACGATAGTTAACTGAAACGGGCTCTACCCAAGTACTCGTGTGAGTGGCAAAATCTTCATATCTAAGCGGGCCGCCAATGCGTTTGAAATACATGTCCATGATTTTGGCGATGTCACCTTTGTAAAACGCATCTCTCCCGTTCTTTGCAATTTGCTCTAGTGTGTTGGCGAGATCTGGGTTTTTAAACATTTCTCCTTCACGTGGTGCTTTACCATCAATGAGAAACGTGGCTTGATAATTGGCGATTTCCTCAATTTCACCCGCTTTATGCAATTTCTCATAGCGTTGTTGGTAAATTCCCATGTAATAGGCAATGACTTCAGTCACCGGAAATCCTTGCTTGGCGTAGCGAATGGCGGGTGCTAAATTGTCTGCCATTGGTAATTTTCCGAACTTCTCATGCAGTTTAAACCAAGCATCAATGGTGCCGGGGACGGTAACGGGAAGTGTTCCCCAGTGAGGAATATGAGGCGAGTCTCCGATTTTTGCTTTTAATTGAGCGAGTGTCTGCCCCTGAGCTGAGCGCCCAGAGCCGTTTAATCCGTGTAGCTTTTGAGTTTCGGGATCCCACACAATGGCAAATAGATCGCCGCCAATGCCATTGCCAGTTGGCTCCATTAAACCTATCGCGGCGTTTGCAGCAATCGCGGCGTCTATGGCAGAGCCACCTGCTTGTAGCGTATCAATAGCGACTTGTGTGGCGAGAGGGTGGGAAGTTGCCGCCATACCATTAGCAGCCAGCACGGGCGATCGTGTTGCCCATGGCGCATTGATCACACGGTCGCCTCGGCCATCTTCGCGCAAGGCAACTGCTTGTCCTGTCTGGTCGTCTGTCACTATGTTTGATGGCTGACGACAAGAAATGAGAGAGAGTGAGCACAGTGACAATGTGCTGATCAGAAAGACAAGTGAGTTGAACTTCATGGGAGACCCTGCTGTTTGGTTTTAGTCTGTATTAATTTAGCGTGCGTTTGGAAGCAAATTCAATAGCCAATTGATACTTAGCTTCTACGGTCTGCGATCAGTTAGTTTGCGAACACAAATGGAAATAAAAACAGAGTAGAAGGACACTCATCAATTCTGAGTCAACAGGGTTTGCTTCGGATAGTAAAAAGCGAGCAGTCATGCTCGCTTTAATTTCTCTCTCAGCTTATTTACAGCCTGGGTTTCGTGATAGAGTCCCAACGATTATATAGCCATGTATTGATTTTAAATTCTGGACTACTGCGCTCTGGGCGTTGGGTGATAGCGTCTGGTGAAACTGGAAAAACAAAGCCTTTTTGCTCTTTCAACAAAGTTGCAATGTTTAACAATTCAACTTTTTCCATATCATGATGAGCATCCTGATAAAGTTGCAAAAAGTGTTTTGTTGGGTCTAAGCCATCTAATAAGGTCAAATACTCCAAAGCTCTTGAGCGCACTCGGATACTATCTGACTGGCTCATTAGCTTGGTAATTAGCGGTGTCAATTCTTTAGCTTGTTCACCAAAACTAGTTGCTACAATGAGTGCTCGATAAACCTTATTTTCATCAGCGTCACTTAGCGCTGCTTGTAATTGCGCGTTTATTTCAGTAAAGGGTTGTAGTTGCAAATCAGCAATATCAATCAGTTGTTGTATGTAAGCATTATGATGATTAGCAAAATCAAAATAATTGTTGGCTACTTGAGTTTGTACCAACTTAGATTCTGCAATAAATCCTAAGTCTGGATAGTTGCGTTGATTCTGACGCAGTAGGGTGCGTAGCTCCAGTAGTTTATCTTCGTGTGCTGGATTATTGGCTAGGTTATTGGTTTCAAATGGGTCTTCGCTAATGTCGTATAAGGCTTCGGCAGTTTTAGGTTGAAAGAAGGCCGCTTGCACTGGCGAAAGCTTGTCTGCGTAAAACAGATCGCGCCATTCTTGAAATGCGACTTGTTTATAACGGTAGTAGTTATCAAGTCCGTCTGGATAATAGGGCTGATAGTTGCGAATGTATTTATAGTTCCCTTTGCGTACGCTTCTTACAAGGTCTGATTTTTCATCGAATCGATCGGCTTGAGCAAATACTTGGTCACGTTTGTTTAGCGTATTAAGGTCAACATCGGCTGATAGAAATCCTTTGCCTGGGTATTCCTTTGGTGCTTCAACACCGGCAAGTGCTAGCGCCGTCGGCGCAAAGTCAATAAAGCTGACGATCCCATTGACTCGGGTTTTTTCTTTATCTAATCCGTTGCCAACCAAATGTTTAAAGTTTTCAGGCACACGAATGACTAATGGGACACTAAGACCGGTTTCAAAGAGATACCCCTTACTGCCGGGAAGTACACCACCGTGATCACCAAAATAAAAGATGAAGGTGTTTTCCAACTCACCATCTTGTTCCAGTTGTTTAATGAGTTTTGCCATGTGGTCATCGGCTTTCACATGATTGTCCAGCGTCCTTGCCTGTGTGTAGCGGAAGGTGTCTGTATCCGGGTAAATTGGCGCTAACTCGACTGCGTTTGGATTGTGTTGAGTTTTTTGTTCGGCAATTGCCTTTTTTGGGAAATGCAGTTGTGCTTCGTGGGTAACACCAAAGGATTGCATATGGAAAAATGGCTGACCTTCAGCTCGATTGCGCCAGTGGGCCTGACTGGATGAGTCGTCCCAAATGCCTTCTGGCCATTTGAAGTTGTAGTCGGTTTTCGCTTTATTACTCGTGTAATAACCTGCATTTCTCAGCAGTTTGCTAAATGGTGGAATGCGCTCCGGTAGAGTGACATTTTCGTAACCTCGATGATTCATTGTGCCTATGCTGGTTGCATACATGCCAGTGGCTAATGTCGTTCGTGCGGTGGAACACACTGGAGAGTTGGCGAAGGCATTCTCAAACACCAATCCATTTTCAGCAAGGGACTCCACTGTGGGCATTGTTGCGCCACTTTTGTTGTAGAGATTAAGATAATGCTTGGAGTTGTCTTCTGTTACCAACCAGACAATATTCGGTCGACCTTCAGCGCCGTTATCCACGCCCTGCGTTTTACTGTCTTTGGGTTGGGAGATATTGCAACCGGCTAGTATTAAATGGGTTGCTAATGCGCACACCCCAAGGGCTTTATGAATTGGTGTCATCATGTCCGTATTATTTGTATTGATTGTTGAATTAATATTCAGGCAAACAAAAAAGTGTACATCCAATTGGCTTCCATCACGCTTCACAAAAAAGCGATTGCTAAACCATTGTTGCTTGCTGTGCACGGTTTGGTGATTTGCCCCTCATCATAGCCTTTTTAATGGTGAGATAGTCCTGCGTAAAGGGGACAATAACACCAATAAAAGAGGTGAAAGTGATGTAATGGTATCGTTCCCATTTTTACTCCCAAACAACGATTGTTATTGCGTGTTTGAGGTCATGCTAAAAAAAGCTTTTTTCTTATTTTAATCAATTTAACATAGGTGTAAATCAGTCTTTATTATTAATTTTAGATTTTTTGGGAACGTTCTCACAAAGTGTTGAAAAGGTGTTGGTAAGGTGTATAGTGAAACCACTTTAGTGTTATTTTTTCTACTGATATTTGTCATGTTTTAGTCTTCATTACGGCAGTTTTAGCCTGTATTCGGACTGCACAAGAGTATGAGAATAAACGCAACGAGAACACGATGGAACACCCGACATTGGTTATACAGTTGGACGCTAATATTAGAGCGATTGCGAGCGACAGTTATTGAGGTCATTACAATGAGTCATTTATTATTGAAAGGGGCATTCGCGAGTTTTTTTGTATTATTGTTAGCTACAACAATAGAAGCAATGGAGCAAAACAAGCAGCCTAATTTTGTCTTTATCGCTATTGACGATCTGAACGATTGGGTTGGTTACATGGATGGTCACCCTCAAGCGAAAACACCGAATATGGATAGTTTAGCTAATCAAGGTGTGGCGTTTACCAATGCTCATAGTGTTGCTCCTGGCTGTTCTCCGAGTCGTAATGCCCTTTTAGAGGGGGTTGAACCTTTCAACTCCGGCTTGTATCCATTCTACGAGCACGAGATCCACAAGGACCTAAAACAGAAATATACCAGCTTACCAACGTTGTTAAAAAACAATGGTTATCAAACCTTCGGAGCGGGAAAGATACACCATGGTCCTGAGTATAGTGCAGCTGAATGGAGTGATTATCTCAAGCCACAGCACTTTGCTAAAACTTACGCGGTGGGCAAAGGGTTTCATTCAAATAAAAAAGCGTCCTATCGCCCAACCACAAACCCCTATCACCAAATGCTTGACCATCAGGTGACGTCCTACGGTATCAATGTCGTTGGCAAAAAACACGAACAGCCATTCTTTGTTGCCATTGGTCTAGAAAAACCCCATTTACCCTTTGATTGTCCCGTGGAGTTTTATGACGCGTTGCCGGACAAGATCTTACCGCCAAAAATAGTAGACAATGACTTAGATGACATTGGCCCAGAAGGTAATAGTATGCGCCGCGCTAGGGAAGATAAACGGTTTAGTGATAACGGTCGTTGGCAAGACGTCAGGCGCGCCTATCTAGCCTGTGCTCATTGGGTTGACTATAACGTTGGGCATATCATGGATGCAGTGAAAAAAGGGCCAAATAAAGACAACACGGTTGTAGTGCTGTGGTCTGATCATGGGTACCACTTGGGTGAGAAGAAGACCTTTAAGAAATTTACGCTATGGGAAGAGGCCTCTCGCGTTCCTTTTATCATTTATGATACACGGGAACCTGAGACGTTTGGTCGCGAGGTCAAACAGGGCGTCACCCTAATTAATATTTATAAAACGATCGCCGAGTTTGCTGGGATTGAAACCCCTGATTACGTGGACGGTTTCAGCTTGGTTCCTTATATGACTAATCCTGCTTTGCCTGTGGAAAAACCCGCGATTATGAGTTGGGGACAAGGCAATTATTCTGTTCGCACACAAGACTGGCGCTTGATTCAGTATTTTGACGGTACACAAGAGTTGTATCATAACCAAGAGGATCAAAACGAATGGCACAATTTGGCGGGGCAACCAGAATATAAGAAAAAGCTGGTGGAGCTCACCGCGTTATTGCCGAAACAAGAGGCTCCGACGGTAGAGAAATATCTGGCTGGCTGGAGCATATTTGGTGCGGATAAAGCACGGCTGAGAGCGGTTGCTCAACAACAAAAAAATGCGAAAAGCCAGTCTGAAAAACCGCAGGAAAAGTAAAAAAATAGTCGCAAAATAGTCGAGGTTGCCATTGTTGGATAGAACCTCGACGGCGAGAAATCGGTATTGATATGTCGGTATAAAGGGTGAGTTGGGTCATTTTTTAGAAGTAGACTACATTCGCAAAAAGGCAGTCGTTCGGTTGCCACCCCGATGTACTCAACCAGAGAAGACTAGCCAATATCTCAAATTTTTAAGTTAATAATACCTCGCTCAAGCGTGTAGTAAAAATCGTCTCATTCCCTTCAGAAGAGCGCTTTATGGTTGTCTATGTGTTTGTGCTCTTTAATCGTCGAAAGCGCCATTCGTTTTAGCGACTGTAAGTCAAATGTGTGATTGTTTAGGATTCGGTTGTCTTTGTTTGATGTACCAGAGATGGGTTGAGACAATTGATTATTTTTAACCTCAAGGCTATCAACCTTCTTACGTTTTACTTTGAGCTTACCCTCAAAGTAAATCTGATTGCGTTCAAACACGGTGTTGTTAGGGTATGCGCCACCCCAGTTATCCATTTCAATCAGGGTATTATCTGCATTGCCTTGTTTACTGGGTACGATAATGATGTTGTCGTAAATATGAGTATTTTCAGTCGGCCCAGTGATATGGAATGTGGGAGAAAACATACCGCGATGAGTGGGGTAGGGGCGAATTCCATCATTAATGCTGACGTTACCGCGAATAATGGTATTAATAGTCCCTTTATTAATATCTTTACCTAAAAGACGCCCATTATTGCAAACCAGTAAAAACCCGCCGTAGTTATCGTGGCTATAGTTGTACTGAATAATAGTACCTACGGAATTCCAATCAGAGTCGAAGCCTTGTCCGTCCCACTTAGCTTTGTGTCCACTGACTTCATTGAACTGAATGATTGTATTGTCAGCGCTCCACGGCCAAATGCCCGCAGCGGCATCACCAACAGGTAAGGTATCCGGAAAGTCCCGCAGAGTATTGTTTTCTATTAAGGCGCCATCGGTACCAATCACTACAATACCGTCTCCCGGTACCTGTTCAATTAGGTTGTTTTGAATTTTAATGCCAAGGCTTGGATACCACTGAGAGCGTTTTGAGTAGGCCTTGAAGTTAATACCGTTTCGCTGGGTGTGATGTATGTGGTTGTTGGTGATGTGCAGGTCAACAAACCGCGACGGGATGGTGTCGCCACCGTTACGTATGAGGATCCCACTGCCGCCACCTTCCTTCTTTTTCAGTACACCATTGACGTTAAAAATTTCTAAATTGTTGAGCACCAAACCATGCAAATCGCCAATGTTTTCTGCACTCACAATCACGCCGCGGCGATGAGCCTTTGTGGTTACGCCTTGGTTAGTAATCGCAAGGTCATTCACCTGCCAATGTTCAATGTTGTGCAGAAGTACCGCATGAGGCTTCCAACCATTGCCATTTATTTGTGGTTTTTTACCGTTACCGTACCGGCTGACAACAATGGGATAGCGTTTGCTGCCGCTGCCTTTTAGCTCCAACTGGCCGTTATATTCTAAGTTTGCTTTAAACAAAATTCGGTCACCGGGCTGAAAGGTAAACTGGCTGACCTTTTTCACACTGCGCCAGGCGCTTTGTGGTAACAAGCCCGATGCTTGGTCATTTCCCTGTTCAGCGTCAATATAATAAGTGCTTCCCTGAGCTTGGTTGGAAGCAGTGGATACGCCTGCTTGGCTTTGCTTTGAGGCAAAGTGTTGTGTACAGGCAAAAAGACTGACTGCGATGAGAAAAATCCCAATAGGCTGACTTAATGATTTCATAAGTGACCTTCAGACGCAGCATTGAATACAGGCGTAACAGGATGGAGCGCGTTGCCTGACGTATCGACTGGGAATTGTGCATTTTGTTGTTGTAATCCATTTAGCATGTCCGCGACCATTTTCGCTAAGGTTTTGGGATTGTGCTTTGCTAGATCTCTCGACTCGGTTGGATCTGCACTCAGATTAAACAACTGATAGCGTTTAATATCTGGCTTATTGTCTGGGTTATACTGATAAATTAATTTCCAGTTACCTTGACGATAGACTGTGAAGTACGAGTGGCGATGTTGATGAGGGAAATGCATTAAGAACTCGTTATCACGTTCCGTGTTATTTTCTCCAGCCAGCTGTTCCGCTAAGCTAAACCCATCAGTGGTGTGTGAACTCGGCTTCTCTACCGCAGCGGCTTCCAAAATGGTAGGGAAGATGTCTAGCACGGTTGCCATTTGAGTGTTGATAGCGTCATTGCGTATCGGTAACCGCTGTTGTATCGGATTGTTGCTGTTCACTTTTGCCCACGCTGCAATCAGTGGTGCTCTCATACCACCTTCCCAGCTTGTTCCTTTTTTGCCTTTCAGGGGCGCAGAGCTTGCGATGACGTCATTTCCACCTAGCGGTGCATCGCCTCCATTGTCGCCCATGAACAAAATCAAGGTGTTTTCGGCAACCCCGGATTGTTCAAGTTGCTTTATAACATCTCCAAGTGATTTATCCATCCCCTCCACCAGTGTTGCATAGGCTTGAGCTTTCTCTGATTTTCCTTGATGACGGTAGTGCTCTGAAAATCGGGGATCACTATGAAATGGCGCATGAACCGCATAGTGGGATAAATACAATAGAAACGGTTGCTTTGCAGCCGCAACATTAGCAATCTGCAGATTGGCTTCTTGGGTAATTGCCTCAGTTAAATAGACATCATCTTTGTAATAGGCTTCAAGATGCGGGATGTGATGAGTGAGGGGTTTACCAGTAGTTTTATACTTGGGATGATTGCCATACTGGTCCCGGCCATAGTAACTTTTGGGGCGTCCCCAAACGTCCCCGGCGATATTGATGTCAAACCCAATATTGGTGGGGTCGGCCCCCTCGCTGTTTAGCGGCCCAAAATGTCCCTTGCCAACGTGAATGGTTGTATATCCGTTGCGGCGCAATAATGCTGGGAATGTGACGGTTTCACTGGTTACACCTTGCCAATTCCAATCTCTGGGACCAAATTTACCATGGTTATTTTCAGTGGGTTTTATCCAGGTAGTTGTATGGTGACGCGCCGCGTTTTGACCAGTAAGCAGAGAGGCCCTAGTGGGAGAACAAACGCTTTGTGCATAAAACTGACTGAACCGAGTACCTTGCTTGGCAAGTGCTTCCATATTCGGCGTCCGATACCAATGATTCAAAGGCTGCGGTTGTGCATTGCCGAGACGGTCAGTGATAAAGGGCACTGAGGTGTCCATTAATCCCATGTCATCCACGAGAAATACAACAATATTCGGTTGCTGCTCGTTTTGCGGTAGGCTAATTTGCTCAGTCTGCCCGCACGCGGCCATCACTAGCACTATGATTAACAAACAATAGGGTTTTACTATATTGAACACTTTGACCTCGTTAAGTATCTGTCAGTCACGGCAATAGACTCGGTTGCGATGCACAGTGTGATGAATAATTGAAGGGAAGGTTTACAGACGAATCATTGATTCGCCCACATTGTGTCTACCTCATCACATCACGTTGCATAAAGGTAATAACAATCACCGTTTCCTTGCAATCAGACAAAATCATTAAATTCGTTTTGGTAGCGTTATCAGACTCAAAGTTAGCGAATGTTAGGGGGACTTAATGACAGCAAACTTTGTCTCAGCGGGTTAATGGTTACCTAGTATTTGTTCTCTATCATTTGAACATTCTGAGGACTGGAAGAAGAGATAGTCAAAAGTTGTTTAATGGTGAGGTGAATGGTAACGTTACCATTC
This sequence comes from Alteromonadaceae bacterium, assembly GCA_964230195.1. Taxonomy (GTDB): domain Bacteria; phylum Pseudomonadota; class Gammaproteobacteria; order Enterobacterales; family Alteromonadaceae; genus CAXRGH01. Next base: position 10,156 of record CAXRGH010000138.1, read on the forward strand.
ATTATTAGCGATTCATTAGACGATCAGAGTGTGGGAGCTAGCGTGGTAACCATTAAAGATGTTGCAAGGGTGTCAGGCTTGTCCACCTCGACGGTCTCTCGAGTGATTCGAGGAGATAGCAAGGTTAAAAAATCAAGCCGAGCTAAGGTTCAGAAAATTATCAAAGAACTTGGCTATCGGCCAAACATCAATGCCCAAGCATTAGTAAGTAAGCGCTCTCATTCCCTTGGCGTTGTTATTCCTCAAGTCTCCATGCCTTTCTTTTCATCGCTTGTGAGTGGCGCTGAGGGGGCCGCAAAGGAAACGCATCACCCAGTGCTCATTGTCAATGCGTATGGTAGCGAGCAAGCAGAACTTGATGCCATAGAATCCCTCCAACAGAGCAGGTGTGACGCAATTGTTTTTCACTCCATTCACACAAGAGAAGAGAAATTAGTCGAACTTGCGGAGCGAATTCCAGGGCTCATTTTTATAAATCGTCTGATTGCTCCATTCGCACACCGCTGCGTTTGGCTAGACACTAATCAAGGGGCTCAAGAGGCAACTCGGTATTTGCTGGAGAATGGTCATACCAACATTGCCATAGTCACTCTCCAAACACCCACCCAAGGCGCTCAAGCATATGTAGACGGTATTAAAGTAGCTCTCAATCATGCTGGGGTAACCCACCAAGACTTAATGATTGGGCGCGGTTCAGTAGACGACATGGAAGGCGGAAAAGAGGCAGTGATTAATTTGTTGACCATGGGAGCGAAGTTTACTGCCATCTTGGCCTACAACGACACGATGGCGTTGGGAGTGATTCACGAGTTAATCAAGCGCGGTGTTCGGGTGCCTGAAGACGTGTCAGTTGCAGGATTTGACGATTCACTCATTGCCAGCGTTAGCATCCCTCAACTGACCACTATGCACTGTCCGATTGAAGAGATGGCAAATTACGCAGCTAAACTAGCCATTGAACTTGCAGCAGAGCCCATGAGTTCAGGCCGTACCCATTTATTCATGCCCCATCTTGTCAAGCGTGATTCGGTCAAGCAGATAAACTGAACTTTCGGTCGGCATGTCATGGTCAGTGAATACGTCAAACGGGGACGTTACCAGTGGATCATCGCGTTTTATTGTTTCATCTTGTTTCCAGCATTTTCACAAGCGACTACATCTCTGGCCCAAACAAAATAACAAATGGAATGTGACTCACCATGACAAGTACAAAGACAATGACAGAGTAGATTGAACGTTTTTTGGTGGAATAGTCAGTCATTTGCTTTAGCATAAAAAATGGAAATGCTATGTATAAAAGCTCAGCAATACTGGACAACGCTGCAGGAAGGCTTAAAAAGTGAATTGCGAGTGAAACTAAAAATACCACTATTGCTGGTACCACGACGAAAGACATCGCAGCAAAACCATCAATTAAACCATCTTTTTCTTTGATCTTAAAAAAAAGCCAGACTAAGAAACTCGCTAGTGCTATCTGTAACATGTTTTCTCCTTTAATAGGGTGATTTATCAAGCTGGTATAATAATCCCCAGCGTCCAAAAAGTGTGCGTTCGAGGTTTTAATTGTAATCTTTACGCGTCGAGCGATGTTACAAAATAGAATATTTATAGCCAGTATTATTTGAGGTCAATTTTATCAATTTGTAACGAGAATAGATTTCTCGTTAAGTTGACTGATGAAATCATAGGTAAGACTGATATTGAAACCTCAAGATGTGAGAGTTAATCGACTCTGAAGACGGGGAATATTGGGTTCATGTGAAGGTGAAAATAATTGAAATAATCCTCTAATTTTGCTTTAAAAACAGATGCTTTCTTATATCATGACATATATGGTCTACTTGGCTTACAATCATAATGCTATTTAACTTGAGATGGGCAAGATTATTGACTTTATGGTTGGGATTAGGTGGTTCTGTTCATGCAACAGATGACTTTTTCCATGGGGCAGAGGGTAAAAATACCAATATCGGCAAGCAATAAGGAAACACGTTATGCCAATAACACCGATCAAGAGTCGCGTACTCGGTTACAAAACATGGATAAGCATACTGGTTACAGTGTTCATAATGGCTTGTCAATCTCAGAGTGAACAAGCCCACCCTGTTAAAGAGAGCTCTAAAAATAGACCTAATATTATTTATATTCTTGCGGATGACTTGGGATATGGCGACTTAGGCGCGTATGGCCAAACGAAAACTCGAACACCAAATTTAGATATGATGGCGGAGCAGGGGATTAAATTTACTCAACATTACGCTGGTTCCAGCGTTTGTGGACCTTCCAGAGCCAGTTTGCTAACAGGGCTTCACAGCGGACACAGTCCAATTCGTGGCAATCCCCTGTGGACCAATAGTGGCACGCCTGTTGATCTAAAACCCCAAGACTTCACCATTGCTGAAATGCTACAAAGTCATGGCTATAAAACCGCTGCCATCGGTAAATGGGGGATGTCAGAAGCGAAAGAAGAGGAGGGTAAGCATTTAGCTTCAATGCCTAATCAACAAGGATTTGATTACTTCTACGGACTGCGAACTCACACAGAGGCCCATCACTACTACTGGCATCGTTTATTTGAAAATAATCAGCCATTGGTCCTTGAAGGTAACGATTACATGAAAAACGAAGGGATCTATCTCCATGACTTGTTTACGAATAAAGCTTTGGAATACGTCACTCAACAAACCAGTGAGCAACCGTTTTTTCTTTATCTTTCCTACATGATCCCGCATTTCGCAATGACGGTTCCAGAGGACTCTAAACAACAGTATCTCACTCTGGATTGGCCTAAACGCATGTTGAATACTGAGGGACATTATCGAAATGATCCAGAGGGGCATACTGCATTCGCTGGGATGATTTCACGCATGGATAGGGACATTGGCAGGTTAATGGCGTTGCTTAAGCAACAAGGGTTAGATGACAATACCTTGGTCATTTTCACAAGCGATAACGGTCATGAATATGACAAAGGCTTTTTTGATAGTAATGGCCCTTTACGAGGCCGGAAACGCGATCTTTATGAAGGCGGAATTCGCGTACCATTGATTGCTAAGTGGCCGGCAAAGATCAAGGCCAATACCGAATCTGAACACATCTCTGCATTTTGGGACATGATGCCAACATTCTGTGAATTGGCGGGTGGAAATGTATGCCCAAGCACGGACGGGATCTCAATGGTCAAGGCCCTGACTGGTGAACAAGGTCAATCCGTACATCCTTACCTATATTGGGAGTTCAACGAACGTTTCGGGCCATTGCAGGCAGTACGACAAGGTGATTGGAAGTTAGTGAAAAAGTACAAAAAACCGTTGGAACTGTATAACCTGTCGAACGATATTTCCGAATCAACCAACGTTGCAATGCAGCATCCCAAGATCACTGGGGAGCTTGCCAAGTTGATTGATGGTGCTCGCACCTACCATCCCGAATTCACACTCAGAAAACTACCCGATCCTTACAGTAAGAAAAAGAGCCAATAAGCAACAAAGGGAAGTGAATGCAGCAAGCTGCGTTGGGTTTTCAAGGGGAGTTCAAAGCCGAATTTAAGTAGCCGGCAATGGACTTCCCTTTTTTGATTAGGAAATCAGCAGATACTCGTCGCAGTCAAAAATAGAAATAGGTTACTGCGCATCTCACCAATCAGGAATAGAATCTCTACTTCTTGTAAAGTCATAAACTGGCAATGACCTGAGGCGTTGTATGATTTCTTATTTCCAAACTGAGGGAGTCAATGTCTTTCTAACCGAAATCCTCGTCTCAGGCTGTTGTTCAGGGCACGACATGCAGGGCAGCCAAGGGGTAGTGCCTTGCATGTCAAATTATGTGGCTAGAAACAGCGGTGCTGTATTGGATGTTTACTCTATGATCAATTCATCAAAACGATACGCTTTTTGAGCTTTGATTCTCACGTATCTCGCTTGAGTTGATTCAAAGGGAAGCTCTATTTTTGAATAGCCAGATCGCGAGGCGCCTTCGGTATTGAGGGACGCTGCTATCTGCCAGTTTTCACCGTCGGTTGATAATTCAATTTGAGTGAATGTTGGTGCTTCCATACGTATCCCTTTTTTGGGTTGAAAGCCAAAGCTTACTTTTGACACTGTTTGCAGTGATTCCAAATCAACCGTTGCCACCACATTGGCATTTTTAGTCCCAAACCATTTGCCGTTGACTCGCATATGGTGACGGTTGTGAGCGATGAACCCGTCAGACAGGATAGTTTGTCCTTTGCTGTGGTGTTTTTTTGGTGTATCACCCGTGAAGATAACGGGCTTGTGTAAGCCGAGGTGTTTGATAAACGAAAATCTATAATCACCATAGTGCTGCCCCGTTGTTTTGTTTACCGCGATAGCCCTGATGTTAAGGCTTTTATCCAAGTTAAATGGCAGGGTGTATAGCGCAGACTTGATGTTTGGCTTTGTA
>CAXRGH010000139.1:0-4410 GCA_964230195.1 Alteromonadaceae bacterium
GCTGACCTGCAAGAAGGCGGTATTGGCGCAACACTAAACGTAACTACAGCTCGTCCTTTTGACTTCGATGGCTTCAAGGCCGTTGGTAGCTTGAAAGGGGTATACGATGACTTATCAGAAGAAACCAGTCCTCAAATATCGGGTTTGGTGAGCACCACTTTCAACGAAGGCAAAATGGGTGTTCTACTCTCTCTCTCACATCAAGAACGTTCTTCACAAGATAACATTCTTGAAACCCGCTATTATCGTCCGGGAGTGAGTTTTGTCACTCAAAATGGTACTGCAATCAACAATGCGTTTGTGCCTCAGAACTTTGACCAAATTGTTGATATTCAAGACCGAACGCGTACTAGTGGTAGTTTGGTTTTTCAAGCAGCCCCGACAGAAGAACTAACATTGACCTTTGACGGCTTTATTTCGCAATTTGAAGTCGACTCAGATACCCACTCTATTGGTCACTGGTTTTCAGAAAGTAACTTCATTGATGCCTCAGTGGACGCAAATAATACGGTAGTCAATATTAATAATGCTGACACCGGTGCAACTGACTTTATTCGTCGCCGCTTTGCTCGTGATGTGGATATTCAAGCCTTCGGCTTCAATGCTGAATGGGCTGCGACCGATAAGTTGAACGTAAACTTTGATATTTCTACATCAACCGCAGAAGACAACAGCGGTGGTAAAATTAACTTCAACGTAATTGGCTACAACAACTCTTACGTTTGGGATAATGATGGCAATGGCAATTATCCCTCCATTGCTGTGGGTCCATTAGGCGCCACCAACGCTTCTTTGGGCCGCGCTCACTACAATGAACGCAACGGTACAGACGTCGAAGACGAAATCAGCGAATTCAAAGTGGACTTTGAATATACGCCAGATACAGAAACCTTCCGCCGTTTAGGATGGGGTGTTTATTATCAAGATCGCGAGAAAGACTTCAGTCGTCCATTTGTTTCTGACTGTAACTTCTACTGTGGTTACGGCACCGACGTTCCAGATTCACTGTTGACTGAGTTTAACGCTAATGGATTCTTTAGTGGTGTACCTGGTACCTGGTTGACTTACGATCCCGAAGCTTACAATGAGTACAGAGCAACGGGTGGCCTGCAAGCCATTGCAGACCGTGAGGGTATTCCACTTTCTGACCTACAAGCCGCCTATGCTGCGTTGAGTTACAACAATCCACCTTCAGCATCAGATGCCTTCACCGTAGAAGAAGAAGTGTTAAGTGCCTACATCGATTTCAAATTCGAAGGCGAGCTGGGCGATATGGGATGGTCGGCAAATGCTGGATTCCGCTACACAGAGACAGACTCTACGCTTGGCGGTATTTCAAGAACACTGCTTGATTTGCAAGCGATTCCTAACGATCCATCAGACTTAGCTGAGGTCTACGCACCGGGTGATGTTGGTCTTCCAGTGAGTTCATCAAATAGCTATTCAAACTTATTACCTAACTTCAACTTGAAGTTAGAAGTGGCTGAAGACATGTTAGTGCGCTTTGCTTACTCGCAAACATTAACGCGCCCGACAATGGACCAATTAGTACCTTCTACAACGGTAACTGTATCTCGTCCTAACAACAATCAGGCTACAGGTGGTAACCCAGCCTTGAAACCTTATGTTTCATCAAACTGGGATGTGTCTTACGAATGGTATTACGGTGATGTAAGTTACTTTGCCTTTGCCGTGTTTAGCAAGGAAGTAGAGGACTTCATTACTAATACCGTAGAAACAGAAGTATTCAACCTGGAAAGTGGCGCCTATGACTTCTCGGTGCGTCGCCCTCGTAATGGTGAAGTGGCCGATGTCCGCGGTTTGGAAATCGCCTGGACACATGCTTGGGATAACGGCTTCGGTATTCAAGCCAACGCCACAATGGTAGATAGTGATGCAGAGGTTGATTTCGCAAACTTAAATGAAACATTTGCACTTGAAGGATTAGGTGATTCACAGAACATCGTCGCCTTTTATGAAGAAGGTCCGTGGCAAGCACGAATCGCTTTCAACAATCGCGAAGGTTTCTTGCAAGACCTGGTGGGTAGATTTGGTGGAACTGAACCTATCTACACCGAAACATACGGTCAATGGGATATCAGTGGTAGTTATGAAATCGATGAAAACTGGACAGTATTCTTCGAAGGGATCAACATCACTGGTGAAGAAACACGCCGTCATGGACGATACAAGAATCAGTTGATTCGACTTGAAGACAATGGTTCTCGCTATGCTTTAGGTGTAAGAGCCAACTTCTGATTTTAGTTTCTAAAATTAGAACCTCAAAAGAGATCCGCTATTGCGGATCTCTTTTTTATTCATACACTTAAAATACGCTTAAGACGATATTCAGCAAATATGATTAACCAGCAGCACACGGTTTTGATTGTTGGTGGTGGTACAGCTGGATGGCTCACTGCAGCCATCATTGCGGCACATCACAAAACGGCAACACATCAAAACATCAAAATAGTCCTGATCGAGTCGAGTAATATCGCTACTGTTGGTGTTGGCGAGGGAACTTGGCCAACGCTAAAGCAAACTGTTTCGTCAATTGGATTAACTGAGAAAATCCTATTTGAGAGGTGTTTTGCTACCTTTAAACAAGCCAGTAAATTCGTTGGCTGGCGAGACGACAGCAATGGGTTTTATTACCACCCTTTTACTCCCCCTGCGGGATTCGGAAAACTAGACTTCGCGCCCTATCTCAAAGAGGTGAGCCAGTTTGATCAAGTTGCAAACTTCCAGAGACATGTGTGCGAACTGGGCTTGGCTCCGAGAATGCTGTCAGAGAAAGAATTTTCAGGTCGTTGTAATTATGGCTATCACTTCGACGCTGGCGCTTTTGCAGAGCTTCTGAAAGAGCATTGTACTAAAAACCTTAATGTGGAACACATCGTTGGTGATGTTTCTGAAGTCATCACCCGTGACAATCAAGAAATAGCCAATCTCATACTCAAGGACAAAACCGAACTCAGCGGCGATCTTTATATTGATTGCACAGGTTTTAAATCTTTGCTGTTGGGTGAGTCGCTCAATGTAGGCAGTGTAGATACCCAAAAGTGGTTGTTCAACGACTCCGCTCTTGCCGTACAAGTGCCCTATTCTGAGGCATCAAACATGATTGCCTGTCAGACAATATCAACTACCCATGAAGCGGGTTGGATTTGGGATATCGGATTGCAGCATCGCAGAGGTGTTGGATGTGTATTCTCATCCCAGCATATGTCTGTTGATGAGGCGACACAAAAGCTGGCGGATTACACTGGATGTAAAGTAGATCAATTAGCACCGAAACACATTCACTACAAATCAGGATACAAACAACAATTTTGGAAAAACAACTGCGTCGCAGTCGGCCTGTCAGCCGGTTTCATCGAACCGATGGAAGCAACGGCAATTTTATTGATTGAACAGTCAGCCAAATTCATCGCAGAGAACATCCCAAGAACCCAGGAACAAATCGGAGCTATTGAAAGGCTGTTCAATAACAAGATGCACAAACATTGGCAAAGCATTATTGATTTTCTTAAGTTGCATTACTTGTCCGCTCATAAAAATGGACAATATTGGAAGCAGCAAAGACAAACAGAGCATATTCCAGAGTCTTTGCAAGAAAGGCTGCTGGTTTGGCAAACACGAGGCCCGCAGACTAGCGATTTTGATTCGGAAAATGAACTGTTCACTGCGGCGAGTTATCAATACGTTCTGTACGGTTTAGGGATGAAACCAGATTTCCCTGCATACCTGCATGATAGTGAGCGGGTCATGCAACAATTAGCAGACTCTGTCAGCGCAATTAAAACACAAATAGAAGGACGTCACCTGTCTCACAGAGACTTCATCAACCAATGGTTGCAAACCCACTGAATTGGACCTAATCCTATGCCTCAGTTATCAATACTCAATGCCGAACAGCACAAAGACTTAAAAATAGTTAACCAACACAGTGCAATATGCGCGGCTCAAATGCAGGCTATCCCGATTGAAGCATCAGAAGTGCCCAATATGAGTAGCCAGATGCCGATATTTTTGTCGAAAGGCACGGCCCCTGAAACCTATGCCCTTAATTCACTTAGTAGCCTTTTCAAAAACCACCCTTTATTCGTGCAGGACAAACGTTGGCTGGCAACCCATATGCCTCTATCAGTGCAAACTGCTCCTTTTTGTCTGCAGCCATTAAAACAAGCTCCAGATAAATTGGCGATTGCGCTGGACACAGAACAGGATGTATTTGATGCCTCAGGCACCCCGCTCTATTCAGCGGGCCAGCCCGCAGAAAAACTCACCAAGATCGTGAATAGTTTACAAGATCAATTTTCGCAAAGCGTTCAAACTCTGCAATTTCTGGAAGCGCTCAGTACCCACAACTTATTAAAATCAATTGATATTATTCTTTGGAAGACGGAT
>CAXRGH010000140.1:0-13614 GCA_964230195.1 Alteromonadaceae bacterium
GGAATCAAAACCTTAGCAGAAGCGCAAGCACATTTAGTGCACGTTGATGGCGTTATGATGGGAAGAGAAGTTTATGCTAACCCAAGCATTCTCGCAGATATTGATCACCACATTTACGGTGGCGTTGAGCGTCCACTTGATTACCAAGCAGTTATTCAAAAGATGCAAGAGTATACGCATGACCAACACGCATTGGGTGCAAAACCTTGGCATATTGCGCGACATATGCTCGGCCTATTTCAGGGCCGACCTGGTGCACGTCATTGGCGTCGATACCTGAGTGAAAATGGACCCAAAGCCCCTGTGGGACAACCGATTTTACTCGAGGCCTATGACGCTATGATGGAAGCTGCGAGTTTTGCTCGTAAAAATTAGTATATTTCGCACTATATTGGTCAAAATTTAAAGTTGGTTGAAAGTGATAATAATTAAATCTAATAGAATCAGTGATTTAAGTTTGGCATGAGTTTGGCTTTTATTAAGTTGACGTGTGAACCACACGTCTTTAGATGACTTAATAAAGGAAATAAAATGAAAGATGTAAATTATGTCCCCGGCACATTTGAACGAAACCCATCAGAGGCGATGATCACAGGTGTGTGTGCAGCAGTTGCAAAGCGTTTGGGATGGAATAAATTGGCGGTGAGAATTGTCTCTCTCGTTTTGTTGCTGAATTTTACGCTAGTGGCCGGCCTTGCATACATTGGTCTTACTCTTTCTATCCCAAAGAAGAATGGAATATAAGCGAAAAAAAAATCAGACTGCATTGCAATTTCCATCGATTTAACTCATTCTGACGTTGATTTGGAGATATTGTCTAATTTCTTTCCAAGGAATATCAAGGGAATAAACAATGCGTAACGTGTTTTTGCTACTGCTAGTAATGATGTCGAGTATGTCACATGCTGTACAATCCGTGGTTGTTGAAGGGGCTACCGTTCGGATTATGCCACCAACCTTAATGAACACAGCGGGTTACCTAAGCTTAACTAATCGAGGAAAGACAACCTTGAGTTTAGTTTCTGCATCCAGCTCTTTTGCGCAGAAAGTAGAGATTCATGGTCATGAAATGGTGGATGGTATAATGCACATGCTCAAGAAAGAGCGTGTATCTATCTCACCTGGTCAACAAGCAGTCTTTCAGCCCGGTGGTCTCCATTTGATGCTGTTTGGTATCAATCCTCATTATCGACATGTGGAGCAAATTGACTTGCAACTGACGTTCTCTGATGGCAGTGTCATCAAGGTTGATGCAAGTGTTGTGGGTGTAGAGACAAACGCCCATCAGCAACATAAAACACACCAACACCATCATCACCAACATGAATAAACGATATGAAATTACCTATTAATCAATCAGTGTTTACGGGCGGTATTACCGCGTTTTTGCTTGTCTTTTTTGGACTTGTTTATTATTGGAGCCTCGAGCCTGACCAATTTAGCGTAGAGAAGAAGACCGCTGACTTTCTTTCTCAATCAGGCCACAAACCAACCACGGGACAAGCGACGTCTACAGCACTCATTGAAGTTGCGAATACAGTGTTAAACAAACCCGGTGGCTACATTGCTAACGATATGTTACCGCCATTTGTGTTCATGGATAACATGCCGGCGTGGGAGTTCGGTGCGATTGAAATGGTGAGAGATCTATCGCTGGCGATGCGTAAGGATTTTAGTCGCTCTCAATCTCAATCTATTGAAAATCCGCAGCTCGTAGTGGCACACCCAAAATTCAATATTGACCATAAAAATTGGTTGGTACCGTCTGCCGAATCCGAATATGAGCAAGCGGTTGAGCAGATTGTTCAATACCGAGCGTCGCTGGGGCAATCGCAGCAATCAAATGCACAATTCTATGCCCGCGCTGATAATCTTAGAGATTGGTTGAAACAGACAGAAAAACGATTAGGTAGTCTATCACAGCGTCTCAGTGCCAGTGTTGGTCAGGACACTCTCAATACAGACCTAGCGGGGGACCCGAGTGCTAGTCAGTCAACTCCGTCGCCATCGCAATTTCAGTTGAAGACAAGCTGGTGGAAGTTAGACGATGTATTTTATGAGGCACGCGGTGCGAGTTGGGCGCTGTTGCACTTTCTTAAGGCAGTAGAATTGGATTTTGCTGACGTTTTAGAAAAGAAAAACGCATTGATAAGCTTAAGACAAATTGTTAGGGAACTCGAAGCCAGCCAACAAACGGTTTGGAGTCCTATGATATTGAATGGCGACGGTTTTGGCTTGCTAGCCAATCACTCTTTGGTGATGGCTAACTATATCTCAAGAGCGAATGCCGCATTAATTGATTTAAACGAACTTTTACAACAGGGATAACTTAATGAAACGTTTAACAACTTTATCAACAATCATTGCAGCAATGATGGCAGCACCTACGGTTTCCGCAGATACACTGCTTGGTGTTTATGTGGGAGGTCATGTTTGGGACATGTCAACCGAAGGTGGCATTTCAGATTCTGATAACTTACTCGATTTTGATTACAGCACCGAAAAGCAAAATACTATGTATATTGCGCTAGAACATTTTATTCCTCTCGTGCCTAACCTTAAAGTGCGTCAAAGTGAAATGAAAACAAGCGGCCAAGTCAATTCAAGCTTGGAGTACACCTTTAACGGTGAGACCTTTGCGGCTGACTCAACGCTCGCATCATCATTTGATGTAACGAGTACAGATTTTGTCCTTTACTATGAAATTTTAGATTTTGATGCAGCTAGTTTTGATGTTGGTTTAAACGTAAAATATTTAGATGGCACCGTTTCTCTTGCGAGCGTAGATGATGCGCAACAAGCAGACCCATTCGAATTTAAAGGTCCTGTTCCAATGCTATATGGTAAGGTTGAAGTTGGCCTTCCATTTACAGGGCTTGGCGCTTTTGCAGAGGTTAACACTCTTTCTTTAGATGGTCAGTCTGTCTATGATTATCAGGCCGCAGTGGTCTATGAATTTCTTGATAACTTAGCGGTTGATGCTGAAGTGCAAGTCGGTTATCGTGCAGTTGGTCTTGATTTAGACGACCTTGACGGTACCTATTCTGATCTAGAGTTCAATGGTTTATATGCCGGAATTCAACTTCATTTTTAAAGTTTAATGCTTTTGCGTTATAAAAGATTGTCATTCGGTCTTTTATACATTTCTTAATATTGATTAATCTTGGGCCATCTAGGTTTAAGGTTGATCAATATTATGTCTAAATCCGATCCCAATACAAATGCTCCAGGCGCAATACTCAGTGCCCAACAATGGCAGAGCTTATCTGCCACGATAAGTGACTTCAACCAGCATCAGCTCATCTGGGCGAGTGGCTATTTAGCTGGAAAAGCAGATGTTGGACTATCCATAGCGGATGCCAATATTTCGTCAGCCCCACAAACAGCAGTGTCGGAATCTGTGACGGTTCTTTATGCTTCCCAAACCGGTAATAGTAAAAGTGTTGCTGTGAATTACGCGGATAGCTTAAAAAGCCTCGGGTTTGAAGTTAGCGTAAGCAATGTGTCTGACTATAATGTCAGACAATTAAAGAAAGAGCGCATACTCATTATTGTTGCTAGTACGCATGGAGAAGGTGAGCCGCCCGATGATGCGATGGAATTTTACGAATTCATTCACAGTAAAAAAGCACCTAAGCTAAATGAATTATCATTTGCGGTATTGGGACTAGGCGACACTAGCTATGAGTTTTTCTGTCAAACCGCTAAAGACTTTGACGTGCAGCTTGAAAAGCTTGGTGCAACACGTTTGCTCGAGCGGGTTGATTGCGATGTGGACTATGAGAGCGAAGTTACCAGTTGGAGCGAACAGGTTAACGAGGTTTTAAAGTCACGTTTATCACAGGCTCCAGCAGCTGAGGTGGTTACACTCCCGACAGCGACAGTCGGTGGTAGTCAATATTCGAAAAATAATCCATTTGCAGGTACGTTTTTAGAGAGTCAAAAAATTACTGGACGCTTCTCCAGCAAAGACATTCGTCATATTGAAATAAGCCTTGAGGATTCCGGTTTAACTTACCAACCGGGCGACGCTTTGGGTGTTTGGTTTGAAAATGATGCAAAACTCGTTGACGAGCTGTTGTCGGTTCTTTCTATATCAACAGAAGCAACCGTCACCTTGGACAATGAAAATGTATCGGTAAGACAGGCGTTGATCGAAAAATTTGAAATTACGCAAAGTTATCCCACTTTTGTCGAACGATATGCAGATATTATCGAAAACGATGACCTCAAGCAGAAGCTGTCAGATAAGTCATCCTTGCGCGAATATTTGAAATCGTCTCAAATTATTGACATTGTTCAAGCGTACCCAGCGACTGTTTCTGCGAATGATTTTGTCTCTTGTTTACGTAAAGCAACGCCGCGTCTGTACTCAATTGCTTCAAGCCAAGCTGAAGTCGAAGATGAAGTTCATTTGACGGTTGGGCTAGTTGAAGCCGAAACCCAAAACGGCTTGCGCCAAGGTGGTGCTTCCTCATACCTTGCACAACGCATTGAAGAAGGCGCAAGTGTCAAAGTATTCGTTGAAGAAAATAACAATTTTAGACTGCCATCGTCTGGGGATACACCCGTTATTATGATTGGTCCTGGAACAGGTATTGCGCCGTTCCGTGGTTTCATGCAACAACGCGATGTTGACGCAAGTAATGGTGATAACTGGTTATTCTTTGGAAATCCAAACTACACTGAGGACTTTTTATATCAGGTAGAGTGGCAACGTTACGTCAAGAGCGGCCTTTTGGATAAAGTAACCCTCGCGTTTTCGCGAGACCAAGAACACAAAATTTATGTTCAAGATCGCATCAGAGAGAATGGTAAAACTTTCTGCGAGTGGCTTGAACGTGGTGCCCATGTCTATGTGTGTGGCGATGCAGAGCGTATGGCGAAGGATGTACATGCCGCAATGAAAGATGCCATCAGTGAGCATTTAAATAAGAGCCAAGAAGAGGCTGAAACCTATTTAACCGATTTACGCAAAGCGAAGCGTTATCAGAAGGATGTTTACTAATGAGTGATCAAAACAAATTTAAAGTAGAAGGTAAGTTGGCTGTCAATGAACGCATCAAAGATGAGAGCAACTACTTACGCGGTACCATCGCCGAGGATTTGAAGGATGATCTGACTGGGGGATTTACCTCGGATAATTTTCAGCTCATTCGTTTCCACGGTATGTATCAACAGGATGATCGTGATATTCGAGCAGAGCGTGCTAAGCAGAAATTAGAACCTAACCACAATCTCATGTTGCGTGCACGCCTCCCGGGGGGCGTTATGTCCCCTGAACAGTGGATTGCAATTGATAAATTTGCAGATGAACATACTCATTATGGCAGTATACGTTTAACGACACGTCAAACTTTTCAATTTCACGGCGTATTAAAGCCAAAACTGAAATTGATGCACCAAACCTTAAACAAAGTTGGTATTGATTCAATCGCAACTGCAGGTGACGTTAACCGAAACGTTCTATGTACATCAAACCCTGTTGAATCAAAGGTTCATAAACAGGCGTACGATTGGGCAGTTAAGATTAGTGAACACTTACTACCTAAGACTCGAGCTTACGCAGAAATTTGGCTAGATGGAGAGAAAATAGAATCAACGGATGACGTTGTTGAACCCATTTTAGGTAAACATTACTTACCTCGTAAGTTCAAAACAACCGTGGTTATACCGCCACAAAATGATGTTGATGTACACGCAAATGACTTAAGTTTCGTAGCCATTGCAGAAAACAATGAACTCGTTGGTTTCAATGTGCTTGTTGGCGGTGGTTTAGCCATGACACACGGTGATACCTCAACCTTCCCTCGTAAGGCCGATGACTTTGGATTTATTCCTCTATCGCATACCCTAGCCGTTGCTGAAGCAGTGGTGACAACACAACGCGATTGGGGAAATCGTGTTAATCGTAAGAATGCAAAAACGAAGTACACACTCGAACGAGTCGGTGTTGAAAACTTTAAAGCTGAAGTTGAGAAGCGTGCTGGCATTTCGTTTGCTCAGAGCGCACCGTACGAATTCACTTCTAGAGGTGATCGTATTGGATGGTTAGAAGGCATTGACGGTAAGAATCATTTGACGCTATTCGTAGAGAATGGACGTATTCTTGATTTCCCTGGCAAGCCGTTGAAGACAGGTTGCCTTGAAATTGCAAAGATCCATAAAGGTGATTTCAGACTTACCGCGAATCAAAACCTTATTATTGCGGGTGTGGCTGACGAAGATAAAGCACAAATTGAATCTATTGCGCGAACTCATGGCTTAATCAATGATTCATTATCAAGTCAGAGAGAGAACTCAATGGCTTGTGTTTCGCTACCCACATGTCCTTTGGCAATGGCTGAAGCGGAGCGATTCCTTCCAGATGCAGTCACACAAATCGAAGCTTTGCTAGCAAAACATAAGATGGACGATGATCCTATTATTTTTAGGATTACAGGATGTCCAAATGGCTGTGGTCGCGCCATGCTCGCTGAAGTTGGCTTGGTGGGTAAAGGTCCGGGTAAATATAATTTTCACATTGGCGGCGATCGTGCTGGCGAACGTATTCCACGAATGTACAAAGAAAATGTAGGCTTTGATGAAATTCTCTCTGACCTTGATGTATTTATCGGGCAATGGGCAGGTGAAAAGCAAGCCAATGAAAGTTTTGGTGATTTTGTCATTAGAAAAGGCATTGTCAAACCTGTGATTAATTCAGCGAGTGATTTCTATGAAGCTTAATTCAGTGTCTCAGGGAGCAGAGGGGTTTGACGTTAGTCAACTGCCCTCTGTGAATCAAATGCTTGAGTCTCAGTCAGCTCAAGCACGAACAGAATGGGCACTTGAACACCTTGATGACTCGGTTGTTCTGTCATCAAGTTTTGGTGTTCAGGCAGCTGTGATGTTGCATATGATCACTCAGTATAAACCTGATGTTCCAGTAATATTGACGGATACGGGCTATTTGTTTCCTGAGACATACCAGTTTATCGACGAGTTAACGGAGCGACTAAACCTCAATCTTCACGTGTTTCGCGCCAATAAGTCTGCCGCATGGCAAGAGGCCCGACACGGAAAATTGTGGGAGCAGGGTGTCGAGGGAATCAATAAGTATAATCAGATGAATAAAGTTGAACCGATGCAGCGAGCCTTGTCTTCATTACACGCTAAAACGTGGTTTGCCGGCTTGCGACGCTCGCAATCTGATATGCGACAAAAGCTCGGTGTATTGCAGTCAGTTGGTCATCAAATTAAGGTTTATCCAATTATTGATTGGTCTAACAAAGACGTACACTACTATCTTAAAGAGCATAACTTACCTTACCACCCGCTATGGGAACAGGGATATACTTCAATTGGCGACTCGCATTCAACTCGCCCCCAAACACTTGGGATGAGCGAAGAAGAAACACGTTTTAACGGCTTGAAACGTGAGTGTGGTTTGCATGAGTTTGGTGACGGTATCTAGGTAATTATTATACTTTGGTATAGAATTTCACTTAACGACTGAAAATTGTCCATCAGAGGCCGATAAACACTCATTGAATGTTACCGGATGAGTGTTAAGCTGATGGGGATTTTAGATACGGACACAGAGCTAACGAGTCGAAATATCAATGCGCTTGTATGCTCGCATTGCGAACATTTCGTTAATGAAATTACCTCGCGGCTAAAATCTCTAAACTTCTCTGCCAATATTTCTATCACTGTCTCAACGAACAATTTTAACAATAATGCTTTAAACCTCAGCCTACGCATGGAAAACATAGCATTAATCGTTGTCGATGCGCGCTGTAACCAAAACAGTATCAAACAATTTCTTGACGAAACACATGACAAGTTAGCCTCCCATAACACCTTAAGTATTGTGGTGCACGAGTCACCCATAAAGACTATCGAATTTGAAACATGGGATGCGTACGGCGTGTTTGATCACATTGCTTATGATGACCTTATGAAAGACCGTCTTGAGAGACTCATTTACCGCGTATTGAGTAGTTACGAGCATTCGATTAAGGCCCACGATTATAATCACGCGCTACTTCGGATTGGAGGCTTCGCTGAAGATCTCATTAATCAGACCACATTTCCTTTGTTCTGTAGAACCGTTGTGCATCACTTCAGCTCGATATTTGATAAAGAATGTTCAACCCTTGTTTTACGTCGTCGCGCTAGCGATCCCTATGATGAAGATAACATCGATGTTGTCCTAGGGAGCCAAAATTATGACTCTTACACTGGAACAAAACTCAGCGCCATGGATGACTTTGAAGTTTCTGGTACGATAATGGATGTGTTTTCACTTCAGAGCGATAACCTCGAAAAGCTCTGTTTGTATAACAAGAACGCGATTCATGAGACTGTGTTTTACTTTCATCAAGAGCCCCAAAGCAAACCAATATGCCATGAAGTAATAAAAACATTTTTTCGAGCAATTACAGTGTCACTCAATGTGATTGAAAGGCAAGAACGACTGGTCAACCTGGCTTATCATGACCAACTCACCAACATGCAGAATCGTTCGGGTTTTCTTTTAGACTATCCAGCGTTGACATTGCAACACAGCGGTGAAGGCAACTGCCGATTGCTGGTATTTGATATTAAAAAGTTCTCTGACGTGAACAATACATTAGGACAAGATGTCGGCGATGAAATTCTTCAAACCCTAGCTAATCGCCTCAAGCGTCAACTACCCAGAGATATTCACATTGCAAGAGTCAATGTTGATGTCTTTGCTGTACTTGGCATTGACTCGCTAGTGTCTGTTGCCTTGGTTGACGAATTATTAACGAAGCCATTTAATGTTGGAAATACCAATATCAGTTTATCTGCGTCAATTGGCTATGTTGATGGTGTTCAGTTTATGACCGGAGAAATGGCGTTGAAGCGCGCAGAGATTGCACTCACTTATTCCAAATCTCATCAATTATTAGAAGGCAAAGCATATCACGGTGAAATGGAGGCGTTTCAGGCCAGTCGCCTACATCTCGTTCAGGCGTTGAAGGCCGATTATGAAGCCAATAACCTTCAGTTATGGTATCAACCTCAGATTTCACTCAACACCGGACGCGTTGTCGGTTTTGAAGCTCTATTACGCTGGGCGTCGGCACATCAAGGATTTATATCCCCTAATAAATTCATTCCCATTGCAGAAAGTTCTGGTTTAATTGTTCCTATTGGATGTTGGGTACTTGATAAGGCATGTAAACATTTAAAAGAAACTAATCGCCGAGGATGCCAGCCTGTGACTATCTCTGTAAATGTTTCCATGGTGCAGTTTCGTCAGCCGAACTTTGTTGAGAAAGTGCGTCGGATTTTGACAAAAAATGACGTCCCACCTGACCTTATCGAATTAGAGTTAACTGAGAGTGTTATGATGGATAATCCGCAAGTTGTTATCGCTGCACTCCAAGAACTTAAATCATTGGGGTGTTCAATAGCGATTGATGATTTTGGTACTGGGTATTCCTCAATGAAGTATCTTCAAGATCTTCCGGTGGACAAATTAAAAGTGGATAAAACTTTTGTTGATGCAATCAATGTTCACCGAACCCCCATTGTTGATGCAATGATCACATTAGGGAGAAAACTTGGTTTACGCACGATTGCTGAAGGCGTTGAAGCAAAGAACCAGGCAGATTATCTACAAGAGCTCGGTTGTGACGAAGTCCAAGGGTATTTATATGGTAAGCCTGTACCTTTTGAAAAAATTTCAACGTTTTTAAATTAAACGATATTTCTAATGCTCTCGATTGGCATCGGTCTGATGCTTTCTCCCACAGAAACAAATGATTGATGACTATTTCTGGGCCTTACCACTCCAACTCATTGCTCAATCAAAAACAACTATCGGCGGCTTGATCCCACTTCTTTCTTATTTCTGAAACATTAGTGTCACTATTTTTAAATAATTCTGTAATAAAACTGTCATTTTGCTGTAACTTGCTGTAAACTCAAATCAAGTTAAGTAAAAAGGAGCCAAAACAATGTTTAAAAAAGCGATTATTATTATTTCCATGCTTGCGGCTCAGGCAATTGCGGCGGACTCAAAACAACTGTTTGATTGTGTTGATGAAGTCAATCTAGAAATCAGCAGTCAATGTGTTGCTAATAAGATGGCGGCTAACTTTGAGTTTGATGCGAGTCAAGACGCTTTTTACGAGAGCCTCGAAGCTGAATCTGGTGCGGCAATATCATCAATTTCCTATTATCCAGAGCAGAATTTGATTAAGATATCAGCCCCTCGCATTAACAAATTGCAATTATCGAAAGCTTCAAAATAGCTTGGATCAAAGTGACAACGAAAAGCTGAGCAATTGCTCAGTTTTTTTTTATCTCTTTTTGAGGTAAACCCCGCATTCCAAATGGTCGGTATAGGGGAACTGGTCAAATACTGCAAAATCAGAAATTCGATGTGTCATCGTCAGTGTTTTCAAGTTATCAAACAATGTTTCAGGGTTACAGGAAATGTAGATGATATTGTCATACTGATTGATTAGGTTAATGGTATCGTCATCAACACCAGAGCGTGGTGGATCAACCAGTACTGTTTTGCAATCAAATTGTTGTAGGTCTAATCCTTGCAATCGTTGAAACGTTCGCTTACCGGACATTGCCTCGGTAAACTCCTCACTTGACATACGTATTACATTAACGTTCGTGATGCCGTTTATTTTGAGGTTATGATGTGCCGCTTGAACTGAAGACTTAGAGATTTCTGTCGCTAAAACACGATCAAAATTTTGGGCCAAAGGAAGTGTGAAATTACCTAAGCCACAATAAAGTTCGAGCAAGTCATGGGAACACTTACCTGTCTTGTCTATTGACCACTCAATCATCTTTTGATTTACCAGCGCATTAGGCTGAGTAAAGCTATTCTCGATATGTTGGAATGCAAAGACTTTATCCTTGATTGTCAGTTGTTCAGTCACA
The DNA here is from genome assembly GCA_964230195.1 of Alteromonadaceae bacterium. Taxonomy (GTDB): domain Bacteria; phylum Pseudomonadota; class Gammaproteobacteria; order Enterobacterales; family Alteromonadaceae; genus CAXRGH01. The sequence goes on from CAXRGH010000140.1 coordinate 10,918, forward strand.
AACTCCTGGTCAAACACTAATTTTTGTTTGCGAGCGCGTCCGATAATATTAATCGTGTATTTAGTGCGTAGCTGTTTCAGAAGCGCTTGAACAGCCTGTTCCCATGTCTCGTCTAACTGGCGATGATAGAGAAGGCTTACCACAATTTCGCCGCTCAAGGTGCTGAGATAATCGATTTGAAAAAGTTTACTGCGTAAAATGGATGATGGCTTCAGGTACGATATTAAGTCCTTCATTACATCGTTGATTAAGGTTGAGGCGGCGGGCATCATGTCGACTCGGTATTTTTCTTTGTTCTCCTTATCAAACATAATGTGGTAGAGGTCATCACCGTCGTGCCATACGCGAAATTCCGCTCGCATTCGAAAGTGTTCTGGCGTTGATTCAAACACCTCAACTTCTGGGATATTAAGTTCAGCAAATGCACTTACAATCCCTCGGACTTTTTCTTCGAGCAATGTGTGATAAAGACTAGTATCAATTTCTGTTACGCGCATACAAGGTGTTCTCTCTTGCTGAAAAGGCGTTAGTTTAAAGCAATCTTACACTACGTCAAATCCATTCCGCAGAGAAAGAAATCCTACTTTTTAATGTCCAAGATTCAATTTCTTATCTTGGTTTCATACAATTTCAATACTCATCAATTCGTATAATTTGAATTTGCCAAATATACTTAAGGTTCTTGGCTATGGGAGATGACGATGGATGTTAAAGGGCTAGCATTTAACTTTGACTACAGGGTATCGCGAACTGAGCAACATGAAGCTCACCTGTATGACAATGAGAAAAACGCTAAAAATCAATTTAGTTCGGTTGACACTGTTCGTTTGACTGGGTCAATTGTTCGCCAATCCGTTTCCGTTCATGCTGAGGCGTTAAACCAATCGTTAAAAACGGCAAAGCACTCTCCTGACTTATCTTTATCGCTCGATGCGATGCACGAGCTATCAAGAGACATCATTCGGTATATTAGTTCTGAGTTTGAACAATTTAAAATTCAAGCTGCAAACCCCCAAAGCTATGGGAGTTTTTTTGATGAAATGACACGCAAGATAGAAGAAGGGTTCGGCGATGCTTTAAATATGTTAAAGAATCCAAACCAAGTGGTTCAAGCGAATAGCGAGTATGGCAAAAAGCTGATTTTAAAAGGCGTCGAAGCATTACATCAAATGGCAAGCAGCGAATTGAACTTAACTGACACCAATACTGCTACCGTTGACAGTGCTGTCATAGAGTTCCAAAGCCTTACTCGAAAGCATATCCAATTCTCGTTAGTCAAGAATGACCCTCAGCCAGTGGATGGAGACTTATCTCTATCAACACAATATCGAGCACAAGCAATAAAGGGTGAAACCAGCAATGAGCTAAACCAAGCGGTTGTTTATGCTGAAGAACTCACATTACGATTTGACGCCTATCAGATCAGCCATGAGGATGCTAAACCTGGTGACAGTGCAACAATTCAAACTTCGAATGCTAATTTGAATCGAGGATACGGTGATTTACATGAAAATCATCATAAAGCGCCACATGACTTAGATATCCAAGCATTTCGCGGAGCATTAGAAAAGTTCACGACGACTATCAATGAAATGTCCGCCGAGCCAATGGAGTTCGCTGAAATATTGATTGAAGCAATATCGGGTGAGTATAAGATTCGAAGAGCAGACGAGCTTAAAGCAATTGTTGCAGAGAGTGTGCAACAAACAAATAAATAAAATTAACAGCTGAAAACGAGGAACAATCAATCATAATAGCCCTCGGAAATGATAACTAAGGGCAAAATAGCAATGCAGTAGCAACTGCTATTCCGCCCATTTTAACACCAGCAATTGGTATTATTCAGCGTCAGATTGTTTTTCTTTGGCTAGCCTAACGCGAAGACTGCGTTCTTGGAAGTCAGAGTCGTTAAGCTTACTTACCATCTTATCAGCATGTTTACTCGCGACTTCAACAAACCCATACCCTTTTCGCTTACCTGTGCGTCTATCTCGCATCAAGCGAACCGAAAAAACCTTACCTTTAGTTTCAAAATGTTCTTGAACTTCGGCTTCGGTTGCACGGTAAGGAAGATTCCCAACATATAAAGTTGTACTTTCTTTAGACACAACATCATCTGACTCTTCTGAATGACCTGAAGCACCAGCAATAACGTTGCTAATAAACGGTGCTAATACTGCACCAACGATAACAAATAACGCAGAAACTCCGCCTACACCAATAACGTCAACCAACGAAGGGCCAACAAAATAAGCAATGGCCGCGAAAACAAATACAATTACTATATTAATCACAATATAAATACCCACAAAAAAATAATTACGTACACAGATCCATATCTGTCTGTTTATACTAATCATTTATTGGCAAATTTCCAATGCCAACCTCAACTGAGCAGACCTTTAAGTCAGCTACAGTAAAAAAGTTCAGATTAAATTGAGAAATCCGTTGACTATCTGCGTAATCAATATAGAATGCGCTCCCGTTGTCAAGGCACAGCCAAGGCAACAAGAGTCTGAAGAGGCTCGTTAGAAAGTGTAAATTAAGTTTGAAAAAAACGATTGACTTTCGAAAGGGAGAGCGTAGAATGCGCATCCCGCTTGAGGAGAAAGACTTCAAGCAAACGTTCTTTAACAAGTTATAACAAGACAATTTGTGTGGGCACTCTTAATACGAGTGTCAACCGGAAATTCAAAG
>CAXRGH010000141.1:0-16434 GCA_964230195.1 Alteromonadaceae bacterium
TATCGTTGGTCGTCTCTGCAGCTCATACCAACTATAACTTATTGTATTATCCGAATGGTATCAGCGGGAGTTCCGCAGCATCCCATACTATGACGCCGATTGACGGCACCGAGTTGCGCTGGGGGCGGGTGCGTTTTGATAATGTTTACGGTAGCCCGAGCAGTGACTTAAGAGTACCAATAATCACAGAAACTTACCGAAACTTTGGCGGCTTTGCTAAGGAACTTGAGGACAGCTGTCACCAGTATAACTGGACAACGGATGGCGGTGTATTAACTTACGCAAGTACTATCACGGGTTATGCGCCCTCGTCTATTCTTCAAGGTCTGGGCAATATTGTTGCCGGTCGCTCTCTCTCCAACCAAGGCATTATCGTTCCGTCGCCAACAGCTAACGCCGAAGGCGAAATTATCCTGTATCTAACTTTCCCTGGTACTGGTATGGACTATATGAATTTTGACTGGGATGGCAGCGGTGTCATTGATACTGATGATAAACCAAGTGCGGATATACAATTTGGACAGTACCGAGGCAATGACCGCATCATCAATCGTAGAGAAGGTTTTTAACGATTTTGTCTGTGATCAATGATTCTTCCGATAACTGTTTTGCCCCTTACTTGCGTCTAGGTGATTGAGAAAACCAATTAACAGTCGCGAAAAAATCAATTTATCGAAGCTTATGGCGTGTTTGCGCAAAATATTCGTTAAAATTCACGAATATCTTAGGCTCTGCGCTTGCTGAACTCTAGTACCATTGATACAGTTGCAGGTAGTGATAGTTAATTTTTCTGAAGGCACGCTTTTCCATGTTTAAAAAAATCCGCGGGATGTTTTCCAACGACCTTTCCATTGACCTCGGCACCGCAAATACTCTGATATATGTTAAAGACGAGGGCATTGTCCTTAACGAGCCTTCGGTTGTAGCGATACGTGACGAACGAGCTACCGGCGGCTCAAAAAGTGTTGCTGCCGTTGGTACGCAGGCAAAACAAATGCTTGGACGTACTCCGGGACACATAAAAGCCATTCGTCCAATGAAAGACGGCGTAATCGCAGACTTTGAGGTCACTGAAAAAATGCTTCAAAGTTTTATTCGCCGAGTTCATACGAATAGCTTATTCCACCCCAGTCCTCGCGTTCTTATTTGTGTACCTTGTGGTTCCACGCAAGTTGAACGTCGCGCTATTAAAGAGTCGGCGCAAGGTGCAGGAGCACGTCAGGTATTTATTATTGATGAACCAATGGCAGCTGCAATAGGTGCTGGTTTGCCAGTTTCTGAAGCAAAAGGGTCAATGGTTGTTGATATTGGTGGCGGTACTACGGAAGTTGCCATCATCTCGTTGAATGGTGTTGTTTACTCTTCTTCAGTTCGTATCGGTGGTGACAAATTTGATGAAGCCATTACCAACTATGTGCGTCGTAACTTTGGTTCCCTGATTGGTGAAGCAACAGCAGAGCGTATCAAGCATGAAATTGGTGCCGCTTACCCTGGTGATGAAGTCAAAGAAATTGAAGTTCGCGGTCGTAACTTGGCGGAAGGCGTACCGAGAAGCTTTACTCTCAACAGTAACGAAATACTAGAAGCACTCCAAGAACCATTGTCAGGCATTGTATCTGCCGTCATGGTGGCATTGGAAAAATCACCACCTGAACTCGCATCAGACATTTCTGAAGACGGTATGGTACTAACCGGAGGTGGTGCTTTACTCAAAGATCTTGATCGTTTGTTGCGTGAAGAAACCGGCATTCCAGTGGTAATATCTGATGATCCTTTGACTTGTGTTGCTCGTGGCGGCGGTATGGCATTAGAGATGATTGATATGCACGGCGGCGACTTATTTACTGATGAATAAGCCCTCTTAGACTGAGTGTGTCAATTGTCATTGGCACTTCTCATGCGGTGAACCATGAACGCACTTTTTAACAGCGGACAATCCTTATTACCACGGCTAATTCTAGCGGTGGTTTTTTCTATTATTATCATGGTGGTTGATCACCGCAGTACTCAGATGCGCGAGGTGCGTATGTACCTCAATACCCTCATTAGCCCATTACAGTTCATTGCCAATGCACCGGGCGCAATGCTTGATTGGGTATCACGTGAGTTTGTGTCCCACCAGAAACTCGTGACTGAAAACGAGCGCATGAAACAAGAAAACCTCCTGATGTCCACCGCCCTTCAACGTTATCACTTACTGCGGGAAGAGAATACCCAATTACGGCAATCCCTGGGTGCCACCGCGCGTGCTGACGGCAAACGTATGATTGCTGAATTGATGGCGGTTGACCAGAATCCTTACAATCACCAAGTGGTTATTAACCGGGGTTTATCAGACGGTGTGTATGAAGGGCAGCCTGTGCTTGACCGGGATGGTATTGTAGGACAAGTCCAATACGTCAGTGCTAATACTAGCCGCGTCTTATTGCTCGCTGATGTTTCACACAATATTCCTGTTAGGGTATTACGAAATAACCTCAATGCTGTTGTGTCAGGGACAGGTTCACTGAGCCAGCTAACAATCAATCATATTACCCACAGTGCTGATCTACAAGTAGGAGATTTGTTGGTGTCTTCGGGGCTAGGCAAGCTATTCCCTGAGGGGTATCCAGTCGCTAAAGTGGCTATGATTGACAAATCCCAGACCACGGCTTTTGTTGCAGTTTCAGCAACCCCAATGGCGAACTTAAATCAGCTCAAGTATCTTGTATTATTGTGGCCCCAAGAAGAACGGATCGATGGTCAGCCATGATGTCATTTTTATTTAATCGTTTTGCCATATCACTCACTCTCGTGCTTGCATTTGTTCTGCAGATTATCCCGCTTCCCGTGGAATTTGATGTTTTTAGGCCAGATTGGGTGTTGTTAACGCTATCTTATTGGGTTTTGGCTGTGCCTCACAGGGTCAACATTGGTGTTGCTTTTATTTGTGGATTAGGGCTAGACCTTGTATTGGGTACAACTCTCGGTATTCACAGTGTAGCGACTTGCATAGTGGTGTTTATTCTAGCCACAAATTATCAGCGGTTACGTAATTACCCTATCTGGCAACAATCGTTTGTTGTTGGTTTGCTCAGTGCTTTTTATCACTTACTTGTGTTCTGGCTGCAACACATGATTTCAGATATTTATTTTCTGTTTCACTATTTGGCGCCCACGATTGCTAACGTGATCACCTGGTTCTATGTGTTTTATTTTTTACGTAAGGTGCGTCGCACGTCTGGAGTTCGCTAAACAATGTTACCGCTTATTTTGGCCTCACAGTCCCCCAGACGTTTTGAGCTATTATCTCAATTTGAATCTATTGCTCAGACTGTCAATCCGGATATTGACGAGACGCCGTTAGTCAATGAGAAACCTGCGGATTATGTGGCACGACTGGCACAAGAAAAAGCGTTGGAAGGTCAAAGGCTTGCTGCTCAATCCGGTATTGTTCTAGCCGCCGATACGATTGTTGTGTGTGATGATCAATTACTCGGTAAACCGAGTGACGAAAATGAATTTAAGCGTATGATGCAGCTGCTATCGGGGGACTCTCACTATGTCCTTACCGCAGTATGTGTGACCGCTAGGGAACAAATGTTGTTTGATGTCGTCTCAACTGAAGTCAGGTTTTGTGAACTCACGGAAAGTGATATTCAGGAATACTGGAATACAGGGGAACCCCAAGATAAAGCGGGCGGCTATGGTATCCAAGGTTTAGCAGCTCAATTTGTAGAATCAATTAATGGAAGTTATACGAGTGTCGTTGGTTTACCTTTGGTTGAGACCAAAAGACTACTGAAAGCCATAAGGAAAGTATCATTATGAGTGCAGAATTATTAATTAATGTCACGCCATCGGAAACCCGCGTTGCTCTGATTGATAATGGTATTTTACAAGAAATACATGTTGAGCGTTTTACGCGAAAAGGCATTGTTGGCAATATTTATTTGGGTAAAGTCACTCGTGTTTTACCGGGAATGCAAGCAGCGTTTGTTGATATCGGCTTGGAGAAAGCAGCCTTCCTCCATGCGTCTGATTTTTCAAATAGTCGTGTTCTTAATGAAAGCTCGGAGGTGGATGCCGAATTTAAAACGCCACCGCAACCTAATATCCGTGAGTTAGTGCGAGAAGGGCAAGGCGTGGTAGTTCAGGTTATTAAAGATCCTATCGGCACCAAAGGTGCAAGGCTTACCACCGATATAACCTTGCCATCACGTTACTTAGTCTATATGCCAGATGTTAGTCATATCGGTGTTTCACAACGAATAGAAGATGCAGAAGAGCGAACACGATTAAAGGCATTAGCGGAGAATATTGGACTTGATGACGGCGGATATATTTTCCGTACTGCTGCTGAAGGGGTCAAAGAAAGTGATTTGGCACAAGATGCTAAGTTCCTGAAACGGTTATGGGCGAAAGTATCAGAACGGCGTAAAGCTAAAAAAACGCAAATGTTATACGAAGACTTGGCACTAGCGCCAAGGATACTCAGAGACTTTGTTGGCACTGAATTAAAACGCGTACGAATTGATTCCAAGCTCACTTATTTAGAGTTAAAACAATTTACGGATGAATACGTTCCTGAGCTTAATGATGTCATTGAGTACTATCCGGGTGATAGACCCATTTTTGATCTGTACGACGTAGAAAATGAGGCGCAGCGTGCTTTGGAGCGTCGCGTTGATCTCAAATCGGGTGGATATCTAATTATCGATCAAACGGAAGCAATGACCACCATTGATATCAATACGGGAGGCTTTGTTGGCCACCGTAATTTAGAAGAAACTATCTTTAATACCAATATTGAAGCAACGCAAGCTATTGCCCGTCAATTACGCTTACGCAACCTGGGCGGTATTATTATCATAGACTTCATTGATATGGACAATGCTGAACATCAACGCCGAGTGCTGCATAGTCTTGAAGTTGCAGTCGCTCCTGACCATGCGAAAACCCATATTCATGGCTTTACGGCTCTTGGTCTAGTTGAAATGACACGAAAACGAACGCGTGAGAGTATTGAGCATATCCTGTGTGGTGAGTGTCCTGTCTGCAGTGGCCGAGGGTCTGTGAAAACTGTCGAAACTGTTTGTTTTGAAATCATGCGTGAAGTTGTCCGTGTTAATCGTGCTTATGCCGCGGACAAGTTTGTTGTTTATGCAGCGACAAACATTGTTGAAGCACTTGAAAGTGAACAGTCAGATATGCTGGCTGAGTTGGAATTGTTCATTGGTAAACCGATTAATATTCACGTAGAGCCTTTATATCACCAAGCAAAATTTGATGTGGTGATGATGTGAGCAGAGTCGTTACCTGGCTAAGTATTCTACTGCAGCGGTTATGGACTGCAGTCGCCCTTGTGCTTGTGCTAGGGGCGGTACTCATGAGCTTGGTACGATTGGCTTTACCGTTAACACCACAATACAAATCTCAGATTACCCAATACATTGAAGCGCAATATGGTATCGCGGTGTCTGCCGGACGCATCGATGCAGTATGGCAGACCTATGGTCCGAAACTCATCTTTACTGAGCTGGATTTTACCAGTGAATCAGAACTGCCCACAGGGATAAAGGTGCAAGCCTTTGAGGCGCAGTTAAACTTTTGGCGTTCGTTACTTCAGTGGCAACCTATCATTGGTAATGTCACCTTGTCAGGGTTGACGGTGAATTATCAACATAGCGAGGGGGCTTCTACCCCCAATACCGATCTCGACCTTGCCTATCGTCAAATCAGGCGATTGTTTCTGGAGCAATTGAATCAAATCACTATTCGGGAAAGTCAATTAACCGTAAATTATTCGGGCACTCAATGGCGTATTGCTATCCCTGATATGGAGTGGGGGAATTGGGAGCAAGGGCATCGTGGCGTTGGTCGTTTGCAACTTGAGGGGCTATCTCAAAATACCGTCGATTTTATACTTGAAATCGGTGATTCAACCGATGAATTAACGGGCACTTTTTATGTCAACGCTAAAGCATTAGATCTGTCGGAAGTAGCAACCGAGGTATTGCCTACGATTGACTATGAGTACGAGACGCAACTGAATCTGGAAGTTTGGGCAGACTTCGGTGGGAGTCAAATATCGTCAGTTCAAATGCGTCTCAACGAAAGCTACGCCAGATGGTTTAAGCCTGAACAGACAGAGCTCGAATTAACAGAGGGTGAACTGCGAGCGGATTACCACAAAGACGGCTGGAAGTATCAGCTCAATAATCTCACGTTTGCCCTCAACGATAATGTCTCTCAAAAAACCAGCTTGAATGGCCAATGGATGTCGTCTGGTGGTCAGCAGATGTATGTTTCACAATTGGATATCGAACCTTTAATTCAAGTCGCTTCTGAGTTGACGGAAAACTCACTATTGACGGTGGTAAGCGGGCGAAAACCCACTGGCTTGATTAACGACCTGCATATCTACTTAGATAATGAGAGGACTGGAATTGCAATGGAAGTTGCTAATCTCAGCCTTTCAGCACACGATCTACAACCAGGAATTCCTGCACTCAATGGTGCACTAAATTACTGGGATAATCAGACCCACATCCAATTAGCGGCAAGCGACGATGTTATTGATGTGGGGAATTTACTACCTTCTCCGATCCCGTTTAATCAATTATCTGTTGATGTTTATCTTGAGCATCACAAATCACTGAATGTGTTTGTCCCATCATTAGTCTTGGACAGTGACGATATTCAACTGGATCTGCAAGCAAAATACCTCGGGGACTCTCAGTATTTGTCTTTGAAGTCCCAGTTTGGTGAAATGACCTTAGCAACCGTTAAGCGATTGTTTCCAAGGCGTTACATGCCCGAAAACACAAAAACATATTTAAACCGCTCTTTACGTGTTGGTAAAGTTGAAGGGGCTCACATTATTTGGAACGGACGCCTGAATGACTTTCCGTTTACCGAGCAACAAGGGATATTTCAGGCGGGAGTTGACCTTGCGTTAGATGATTTTGCCTTCAACCCTGATTGGCCATCTCTAAGAGACATGAAACTGCATTTGTTGTTTGAAAATAATGATCTGTTTTTCACTGCACCCACGGCTCGAATGGATAGTGTTCTCCTGACGGAACTTAACGCTTCTATGCCAACCTTGAGCAAAGTTAAGAATCTCTATATTGACGCCAATTCAAAGGCAACTGGGGTTGAGCTTGGCAAGCTTATGAGAAACAGCCCCTTAAAGAGTAATGTGGGGGAAGCCTTAAATCATATTGTGATCGACCAGCCTCTGGACCTTTCGTTGAATCTTGTGATCCCATTGAAGCCAGGCCAGAAGGTAATCGCGAAGGGGGACGTTGGTCTATCTGATGTTGACATCCTATTCCCTGACATCAAATTGCCGCTAAATCAGGTCAATGGCGACATCGTTTTCAATAATGAGTTGATTGACGCCACTAATTTGACCGCAAAACTTTTCAACTATCCTATTCAGTTAAACGCAAAAGCAGCTCCAAACGAACAAGGTGTTTATGCAACACAAGCACAGTTTAGTGGCGATTGGCCATTGGGGTCCTTGTTTGAACACCATAACATTCCATTACAAACTCATATCAAAGGTGATCTCGATTGGAAGGGTGACTTGGCTCTGCGTTTTCCAAAAGACGGTTTTAATTACGACTTGCAAGTATCGTCTAATTTAGGTTCGGTAGAATCCACGTTACCGTACCCCTTGAATAAATCAGAAGACGAACAAAGCCTTTTGTTTATTGACGTAGAGGGCGATTTAGCATCATCTTCGTTTCGTGCTATTGCGAACCAACAATTTAAGTTCAATGGACTATTACCCCACGACACCGGTCAATTTTCTCGAGCGCATTTGACCATTGGTGAAACCGAACTCTTGGGCTTGGGTACGGGTTTTTCAATTTCTCTCGGCTTACCGTCTATTGACTTAGTGCACTGGACCGAGGATTTAACCAACATTTTGAGAGGCAATGGTAACTCAGGAACAGGTTCGTTGTTCAGCGTTTTGGGTGAACCTAAAAATATATTCATCAACACAGACGAACTCGTCGTGGCGAATTACGGATTATCTGACGTTGAAGTCAAAATTCGTCCAGTGAAGACCTACTGGGCCAGCGAGATTAATGCTAAGGAGTTTCGTGGCAGGGTCAATTTTTCACGCAACTGGTTAGAAGAGGGTGTGGTTGCAAACATTGACTATCTGAATCTGAAAAGCCGTGTAATAGCCACTAAAAACTCAGGAGAGAACCAAAGTAAAGATTTTACTGCCATGCCACCAGTGCAATTACAATGCAGTGATTGTCGTGTTGATGGCGTTGACTTGGGGCAAGTGAATTTGCGTTCACGCCGTGAGGGCAACACTATGTTTATTGACGAGCTTAAATCTGAACATAGATACTTAACAGCTGAATTAACAGGGCAATGGTCCCTTGACCCATTAAATCCATTAACCTCGGTGAACGGACGTTTAACAAGCTCGGATGTGGGGATCTGGTTAAATCAGTTTGATATTGAAACGGGTCTTCGAGATGCTGGTGGCAATATGAATTTTGATTTGGCTTGGGAAGCACCGTTAGTGATGTTTAATACTGACTCCCTCACTGGCAGTTTTGGTTTTGATTTAGATGATGGATATCTAAAAGAATTTAATGATGAAGGCTCGCAAGTATCACGTGTTCTGGGCTTATTAAGTCTAAAGTCATTAATCAGAAAGTTGCGATTTGATTTCCGAGATGTTTTTAATCAAGGCTTCTTTTTTGAAGATCTCGCTGGAAACTTTGTGTTAACTAACGGTGTTGCTGCCACCCAAGACTTTTTTATTGATGGTCCTGGTTTAGATTTTTCAATGAATGGAAGCCTCGACTTAAATAATGAAGCCATTGACTTTAATGTTGGCGTGATACCCAATCTTACTTCGAGTATTCCAGTGTTATTATGGATGGTTAATCCAGGCGTTGGCTTAGCGAGTTTGGCTTTGGATGAGGCGATAAAATCTGCCAAGGTGGTATCCAATATCCAATATGAAATCTCCGGTACTCTAGGAGAGCCAACCATCAAAGAAATATCCAGAGATACACAAGATATGGAAATTAGGCGCCAAACTACGCCGGAAGCACCGAAAATAAAAGCTGAGTAAAGCCATATCCATTCATGAAAAGCAGTATCGACAACCTGCGCTTACTGCTATGATTATAACAATTCACATTGCAGGAGCGGTACACTCCCTTGTCTTGCATTTTTCAGTTAGGAGCCTTTCTTGAACAATCAAGTAACCGAGCATTTACTCGATGCCTCAGACATTACCTTAAATGATTTACATGCGACTTTGAATCTCATTCAGGCGCATGATAATGAGTTTGCCGATCTCTATTTCCAAGCCAGTCAGCACGAGGCTTGGGTATTAGAAGATGGTATTATCAAAGACGGTAGTTTTAGTATCGAACGTGGTGTTGGTGTGCGTGGCGTGAGTGGTGAAAAAACCGGTTTTGCTTATTCGGACGAACTGTCAGTGTCTGCGTTGACGGCGGCCGCAACAGCCGCAAGAAGCATTACCAATGTCGGCAATATTCGTCAAGCAGCGCCTTTTAAGGCGGTATCAGCCCCCGATTTATATAGTCGTGACAATCCACTGTTAAGTCTGGATGAACACGGAAAGATTGACCTTCTGCAAACTGTAGACGCCTATATTCGGAAACAAGCGCCCAATGCCAGTCAAGTAGTCGTCAGCCTTACCGGTGTCTACGAGGAAATTTTAGTGGCAGCGACTGACGGCACCTTGGCCACTGATATACGTCCATTGATTCGATTGAATTGTACGGTTTTACTGGAAAAAGATGGCAAGCGAGAGCGCGGTAGCGCAGGAACGGGCGGACGTTACAGCTACACTGAATTTCTTAACAATAAAGGTAATCAGCCTGTCTATGAATGGCTGGCGGATCAGGCTTTGCACATGGCTCGGACGAATCTTGAAGCGATTCCTGCACCTGCGGGGCAAATGCCGGTGGTCTTGGGTAATGGATGGCCAGGCGTTTTGTTACATGAAGCCGTGGGGCATGGCTTAGAAGGAGATTTCAACCGCAAAGGATCATCTACTTTTAGCGGTCGAGTGGGTGAACAGGTTGCAGCTAAAGGGGTCACTGTGATTGATGACGGTACCATCTCCGGTCGCAGAGGGTCGTTGAGTATTGATGACGAAGGCACACCTAGCCAATACAATGTATTGATAGAAGACGGCATCCTGAAAGGCTACATGCAAGATAAAATGAATGCTAAGTTGATGGGAGTTGCGCCCACGGGGAACGGTCGCAGAGAATCTTATGCTCATCTTCCGATGCCGAGAATGACCAATACTTATATGTTGAATGGCGACGCTTCACAGCAGGACATGATTGAGAGTATTGACCGCGGTATTTTTGCGCCAAACTTTGGTGGCGGTCAAGTTGACATCACCTCCGGCAAATTTGTGTTTAACACCTCAGAAGCGTATCTCATTGAAAAGGGTAAAATTGTTGCACCAGTGAAGGGTGCAACCTTAATTGGGAATGGGCCAGAGGTGATGCAACGTATCTCCATGATTGGTAATGATATGGTGCTCGACCCCGGTGTTGGTGTTTGTGGTAAAGATGGCCAGAGCGTGCCAGTTGGGGTTGGTCAGCCGAGTGTTAAAGTTGATGAAATTACCGTTGGTGGCACCGAATAGTACGTTGCATTAACGACACGGTGGATTGCTTTTAGAGGGCCGGATGTAATTATGATGATGTCATTACTGGATAATTTTATCCTGCTTTTTGTGGAATCAGCGCCTTATCTTTTGGTGGGCCTATTCTTGGCGGGCGTCATCCGTGTATTGATCCCAGACCAATGGATTCATGCCACGTTGGGTAAAAATAGCTCAGTATGGACGGCAGCATTGATTGGTGCACCACTGCCATTATGTTCCTGTTCCGTGATCCCGGCTGCCATGGGTATTCGACGTGCCGGCGCAAGTAAAGCGAGTACTGCGAGCTTTATGGTAGCAACGCCCGAAACTGGCGTTGACTCAATTGGGGTTACCTATGCTCTCATGGGACCTGTTATGGCAATCACTCGACCCATTAGTGCCATCTTTTCAGCGGTAGTCACCGGATTAATGGTTCGATGGGTTGCCGTTGAGTCACCTTCTCAGGAATCTCCAGTGACCGGCTGTTGCAAGAAAAAGGCCGCACAAAACAACGAAAACAAGTTTGTTTCAGTGGTGCGTTACGGGTTTGGGCAACTACTGTCTGATTTCATGGGGTGGCTACTGATTGGCTTATTTTTCGCAGCGCTGATTCAAACCTTTGTTCCCACACAATTACTCACAGACTATGGTGATGGCCTCTTAGCGATGCTGGCGGTCGTTTTGATCTCAATTCCTATGTATATCTGTGCAACAGCGTCAACACCGGTTGCGGCAGCACTGATGCTTTCGGGCATATCACCTGGTGCGGCCTTGGTATTTATGTTGGCAGGACCTGCAACTAATATAGCAACCCTTGCTGTTGTGAAGCGTGAACTTGGGATGTCAGCATTAGTTGCTTATTTGTTCGCGGTGATTGGGTGTGCTCTTGGCTTTGGTTACTTGCTCAACCAGATGATTGGAATTTTTGATATCCAAGTACTGGTCAGTTTGGGTGACCATCACGACATGATTAATGGATTGTATATGGCGTGTGGTGTGGTGCTTGCGCTGTTGATTGGCTATCAATATTATTTAAAATTGAGTCAGCGCCCAGATGAAGCTCGGTCGTGAAACCGAGCTCTGAGACCATAGCGGCCTAACTTAAGGCTCTTTGATGTTATCCTTCAGGTACTGAAAGATTTCTCTGGCCGCTTTCGGTGGCTTGTTTTCCTTCTTTTGTTTCGCTACTTGACGTACCCACTGGCGGAGTCTTTGTCTATCGAGTGAAGGATGTTCATCCAGTACCGATTGAATAGCCGTGTCACCATGCTCCACAAGCTGATCACGTAAAGCCTCTAAGCGATGAAAATGAGCATTGGCGAGTTGATGCTTATTTTGAACGGCGAGTAGTGCTTGTTCAATGGGTTCAATGTCGGAATCCCGCAACAGCTTGCCGATAAATTGAAGTTGACGCCGGTAACCGTCTTTTTTTCGGTTGATGCGTTTTGCCAGACTTAATGCTTCCAGTAAATCATCAGACAACGGAATGGTATTTAATTCACTTGCTGATAAGGCCAGCAACGTACTCCCGAGCTTTTTCAGGGCTTCAGCTTCTTGCTTTATCTGTGTTTTACTTTTGTATTCTTCGCCGTCAGCGTCAAATTCGTCAAAATCTGTATCAGTATGCTTCATAGAAAGTCGATTGGTGATAAACTAAGAGTCTATTGTAACGCGTGTTGTGTGGTTTATCTAATAGTAAACAACGTCAACCATTCAAGGAACTCTGTCTATGGACGTGAAAAAGCAACTCTCTGAAATTCAAAATGTTGTGCATGATGTATTGGCGATGGCGAAATCTCTGGGTGCTTCGCAAGCAGAAGCCAGTATCAGTAAGGTGCAAGGGATTTCCTTAGGTACACGTTTGAAGGATATTGAAACAGTAGAGTTCAATAATGATGGTGGGTTGGGCATTACTGTTTACCGTGGTCAGCGTAAAGGCAGTGCATCAACCGCAGACTTGAGTTTGTCTGCGTTACAAGCCACTGTCAGTAAAGCCGTTGAAATTGCGAAATATACGGGGGAAGACCCTTGCTCTGGATTAGCCGACGAAGCCTTGATGGCAACCGACATTCCCGACCTTGAACTGTATTACCCTCAAGCACTGGATACCGGGAAAGCTATTGATGCCGCTTTAACGGCGGAAACCGCAGCATTAGATTACGATCAACGCATTACGAACTCGGATGGTGCATCATACAACGCCAATGTTGGAGTGAGGGTGTACGGCAATAGTCATGGCTTCAATCATGGTTATCCAAGTTCTCGCTATAGCATGAGTTGTGTCATGATTGCAGAGCACGAAGGGCAAATGCAACGAGATTATCAATATACCGTTAGCCGTGATGCCAACGAGTTAGCAGACCCCACCAACGTTGGTGTTGAGGCCGCAGAAAATACGCTGTCTCGACTCGGCGCTATTAAGTTACCAACGCAAAAAGTGCCTGTGCTGTTTCACCGTGAAATTGCGTCAAGTTTGTTCAGTCATTTTGTGTCTGCTATTAGTGGCGGTAGTTTGTACCGTAAATCCAGTTTTCTGTTGGATAGACTGGGCACGCAAGTATTAGCCTCCAACGTTAATATCATTGAGAAACCACACCTTCTCGGCGGACTAGCAAGCTCTCCGTTTGATCATGAAGGGGTGGCAACAGCCGATATGGAAATTGTGAAAGACGGGATATTGCAGCACTACTTATTCACCAGTTACTCAGCAAGAAAGATGAAAATGCAAACGAATGGTCATGCAGGCGGTATTCACAATTGGCTAGTGCAGCATCACGGTTTTGATTTTCAACAGATGTTATCTAAACTCGGCACAGGCCTACTCGTAACCGAACTAATGGGGCATGGCGTTAATATTGTCACGGGCGACTATTCGCGTGGAGCAGCCGGCTTTTGGGTTGAAAATGGTGTCATTCAGTTTCCTGTGCATGAGATAACCATCGCTGGCAATCTTGCAGACATGTACCAAAATATTGTTGCGGTAGGCAGTGATATTGAGGCTCGAGGAGCAGTACAGACGGGTTCTATTTTAATCAGTGAAATGCAAGTGGCGGGTGCCTAATCAACAATGACTATCAGGGATTATGATACTGACCCGGGAAATAACGCTTGATAAGATCACGAGTATACTGATGGAAGTCTGGGTCAGGCGCTTGATGTGCGTACCAATACCCAGCGACTTTTTCTTCGTGATTAGCACACTGCAATGCATACTGATTACCATCCAAGAGCGACGCTTCTTTATCATTTGTAGAACGGCATAAATTAGCGGATAAGATGAGAGTAAGTGCTTGCTTACAATCATCTCGCTTCAACCTCGCCGTCCTACTGTTCAGGTGCTTATCCAACTGGTTTAATGGGCGATGAAACGTCACTTGATGAGCGTTACAATTCACCGTTAGAGTCTCGGTGGGGGCGCCTGGTTTACCATTGGTGATTTGATAAGTAATCAGATGCCATTCAGGAGCACTTGATGATGGTGCAACGGCAACTGAATCAGATTCATTGCAGCCAAATAATCCTAGGATAACCCATTGAAACCAAGCTCGATGCATTTGCTAGTCCATGTGATTGTGGAGTTCCCCGTAACTTGCGAGAACTCCACGATTGTGTTGTTACTACTTGGAGGAACAGACATTTCGTCGATATAACAGCCCTATTATCAGTAAGAGACTCCAAAGCGGTAAACTACCACCTCCGCCGCCACCGCCACTGCTGATGGGTGTTGTTGTGGTTTGGGGGGTAGCCGCAGGCCCTGTGGAAACGACCAGATTCACCGTAGTATTGGCCACCACTTGGCTATTCGCGGATACCGATTGACTGATCACTGAGCCGGATGTCACGCTGTCACTGCTGGCTTGCGTAATAGTCCCAACCACTAAATTTGCTTGCTCCAACTGGCTTGTCGCTTCACTCTGTGTCATCCCAGTGACTGACGGAACGGTTATCATCATTGTGCCATCAGATACAACAATATCCACACTATCACCGAACACGATAGAGGTTCCAGCCGCGACTGATTGAGAGATAATACTACCCGCTGCTATTGTGTCGCTATTCGCGTTGGTTGTGTTTCCGAGTGCGAGTCCAACCTCGGATAATTCGGTGCTAGCTTGTTCAGTGTTTAGCCCAGTAACGTCTGGAACTTCTACCATAGGGGGAGCATCAATGAAAATACCGTTGAGTTTAGTTACGGAGCCATCAGGTGTCGATACGGAGAGATCACGATATCCCAACTCTGCGTCATCGCCAATGCTAATGGTTGCTACCAACTCAGTCTCGGAGTTAACACGTATATTAGTGAATACCACGTCATCACCAGCAAATATTTCCGTTTTATCAGCCTCAAACCCTGTACCGAATCCCGCTATTGTAATATCTGTAACCAGTCTGCGGTGCAATTCATGGGGCGTGATTCCTTGAATGGCAGTAATGACTTTATCCAAGGTTACAACAAAGCCGTCAGTCAAACTGAGATCATCAACCACTATGCCTCGCAACCCGGCTGTTGCTGTTTCAGATACTGCGATAGTCACCATTAACTGTTGAGAAGAAATCGCCGTCACGTTTTGCACTTCAATACCCACACCAAGGTCTACTGAACTGTCACTTGTGAACTCGGTATTGATCCCTTGCACTGTGACTTCGATGGTATTGCCTTGCCCTAGATACTTTGGAGTGACACTCAACAGTTGTGCGCGAGTATCCACTTCTGTCACCGTTAATATGCCCACGCCGTCAGCGGATTGAACCGTATCACCGAGAGTAGTTTGAGTGTTGACGTTCAAATCTTGTAAATTTGCGTCGTTCGCTACAGATACGTTAATCACAATACTGGTGGCGCTAATCACCTGAACTTTGTTGATATTCACGCCAGCAATCGCCTCGCCGTCCGAATCAGTGAGGGTGACAGATGTACTGCTGCTCCAATTCGTTTCTTTTCCGGTTAGGGTGATATCCAATTGGCTGTCACGGGGGATCTCGCGTACATTTGTCGCCACTATGGAAGGTTCTTCTGTGGAACGCAGAATATTGAAGATGGTGTTACTGTATTGCGCGTCATCGCCTTCATTAACCTCAGCAATATTTTCAAAGGCCCCACCGGTTTCAGCAGAAATCACTGAGAATAATACTTTTGCACTGTTATCAATCACAACGGCGTCAGCTGCGTCTTTTAATTGCACGTAATACGGCGCAACGTACTCATCGGCATAACCGTATACTTTAACGTAGTAATCACCCGATGTCTCAACGGAGAAAGTGCCTTCTTCATAAGGTGTGTAACTACTACTGAATAACCTGTCATCCACGGTACCGTCGGTCAGAGATATGTCAATGCGCTCTGCTTCTTGAGTCAGAATTTGAACCCTCAAGAATGGGTAATCATAAATATCGTCGCTGTGGCCAAAGCGGATGTAATACTGAGTATCTCCCTGTAAGGTAATTTTGAATACATCATCATCATCAGCGTCGTTGATTTCACCAACTAACGGGTCCATATCAATCGCCGGTGTCGCAGTTTCAATGGAATCTCCAATCATATCTAATATCAGTGCTTCACCGGGCTCGTCGATGACATCAGTTCCACCTTCTGGAATATCACGTTGCAATACTGGCACTGTGGTTTGAGTCCAGTCCTTTGATCTTGAAGAGTCATCGCAGTCTCCAGACAACAAGGTGTGAACTGTGACACCGTCATTCTGTAATTGTGTAATTAAGCTGCCAACATTGATCGATGAGTTATTGGCAGCGTCCGTTGCTATGAAAATAGTGCCACC
>CAXRGH010000142.1:0-3631 GCA_964230195.1 Alteromonadaceae bacterium
TTATTAACCCTTAGTTAGGGTGCGTCAGCTAATGGTGTCATGATGCAATATTTTAATTGGTATTCACCTAACGACGGCACGTTATGGAGCCAAGTTGCGCAAAACGCCCAGGATCTCAAAGACGCTGGTATTACCGCCCTCTGGTTACCACCTGCCTACAAAGGGGCTGCAGGTGGTTATGATGTTGGTTACGGTGTTTATGACATGTATGACCTTGGGGAGTTTGACCAGAAAGGCAGTATTCGAACGAAATACGGCACAAAAGCTGAATACCTCAACGCTATCAATGCTGCTCATGCCGCAGGTATTCAAATCTATGGTGATGTAGTTTTCAACCACAGAGGTGGAGCCGATGCGACAGAGTCGGTCACCGCCACCCGCGTGGATTGGAACAATCGAAATTATGAATTTGGTGGCGATGTTCAAATTGATGCTTGGACGCAATTTGATTTCACTGCGCGAGGGAATCAATACTCAGACTTCAAATGGCGCTGGTATCATTTTGATGGCGTTGATTGGGCGCAAAATCTGCAAGAAACCAGTATTTTCAAATTTAGAGGTGATGGAAAAGGCTGGGATTGGGAAGTAGACACGGAAAATGGTAACTACGACTATTTGATGTACGCCGACCTTGATATGCAGCACCCGGAAGTAGTTCAAGAACTCAAAGATTGGGGTGAGTGGTATGTGAATACCACCAACGTCGACGGTTTTAGAATTGATGCCATCAAGCACATTGAATACGCCTTTTTCAATGAATGGCTTGATCATATGCGCCAAACGACCGGAAAACCATTGTTTACCGTGGGAGAGTTTTGGAGTTACAACAAGCAAAAGTTGCATAATTATATTGCCAAGACTCAGGGCAGGATGTCACTGTTTGACGCGCCATTACACTTGAATTTTCATCAAGCATCGGTGAGTGGGGGGCAATATGATATGCGAACCATTATGGACAACACCCTGATGAAAGAGCAACCGTCACTGGCGGTTACCTTGGTTGAGAATCATGACACTCAACCATGCCAAGCGCTTGAATCTCCAGTTCAAGATTGGTTCAAGCCGTTAGCCTATGCCTTTATTCTTCTCCGTAACGAGGGCTATCCAAATGTCTTCCATGCGGATTATTATGGTGCCAACTACACCACATCTGATAATAGCTGCAGTAACACCAATATTGTGATGCAATCACACAAAGCTGCCATTGATGTATTGCTCTCGGCACGCCAAGATTATGCTTACGGTCCACAGCTTGATTACTTAGACCATTGGGACATCATTGGTTGGACGCGCTTGGGTGATACTCAACATCCGCAAGCGATGGCGGTTATTCTTTCTGATGGACCCGGTGGTACTAAGTGGATGGATGTTGCACGTCCGAATACTGAATTCACCGATATGACAGGTCATCATAGTGGCACGATAACAACCAATAACGATGGTTGGGGAGAGTTTCCTGTCAATGGCGGTTCGTATTCAGTGTGGGTTGAGACTGTTAACAACGGCTCAAACGAGAACGGTAATGATTCGGGCACTAACATGACGTCTGTTTCTCTGGCGTGTAATAATGGATATACCTACTGGGGGCAAAATGTTTATGCAGTAGGGAATCTCCCTGAGCTAGGAGATTGGGATCCTTCCCAAGCTTTGTTGATGTCTGCGGACAATTACCCTACTTGGCAAGCAACAGTAGATTTGCCTAATGGTAGTGGCGTGGAGTGGAAATGCATCAAAGTTGATGGTAGTAACCTTGAGTGGCAATCTGGCAACAATAATACCTTTACCGTTGCGCCAGGCGTTACAAGTACCGGTAGTTTCTGACTAGTCAAATGAATCATCGGTATTAATAACTGTGCAGAACCCTGTGACCTCAGTTTATTGAGAGCACGGGGTTCTGGATATCTTTTATTGAAAGCTGTAGACACGTGAGCAGCACATTGCATACTATGCATAGCGGGAAACGTGTTGGAAATCGAGCGGTTGTTTGAAAAATTGAGATGATGTAACATTTTTTTCTTTTTTTAAAGGATCGTTATGTCTAATTATCTTGATGAGTCGACACGGAGCGTCTTGCCAGAAACTAACTCCGCCACAACAACCCCTGCGCCACAAGGCGAATTTGAATGTCGAGCAACGGGCGAAGCATTCTTCAAATTATGGATCGTTAACCTGTGTCTGAGTATTGTTACCTTAGGGGGTTATTCACCGTGGGCTACCGTTCGTAATAAACAATATTTATTTAACAGTACCTCGTTTGCCGGAGGCCAGTTCGAATACTTGGCAACACCCATGCAAATTCTAAGAGGACGAGTCATTGCCGTGTTGTTGTTTGGTGGATTTATCGCTTTGTCCGCAGTGTCGCCCGGGGCTGCGAATGTCCTATTTTTGGCAGTTGTGTTGATTTCACCACTATTAATGCATTTGAGCATGCGTTTCAATTTTGCCACTATGAGTTATCGACACGTTCGTTTTCAATATACCGGCACACTTGGAGCCGCGTTTAAATTATTCTTGTTATACCCTTTCTTGGCGGCCATGACCTTGTTTACTGCTTTCCCTGCAGTATTGAAAGCGCAAAAAGAATACTTGCTGAACCATATCAAATGGGGTGACGAAAAATTTTCTGCAGAGCTATCATTTGGCCTCTTTTACAAAGCTGCATTATTGAATGTTTTTGGGGTGGGAGTACTCGTCGCGTTTATGATTGGCACCATGACTAATGAGCAGGGATTCGCCGAAGCTGGCCAAGTTTCGCTCTTTGTTATGTTGGTGATATACGCAGGGATGTTGACGTTGACCTTCCTTGTACAAGCCGTTATTTTGCGTCACGTATTCAACCGTATTGTCGTAGGGGATGTTTCCGTAACAACAACGATTGCACCGGTTAACTTTACCTTTATTGCACTGACTAATGTATTGGCGGTGGCTTGCAGTTTAGGCTTAGCTTACCCGTGGGCAAAAGTACGTATGTTGAAGTACAAGTTGGCGAATATTACCACTGACGATCCAACAACTCTCATCAATACCGCTCAACAACAACACCAGGCAGGATCTGCAGCGGCAGGTGAAGTTGCCGATGCATTTGATGTTGATCTTGGGTTGTCCTTGTAATGCACAGTATCAGCGCCAGCTACTATGATGGTCAATCTTCAAAGTGTCAGGCCGTGACTGTGTCGCTGACTGACACTTTGCTTTGTATCAAGAGTGATGTTGAACTGCATCAATTTGAAAAAGATGAATGCCAATTATCATTGCAGCCCGGCGCTGAATATTACCGATTACAACTGCCAAATAATCAGCTATTACTGATAACCAACAATCCAGACACCGCAGATCTGAAACGGCACTTTAGCCTGTCGGGGCAAGTGATTTCGAAACTGGAGAGGCAGTGGTGGATGGTGGCTGTTTCCGTCATTTTTACCTTTGTGTTTGGCTATGGGTCAATTCAGCATGGGCGTCCACTAGCCTCTGATAGTCTAGCGCCTCACATCCCTGCTGATGTAATGGATGGTCCGAGTCAGAGTGCTTTAAACAGCATCATTGATGACCCTGACCAACGCTCTCAACTGTCGGTGGAACGCAAAGAAGCCCTCGTTGCACGTTTTTATCAGGTGCTACAAGACGTGAAGCC
>CAXRGH010000143.1:0-32635 GCA_964230195.1 Alteromonadaceae bacterium
GTAGATTACCGCTCGATTCAGAGTCAATCAGCACTTTAGATGTGCTTGAGTACACTTTTTCCATTGTATCTAGGTACAGACGGTTACGTGTTACTTCTGGAGCCGCTTGGTATTCAGGAAGTAGCTTTTCAAACTGAGCTACTTGACCAAGAGCTTCGTTGGTTACACGCTCGTTGTAACCTTGCGCTTCTTTCTTCAAACGCTCAGCTCGACCGGTTGCTTTAGGTAAGATCTCATTTTTATAAGCTTCGGCTTCACGAATGAAACGTTCTTCATCTTCTTGTGCTGCTATAGCGTCATCAAAAGCCGCCTTCACTTCTTCTGGCGGACGAGCGCCTTTGAAGTTAACATCAACAATTGAAACCCCGATGTTATATGGCTCTATGATACCCTCTAATTCATTCCAGACCTGTTGACGCGCTAGTTCACGACCACTGGTCAATACGTCATCCATCTTCGAATGACCAACCACGTAACGGATTGCACTATCTAGTGCCTGACGTAGGCTCTCAACAGGATCGGTAACGGCGAATGTGTATTTGAAAGGGTCCATTACACGGTACTGGATTTCCATTTCAACTCTTACCACATTTTCGTCTTCGGTTAACATGAATCCAGATGCTGGCATGTAACGAATCGTCTTGATGTCTACCGGAATGGCCTCATCAATAAATGTGGGCTTCCAGCGAAGACCTGGCTCCTCAATCTTTGAAAACTCACCAAATCTAAGTACGACTCCGCGCTCAGCCTCTTTAATGGTGTAAATACCGGTCAATGCCCAAATTAACAATGCTATTAAACCAATAACAGCAAAAGTTGGTCCTGATAAGCCACTGCTTTTGTTTCCAGAGCCCTTTTTCCCTGAGCCACCAAATTTACCGAGTATTGATTTGAATACTTCGTCCAATTCCGGCGGACCTTGGTCTTTTCCATTTCGGTTTTTCCACGGGTCGTTGTTATTACCACCCGGCTCATTCCACGCCATGTTATTCTCCATTGGGTTAACTGTTATGTTTGTTACTGTTTAATAATATACGAATCTATATGGGTATCGACATGTTTTTTCAAGCGATTCCAGTCTGCCTTTGGCATTCTAATGTCAATTAACCAATTTCCATTGGTATCATAGGTTTGCGATAAAACGCAATCTAAGTTCAGTATTGCGCCACGCAACTTTCCGTGAGCAGGGGCAATACTCAATGTGTGTGCCACCATATCCTGAGCTAATCGCTCACTAAGCGCCTGCATCAGCAACTCAATACCAAGACCTTGTTGCGCTGAAATCCAGACACGAGTCGGCATTCCATCGGAGTCACGATCTATATAGGGTTCAACCCCCTCAAGTCGATCAATTTTATTACAAATCATGAGTTGCGGTATCTCGCTGGCACCAATGTCATCCAAAACCTCATTGACCTGATCAATGTTTTCTCGAAACTGTTCATCGGCGTAATCCACAACATGGAGCAGTAGGTCGGCTTCCTGTGTTTCTTGCAATGTTGCCTTGAATGCTGCGACGAGATCGTGGGGAAGGTGTCGAATAAATCCAACAGTGTCGGCAAGAATTGCAGGTCCAACTTCGGATAAATTGATTTTACGCAATGTAGGGTCAAGGGTCGCGAATAACTGGTCAGCAGCATACACTTCCGCTGACGTCATAGTATTGAATAATGTTGATTTACCCGCATTGGTATAACCCACCAGAGAGACCGTTGGGATCTCTGCGCGAGAACGAGCCCTCCGCCCTTGTTCGCGTTGTTTAGACACCTTTTCTAACCGCTTGAGAATACTTTTTATGCGGGCTCTTAGTAATCGACGGTCGGTTTCTAATTGAGTTTCACCCGGGCCCCTCAGGCCGATCCCCCCTTTCTGGCGTTCCAAATGCGTCCAGCCTCGAATGAGACGGGTAGAAATGTGTCTAAGTTGAGCTAATTCGACTTGCAGCTTTCCCTCGTGGGTTCTGGCTCGCTGAGCAAAAATATCGAGAATGAGCCCTGTACGATCAAGCACTCGACACTTACAAAGAGATTCAAGATTACGTTCTTGAGAAGGGGACAAACTATGATTAAAGATAACGACATTTGCGTCGCTGGCAGCGACTGCACTTGCGATTTCTTCCGCTTTCCCGCTACCAACAAAATATTTAGTGCTCGGCGCGTGACGACTACCCGTTACAATGGACAACGTCTCCACACCCGCTGAAGACACGAGCATTTGAAGCTCGTCCAAATCCTCTTTACTATTTTCGTCCGCAAAATCAACGTGAACTAATACAGCCTGTTCACCTGCTTTATACCGGTCAAACAAGCACCGACTCCGTGTTCAAAATTAAGCGTTATTATCTGCGTCAAGGTCTTCTTGAACCACTGTAGTAACCGCGCGTGACGGAACGACAGTAGAAATTGCGTGCTTGTATACCATCTGACTAACCGTGTTCTTTAAGAGAACAACAAACTGGTCGAAAGACTCAATTTGACCTTGTAGCTTGATACCGTTTACCAAGTATATTGCCACTGGTACTTTTTCTTTTCTCAGTGTATTTAAGAAAGGATCTTGAAGTGACTGACCTTTTGCCATGACGATTCCTTATTATTCTTATTTTTCAGGTTGCTAGATACATTTAATATACCACAATACTATAGCTTGAGTTCACATTGATACAAGTTTTTCTAGATATGATTTATTACGCGCTTGATATTGTCTTGTGCAAAGGTGTCCAGCCAAGTCACATTTTGCCAACTTCTCAACCAC
The DNA here is from genome assembly GCA_964230195.1 of Alteromonadaceae bacterium. Lineage (GTDB taxonomy): Bacteria > Pseudomonadota > Gammaproteobacteria > Enterobacterales > Alteromonadaceae > CAXRGH01. The sequence continues at coordinate 2,752 of CAXRGH010000143.1, forward strand.
GTTAGTTGTCGCTTTGCCAATTGCCGGGTCGCAGCAATACCTTTATCTACCATCTCTGAATGAGATATTTTTCCATCAAGATATTCCCACATTTGACGATAGCCAACACATCGCATGGACGGTAAATCCAAATGCAAATCCCCGCGCGATCTGAGTTCAGAAACTTCCTTTTCAAACCCACTCGACAGCATTTGCATGAATCGTTGCTCTATTCGTTGATGAAGCACAGAACGCTCTTCAGGCGCTATCGCAAACTGACTCAGCTGATAAGGTATCGCATCCGTTTTTTGCGCCGTCAACTCAGTCATGGTTTTCCCTGTGATTAAATACACTTCAAGCGCTCGATTCAGACGCTGAGGGTCGTTTGGATGGATGCGAGTTGCTGAGGTGGGGTCAACGGCTTCAAGTTGTTGATGTATTGACGACCACCCTTTCGCATCTGCATCAGCCTGGATTTGTGCCCTGATCTCAGCATTTGCTTGAGGTAATGGCGATAGACCGTCAACAAGGCTTTTGTAATACATCATAGTACCGCCGACTAGCACAGGAATATTGCCACGCTGGGTAATAGCTTCCATTTCGGCTAATGCATCTCGACGAAAGTCAGCAACGGAGTACGCAAGCGCAGGATCAAGAATATCAACCAAAGCATGAGGTGCTTCAGCTAATTCTTCCGGTGTCGGCTTCGCTGTGCCAATGTCCATACCTTTGTAAATCAGTGCAGAATCCACACTGATCAATTCGCACGGCAGATGCTTGCGAAGTTCGATGGCAAGGGACGTTTTTCCAGAGGCCGTGGGGCCCATAATAAAGAGTGCAGGTGGGTTTATATCACTCATAATTGCTCCAACCAATGAGCGAGAGGAGCCACTACTGCGTGTTGTTGCAAATATGCTCTGATTGCATCTGGGCTTTGAGATGCAAAATCCGCCCATAGTTTCTCAGCTTCAACAACCGAAAATTCATTGTTATGTTCGGCAATGAGTTTGAATAACAACAGCGTAGGCTCATCAACGCCTTCCCGCCACAGATTAACCAACTCGGAAAACAATAGTGACCAATTTAAGTCTCTCATTGATGAACTAATTTGCCTCAAAATAAGTCGGCTTTGTACTCTGACAATCTGTAGCCCGCAACTTTCAAATGTCTTGATGAATCCTTCTGACAGTGTTTCTTCTTCAGGCGCCAGAGATACCGCAACCGGCATGAGCAGTGGCTGCATAACCGTTGGCTGTTGCATGGCAAACGTTAGCTTTCGAATCAATAGTTGAACGATAGGTAATACAAAGAATTGAACACCGTCTTGAACGAGCAGCTTTTGAGGGTTGGCGTACAAATACGGAAACACGCTGGTTGGCAGATCTGACTTCACCAATTGCTGATAGTTATTTGCTGCTCGTGGAGATACCGATTTGGAACCGAAGGAAGTCTGATATTGCGGGCTCTGGCTGGCTGACGTATTCCAGTTCTCTAGCCCCTTATCTGCGACACCATCAACCGAGGAAACCAAAGGAGCAATATAATCATGGACAGGTTCAGGCTCTTGCAGTGTTTGTACAATATCGCCAGTGGTCAATCCACTTTCCAGCTCTGTTAATGTGTCACGGATTGCGCGCTGAATGAAGTCATGGATCAATCGGCCTTGGTGAAATCTCACTTCGTGTTTGGCAGGATGAACATTAATGTCGACTTGCTCTGGCGGTAGGGTAATATACAAGATGTAGGCAACACTGGTATGGCTCACATTCACCATCTCAAATGCTTGGCGAATCGCATGGTTTATCACACGATCCCTCATCACCCGGCCGTTAACATATACATACTGAAAATCCCGAGCATTTTGACCTTCTGAGAATGGTAATATATAACCTGAGATAGTGAAGTTTTCGTACTGCATTTCAAGGCTAACGGCGTCATTGGAAAACCCTTTGTGGCAGGCTTTACTGATGCGCTGAAGCTGCTGTTCAGTCGTACCGGCAGCATGATATTTTTTGATCAGTTTACCATTGTGTTTCAGGCTAAAGTTGATATCAAAACGACTCAGTGCAATGCGTCGAATCACTTCCTCTATGTGCATGAACTCTGTTTTTTCACTGCGCAAAAATTTTCGTCTCGCAGGGGTGTTAAAAAACAAGTCAGAAACATCAATAGTGGTTCCGTTAGGATGAGCGGCTGGCGTGATAATCACAGCCATATCTCGCCCCTCTGCTTTTGCCTGCCAAGCCTCTGGCTGCGCCTCAGGTTTTGAAGTTAATGTTAGGCGAGCAACAGAACTAATACTCGCTAATGCTTCACCACGAAACCCCATACTGGTGATACGCTCTAAATCATCAAGCGTACTGATCTTACTCGTTGCATGGCGGCTCAATGCCAACGAAAGTTGATCTTTAGCGATACCCTTACCATTGTCACGAATGAGAATTTGCTTGTGGCCACCTTGACGAATATCAATGTCGATAACCGTTGAGCCCGCGTCTATGCTGTTTTCAACTAACTCTTTCACAACGGATGCTGGACGCTCTACCACTTCTCCGGCAGCAATTTGGTTGGCGAGTTGTGGGGGTAATATTTGTATGGTCAACGTGAATAAGCGCCTTAATAATTCATTAACTGTGAGGTATTACCAATACCTGCCCTATTCTTAGGGTGTCAGAGCGCAACTTATTGCGTGTCTTGATGGCACTGACAGTCACTTTGTATCGGTGAGCTAAAACAGAAAGAGACTCGCCTCGTTTCACTGTATGTTGCTTGTTATTCTTTTTCCAATTTGCCCAAAGCGTTCCTTCTGGTGGCCTCTCAAGGAAGTGGGATTTGATACCAGCAAAAATCGCTTTCATTAATTTTTCACGGTGCGCACGGCTATTAAGATTCATCTCATCACGCTTGTTGGAGATGAAGCCTGTCTCAACTAGCAATGATGGTATTTCCGGTGCTGTTAATACAGCAAGACTTGCGTGTTGTGGTTTTGATTTATGCAAACGAGTGACCCCCCCCATCTGCTTAAGGACTTTTTCGGACACTTGATAGCTGTCTTGCATTGACGATGTTTGGATCATCGACAAAATGGTTTTCGCCAGATTCTTATCCGTTTCAGCGCTCTTCGCGATGGAAGGGACACCACCAAGTAACTCCGACCGTTTTTCTTTTTGTTCAAGTACTCGACCCACCTCACTGTCAGAACGACGGTTGGACACTAACCACACCGAGCCACCATTTGGCTGAGGTGAGGTAAAGGCATCGGCATGGATGGATATTAGCAAATCAGCTTTATATTTGGAGGCTCGAGCTGTCCGCGTGCTCAATCGCACATAATAATCGCCGGTTCGGGTTAACTTGGCTGTCATCCCAGGCTCTTTATTAATGATGTCAGCGAGTACTTTTGACATTTTAAGGGTAACGGTTTTTTCGTAAGTGCCAGAGTAACCAATAGAGCCCGGATCTTCACCACCATGCCCTGGATCGATAGCAATGACAATATCACGCTTGCCGTCGGCAGGCTTCTCGGTGATCACGACTGGCTTTTGAGACGCTTTGTAATCGAGGTCAATCACCAGACGATGCTTGTAATTTCCCTGAGGTTCAAGGGTGAAATGATTGCTCTTCTCGTAATTTAAGAGCTCAAATACAATGCGAGACTTCTTGTTTTTGGCGTTGTAACTTGTTCTAAAGCTATTAATACGTGGGCTTTTTGTTAATTTGGCGTCGTTTTTCAGCGCCAGCTTCGTGTCGGCAATGTCCACTACGAGTCGGTTAGGGTTTTTCAACGTAAAGACCGAGTAGTCCGGCTTTTTCGACAAATCAAGAACGATACGTAATCGCTCGGGTGCATCATACGATCGGACATTACTGACGGTATTGGCATGAGCAACTGCCGAACTAACCAGTAACAGCCCAATGAATGAGATAAGCGCAGTCATGCTTTTCATCATGAACAGCTTCCTTGTAGCAAACTGTTGAGCTTAGTTAATTCATGAGCGCCTTTGTTGGTTACTGCTTTAGCCGTTACTTGACGCCCATCAATGATAATATCAAAGTCAATCACAATGTCGGCAGAAGGTAACAAGGGGACGCCTTTTTCTGACCATTCAACTAAACAAATAGTATCATCTGAAAAGTAATCACGAATACCAATATACTCTAGCTCTTCTGGGTCAGCTAAGCGGTACAAATCGAAATGAAAGATTCGAACAGAGCCCACTTCGTATGGCTCAACAATGGTGTAAGTGGGTGACTTTACGCGCCCCTCAAATCCCAGCGCCTGTATGAAGTGTCGACTAAAAAACGTTTTACCTGCGCCTAGATCGCCATTCAGATATATCACTACCCCTGGTTCAACAATCTCGGCAAAACGCTCAGCGAAATACTGGCTATCGCTTTCACTTTTCGAGGTATATTGGCAGATTGTCATGACGCTCACTCAACTCGCTTATTTAATAAATACTGTAATTCTTCAATCAGATCAGATGCTAGAATACCACGTTGACCGTTTTTTTCGACCCTTAAATCCGCGGCCTTACTATGTAAAACTGTCCCCTGAAGGGACGCTGTTTCCGTATCGCCACCTTGCGCTAATAAACCTCCTATCATCCCCGAAAGAACATCTCCCATGCCCGCTGATGCCATTGCCGGTCCTCCGTGGGAGTTGACCCACAAACAGTCGGATGCAGCTATGATGGTGCCTGGACCTTTTAATACCACACACCCACCAACCAATGACTTTAGTTGATTCACTGCCGAGTAACGATCGTTTTCGATATCTGCCACCGAACAGTTAAGCAATCGAGCCGCTTCGCCAGAGTGAGGGGTGATAATAACTGGGAATGGTAATTGAAGATCCGACCGCTGAGACAGAAACGTCAAAGCGTCTGCATCAATCACTGCTGGCTTTTGATATTTCTCGCAAGCATGAATGACAGTATCAAAACGTGCTTTACCCCATTCATCGAGCCCGAGCCCTGGCCCCAGAACGACCGCATCAGCCCACTTAATCGCAGTTTCTAAGTGTTGATTATCCACCAGCATAACTTCTGGCTGTTTCGCTGTCAGGTAATATTGATGAGCTGGATGGGTCGCTACTTTGACCATACCGCAGCCCATTCGGAAACCAGCAGTCGCAGTTAATTGAATCGCACCGGGCATGAATTGGTTGCCGCCCACACATAACAATTTTCCTGCATGAGTTTTATAAGTGTTTACATGACGCGATGGTAAAGGGGGAAGTTGGGTGTATTCTAGCCAAAATGCGCTTGGCGGAGTTTCTTTATACAAGTGATTACCAACACCAAGATCCGCTAGCAGTATGTCGCCGGTAAATTGTTTCGCCTGGCCAGTCACCATACCCGCTTTAATAGCGACCATAGTCACAGTGATAGCCGCCTCAATGGCCACTGGCATTGGGCAACCCGTGTCGGCATTTAACCCAGACGGTATATCAATGGCGATCACTGGCGTTGAAATCGCATTCACATGATGAATAACAGCGAGCAAATTGGCTTTAACAGAACGATTGAGCCCAGTACCGAGTAAGCCATCAATGATAATGTCATAGCCCGCCAACTCGACATCGGTTAGTGTTGCATCAATCACTCGGCCCTGATAATGGGTTGCTGCTGTTTTCGCATCGCCGACTAATTGACTGACCAATGTAAATGCATAGACATCAATGTGAACGCCTTGTTGTTGATAGTGTTGTGCAACAATATAGGCGTCGCCCGCGTTATTACCCCCGCCAGCAAGCACGGCAACTCGTTTCGCTTCTGGAAATTTTTGACGAGCATGAAAATAGACTTGAGTACCTGCATCCTTCATTAATTCGAACATACCGATACCTTGCTTTGAGGCAATCAGCGCCTCAAATTGGCGCACCTGTTCTGCTTGAAATAGCATCTGTGATACACTCAAACTATCCGTTAATCTTCTCAGTGATTTCAATGTTAAAACCTCACGAGTTAGAAAAATTAAGCATTGATATAAAACAATGGGCGCGAGAGCTGGGCTTTCAGCACGTGGGTATTGCTGACGTTAACCTTAAGCAACACGAAGCGTTTTTGCAATCTTGGTTAGATAAGGGATACCACGGTGACATGGATTATATGGCAGAGCATGGCACCATGCGTTCTCGCCCTGATGAACTAATGCCGGGCACCGTTCGTGTTATTTCGGTGGGCATGAATTATTTGCCGCCAGATGCCAGTTTTGCCCACAATTTAAAAAATACTCAAGCGGGCTACGTCAGTCGTTATGCACTGGGTCGTGATTATCACAAGGTATTGCGTCAGCGCCTCAAAAAGCTCGGACAGAAAATCACCCAGTGTTGCCAATCCCTATCATTTCGACCGTTCGTTGACTCAGCCCCAGTGTTGGAGCATGCACTTGCCGAGAAAGCAGGCATAGGATGGACAGGTAAACACTCACTCACCCTGAATAAGCAAAGTGGTTCATGGTTTTTCCTCGGTGAGCTCTTTATCAACATTCCACTACCAACGGATGAACCAATGGAAGAAAGCTGCGGTGACTGCGTCGCTTGCATGACGATTTGCCCCACCAATGCGATTGTCGCCCCCTATGTGGTTGATGGTCGAAAATGCATCTCTTATCTGACAATTGAAAATAAAGGCGCCATTCCGGAAGAATACCGAAAAGCAATCGGCAACCGTATTTATGGGTGTGACGACTGCCAACTGGTTTGTCCCTGGAACCGCTACGGCCAGATCACGGATGAGACAGATTTTAGTCCAAGGGCGTTACTCCACCAGCAGCCACTTGTCGTACTGTTTTCATGGAGTGAAGAAACGTTTTTAAAGAATACCGAAGGTTCGCCCATACGGCGTATTGGCTTTGAATCATGGCAACGCAATATTGCGGTCGCCATGGGTAATGCCGACTACGATGACGACATTATCAACGCACTGACTGCTGCGCAAGAAACGGCAACCGATATGGTTAGAGAACACATTGAGTGGGCACTCAGGCAGCAACAACAGTCAGGGAAACACCAAAGTTCACAGGCCCGTAAGACATTACGCCTGATCAGGACAGTTGAGAAAGGCATGCCAAGAGATGCATGACCATCACTTGGCATTCAACCAGCCTATTATTTTAATTTAGTCAGCCAAACCACCAAATCAATCATTTCGTCCGGTGTCATATTACGTGTAAATGTCGCCTTGTACTTTCCATTCACAATGAACGTAGGAACAGCATTCATTGAACCACGATATTGGTTGATGGTGTCATTGTTCTTGCGCAACATACTGTTGATACCAAAACTCTTTGAAAGTTTATCGTATTCTGAACCGTCCACACCGGCAGCAATAAAGATATTACGGACATCATTTTCATTGGTGATACGAGCACGAGTTTTGTGTAAGTATTGGAAGATTGCACCATTAATCACGGCCTCAGACTTTTTATGACGCCCGATCAACATGGCTTTAGATAGAGTATCTTGGAGCTCTTTTGAAGCGAACCCCATAAAATTAACGTGCACCTTCTTAAATTCTGCTTTGCCCTCTAGCTTTTTCTTCATTGATACAACAAGAGGCTCAAAGTTGTAACAATGATTACACCAAAACGAGAAGAACTCTATCACCTCTGGATCTGCAGTGACTGTGTCGCTAATCACTTCATAATGAGTACCTTCTTTGTACATTTCTTGCGAACATGCTTGTAATGGGATTAGTGCAAATAACAAAATCGTCAATAGTTTTTTCATTGTGCGTTCCTTGGATTACCTTTCGTCTTGAGGAATATGATTACAATCAGGATAACAGGATACCTTGATAGGCTTCAATGGACAATCACGCCGTTGCCAAGTTCACAATATGAGGTAAGAAATTCATGGTTGTCGCTTGGCGCTTGACTAATTGATTTAAGTTGATGTTCAGCTCAACGTCTGTTTTCAAGCTAACTAGAGCACGCGATTTGAGTATTTGTGTTTGATTATCTCTAATATATCGAACTAAATGATTGATATTACGCAAACGTAGGCGGCGCAAAACGTGAGGATCATCCAGTACTTGGTCCAGCGTGTAATGACGCAAGATAGACACCGCACCTTTATGACCAATACCATCAATGCCCTTGATGTTATCTGCAGCATCTCCCACTATCGTTAAGTAATCCAGTAATTGATGTGGCTGTAGCTCCAATTTATCAACAACGGCTTGCTGATCATAAAGGACCCCAGCCTTTCCTGCATATTGTTGAGAATATTGGTTAACTAAACACAACAAATCTTTATCACCTGAAAATATCACATGGGGAATAGCTTTAGCCGTCAGCTTGATTGACAGGGTTGCCATTACGTCATCTGCCTCAACTCCCGGCACTTGTAAACAAGGATATCCGAGGGTTTCAAACATCTTCACAGCAAGACCTAATTGTTGCTTGTACTCAGGCTCTTTCTTTTTTCGATTAGATTTATATTCATCACAGATATCGTGTCGAAAGCACGGACCAGCGGCATCAAATACCATGACAATATGAGAAAATTGATAGCCGAGTGATTCTACCGTGCGTATTTCTTTCTCAATCAGCTGTCGCAACGGTTGAAGGGCAAAAACGGCTTGGTCTCGGTAGCGAATGGACGGCATACCCTCTTTTGTGGCGGCCATATAGACACGTGCGAAATGACTGTTAGCATCAAAAATAAAAACCATATCGCGAGACACTCACTAATACAAAACAAGGCACGTATCATAGCTGATCTCGTGCCTTGTGTCTGTGCCTGATAATATCAATTTTTTATTTTAATTGGTCGACCGTTTTTACCATTGCATTAACCGCTTCATTGATCTCCTCAATCACGACTTTCACGTTATCAACCAGTTCTACGCCGCTATCCACGTGAGTCAAACTTGTGTTCATGACATTAACCGCATGTGTTGACATTTCCGTGTTCTGCTGCACGACATTTGCAATTTCGGAGGTAGACTCAGATGTACGAGCGGCTAACTGTCTTACCTCATCTGCAACGACCGCAAAGCCTCGTCCTTGTTCACCCGCGCGAGCAGCTTCAATTGCTGCATTCAACGCCAACAGGTTGGTTTGGTCAGCTATTCCACTGATGGTATTCACAATATTATTGATTTGGTCGGATTGCTTACTCAGGGCCTGTAAGTCAGCAGCAGCACGGCGAATCGTGCTTGACAGTTGGTTCATTAACTCAATGGTGTTACCCACAACATCGACACCTTCTTTCACAGAACTATCCGCCTGCAATGACATTGTGTATGCCATTTCTTTCGTTTCAGCAGAGTTCAGCACTTGTGACGTAATGTCAGTGGCAAATTTAACGCACTTTATCAATTGGCCGCTTGCGTCAAACACAGGATTGTAACTGGCCTCTAACCAAATTGGATTTCCGCGTGCGTCACGGCGTTCAAATTGTCCTGCTAAAAACTCTCCCGAATTGAGCTTTGCCCAGAAACTTCGATATTCGGCCGATCTTGCGTAGTCTGGATCGCAAAAATTACTGTGATGTTGACCAACAACGTCGGTTAATTGATAGCCCATTGTCTGCAAAAAATTGTCATTGGCCGTTAACACGTGGCCACCAAGATCAAATTCAATCACGGCCATTGAACGACTCACGGCCTCCAGTACACTTTTTTGCTCTTGCGCAGAATTGACGCGTTCAGTGATATCCGAGGCAAATTTTATAATGGATGTCAGTACACCTGATGAATCAAATACTGGTGTATAACTGGCTTCGAGCCATACAATCTGTCCTTGCTTATTTACCCGTTTGAACTGACCACTGACGTGCTGTCCCTGATTTAGTTTTTGCCAAAGTTCAGTGTATTCATGACTTGCAACATAAGCTTTATCACAAAATATTTTGTGATGTTGGCCTTTAACCTCATCCAGACGATAGCCCGCGGCTGCAAGGAAGTTGTCATTAGCCTTCAGTATATGTCCATCAGGAGTGAATTCGATAACCGCCAGGGAGTGGTTCACTGCTTTTAAATGCGCGGAGAGGTCATCGATAGTTTTTGCTTGCTCAGCAATCGTGTTTTCCATATCACTCTGTCGTGATAAAAGTTTAAACATGTAACACTCCTAATATTGGGTATGCGTTCTCATCGAAGCGGAATCACTGTTAATTCTCACTTAAGTCAACTGCATCATTACAAAATAAAAACCAATGACCTATGCTAAGTTTATTGGTTTAATACGATGGTATCGTCAAATATATCAATTAGTTTAATAGAGTTTTCACTAATTTCTGAGTTTATTCACGCTTACTGGAAACCATTATTATGTCTCATCAAACTGCTTTTTATGGTGCCTGCGCCGCAGTCTCTGCCTATATCATGTGGGGGCTCGCACCGCTGTACTTTAAATTACTGGCTCACATGAACTCTCTTGAGATTTTTATGCATCGGATTTTGTGGTCTGCAGTGCTTCTAGCGGTCTTGATTATAATTACTCAGAAGTGGCAGGTAATAAGAAAAACATTGACCAATAAACGCCAAGTTTCGTGCTTGCTATTGAGTGCTGGCCTATTATCCATTAATTGGTGGTTGTTCATCTACGCGATTGATACTGACCGAGTGCTTGAAGCCAGTTTGGGGTATTACATTAATCCGTTGTTCAATGCTCTATTAGGCTACCTCATACTGAAAGAAAGAATGACAACAAACCAGCGCGTAGCCATTACTATTGCTAGCCTCGCTGTCCTTATTCAAGTGATTGCGCTGGGATACATTCCTTGGATACCGCTATTGTTAGCCATCAGTTTCAGCTTCTACGGACTTATCAAAAAACGTCTGTCAATTGACAGCATTACCAGCTTGGCCGTAGAAACGAGTATCATATTACCTTTTGCGCTGTTCTATGCTTGGTTCTACGCTCAGCCTCATAGTCATCCCGCGAATCTCTCAGTGAACAATCTACTCATCGTAATGAGCGCAGGGCTAGTTACGATTGCACCTTTACTGCTTTTCAATGTAGCAGCCAAAAAACTTACCTTAACCAGCTTAGGATTGGCGCAATTTGTCGCACCTTCACTCATGTTCCTGTTAGCGGCATTCGTTTTTCATGAACCCGTAACCCAGATTAAACTGATCACGTTTGCGCTGATCTGGAGTGCGCTAGCAATTTATGTTTGGGATAGTCTCAAAGAAGTCACTAGACAATCGCCTTAGCCGTCGTCAAAAACATGAGTACGCAATTGATTGCGCCCAGTATTCTTTGCTTGGTACAGGGCTTGATCAGCATAGCGATAGAGCTCTTCATGAGGAATTTCAGTGCCTACTGCAACGCCAATACTCACGGTAATGTTGATCTCGCGATTTGCAACAGGAAAAACACCCGACCGCACGGTTTTCAAATAATGACTCAGTAAATCGCGACATTCGCCCTCATCTTTGTCAAAAAGAAAAACACAAAATTCTTCACCGCCAACACGGGCAACCAAATAGTCGGCGAAGACGTGTCGTAAGGATACTGAGAATTGCTTTAATAACTCGTCGCCTGCTTGATGACCGTGTTGGTCATTAATCTGTTTAAAATGATCAATATCAATAATCGCGAGAGCTAGCATGCTATCAGGTGGCTGGCCATACTCCTCCAGTTGCTCAAAAAAGTAACGACGGTTATTTAACTGAGTCAGAGGGTCAGTATTAGCATAAGTGCGCAACAAAGTTGAGTGTTCTAATCGTTCGAGGTTTTGATATAAACGACTCAGTAACATTTCATGGCAAATGGGCATGGTTAAGACATCGCTTGCACCAGATTTAATTAAACGCGCCTCGAGTCCAGATTGCTTTTTATTCAATAAGCCGAAAATAATCAGTTGTTCAAGGGGATAATCGCACCGAGTATCCACTAGATATGACAATAATTGGCTATCCCCAATATCGTCATTTAACACCACCAACTTTATTTGTGGATTACGGGCCAGTATTTGTGTTGCTTCTTCGGTTGTTGAGGCTTCAAACAAGGAGAAGTAGTGACGACTCAACAGCCGGACTAATCCCTCGTTAGACTCTGTCACACTGCCCACTAATAAAATACCAAACTCATGGTTCTGCTGCAGACGGTTTAGTAAGTATTTGAGATAGGTGTAAATCTGTATGTTTTCTTTGGGAATATAGTCCACCACGTGCCGTCGTAAAATATCTTCACGTGTGGCTTCTGTCAGTTTACCGGTGACTGCAATGGTGGGAATGTCATAGGACAACGTGGTATCAATGGCTTCCCCATTAGGAGCATCGGGAAGGTGGTAATCAACAAGCGCACAAAAAAAGTTTTGATTAGCACTGGTTTCACACAACACTACAGCGTCCTGCTTGCAGTGCGCAATCACCGGAGTCAACCCTGCTCGGATCACCATATGCTTTAACACATTGATGCTGACGGTACTGTCGTCCACTAACAATACAGTTTTACTTTTCATTCACGCTCCCATCGTGTTGATGGGTAGCAAATAACTAACCCATCTTGGTTAAATTAGCAAAAGATAACATCAACCACTTGCTGCCGACGGCGTCAAACTGCACTTGAACACGGGCTTGAGCTCCGTCACCTTCGTAATTGAGTATAGTCCCTTCTCCGAATTTAGGGTGTCCGACTAGGTCTCCTAATTGAAATTGGGTTGCATTAGCATCCGCTATTGTAGTTTTTGAAAAACGATTAGACACCGGACGACTGACGTTCGCTCGCGCCCTCACTTCATTTAGACAGCTCGCAGGGATCTCTTTAATAAAACGAGAGGCTGTATGGTATTTATCTTGACCATAAAGTCGCCGAGACTCTGCATAAGTGATGACCAATTGCTGCATAGCACGAGTCATTCCCACATAACAAAGTCGGCGCTCTTCTTCCATTCGTCCAGGCTCATCGTTACTCATACTATTGGGGAACATACCTTCCTCAACACCCGCCAACAAAACAAGGGAAAACTCTAATCCTTTGGCGGTATGGATAGTCATCATCTGCACAGCATCTTGATATTGATCGGCTTGTAATTCTCCTGCCTCTAGCGATGCGTGTGCAAGAAATGCGTCCAACTGTGTCAAGTTTTCAGCTTCCTCTGGCGCATCAAATTGCTCACATGCTGTGACCAATTCATCTAAGTTTTCAATTCTTGCTTGCGCCTTTTCACCGGTTTCGTTTTGATACATCCCATACAAACCAGATGCCTTAATCGCGGTATTGGCAATAGCTTCGAGGGGCGAATCTAGGGTATCTGTTTGTAGTTTTAACACCAACTCAATAAACCCTTGAACCGCACTACTGGCGCGTGCTGAAAGACGCTTTTCTTGAATCATCAAGCGTGCCGCGTGCCATAAAGATTGATCGGTAGCCTTCGCCGCCTCCCTAATCTGTTGAACGGTTTTTTCACCAATACCGCGGGTCGGTGTGTTGATGACACGCTCAAATGCCGCATCGTCCATAGGATGACTGATGAGTCGCATATAGGCCATAGCATCTTTAATTTCTTGTCGTTCAAAAAAGCGCAACCCACCGTAGATCCGGTAAGGTAAACCTTCGTGCAATAACGCTTCTTCGATTACCCGAGATTGGGCGTTGTTACGGTACAAAATGGCACAATCTTCCAAGGCATGCCCTTGTTCCCTATGCTGTTTGATTTGCGAAACAATAAATCTTGCCTCGTCAAGATCATTAAATCCAGCATATAACTGAATAGGTTCTCCTTCGGCTAATTCAGTCCAAAGTTCTTTTCCAAGACGCCCACGATTGTTATCAATTACCGCGTTAGCCGCTTTCAAAATCGTTCCCGTAGAACGGTAATTTTGCTCAAGACGTACTGTTTTGGCACTCGGATAATCTCGTAAGAAATGACTGATATTTTGAACGTTTGCTCCGCGCCACCCGTAGATTGATTGGTCATCATCGCCTACAATCATGATGTTATTGGTGTCGCTGTTCAGCATTCGCAACCAGGCATATTGAATGTTATTAGTATCTTGGAATTCATCTACCAAAATTGATTGAAAACGGCCTTGGTAGTGGGCGAGTACCGTCGGATCCTGTTGCCATAATTCATGGGAACGAAGTAGAAGCTCGGCAAAATCTACCAAACCCGAGCGTTGGCATGCATCCTCGTAGACTTTATAGATTTCCTGCATTTTAACTTGATTTGGATCGTTGTTGGTAGGAACATGCGCGGCTCGCAAGCCCTCATCTTTATTGCTATTGATGTACCACTGAATATGTTTGGGTGACCACTGTTTCTCATCAAGATTCATGGACTTTACGATTCTTCTTATCAACCGATATTGGTCATCAGAATCGATGATTTGGAAGTTTTCCGGTAAGTTGGCCTCTTTGTAATGGCTGCGGAGCAGGCGATGAGCTATCCCATGAAAAGTGCCAATCCACATACCGTGAAGGGAACGCTCCATTAATGCTTCGATACGGCCGCGCATCTCGCGAGCCGCTTTATTGGTGAAAGTCACCGCCAGGATACCATAAGGTGATATACCTTCCACTTCCATCAGCCAAGCAATACGATGGACAAGGACTCGCGTTTTACCGCTGCCAGCACCAGCCAACACCAACATATCTGAACGCTTTGCTGCTACTGCATCACGTTGTTTGTCATTTAGGCCGTCCAATAAGGTAGAAACATCCATTCACTTTGCTCGCTCAAAAAATTTACTGGATATTATAACAGTAGTTTGATGGAATCAAAGCCCCTAAAGCTCGGAACTCAGGCACATCAATCAAAAAGATCGAGCAACTCATCCAGTCGCTCTAACGCTATATGGGGCAGCACAGAGACAGCCTCGTTGTTCATTTCCCTCAGCGGATCATAGGCATACCATGCGGCTTTAAAACCGGCATTAATGGCACCTTGAATGTCGGCCTGAAAGTTATCTCCCACATGCAAACATTGATGGGGAGCGAAGCCGAGGCTATCCGATGCCTTTAAAAACATAGTGGAATCTGGCTTTCTAGGTTGGGAAAGAGACGCTTTGAAGGTATGGCGAAAAATGCCGTGTAAACCAATACGCTCAATATCAACGTTACCATTGGTAATCGCTACTAAGGGCACTTTTTTAGCGAGCAAACGCAATAATTCAACGAGTGGCTCCACCACATGAAAATCACTACGTTCAAAGTAAAAGTAGGAATAACACTCTTCGACAGCAGCATCTAATCTATCACCAGTATAACCGCAACCTTGGAAGCCTTGTGCCAATGTCAAACGGCGGAGCAGGGACATGTCGTTCAATAACTCAGGACGCGCTTTAGTCAATTGACGACTGTAAGATTGCCAATAAGCGCGATTGGTGTGCTGTGCTTGCGGATAGTGTTGATGAATAAACGCGAGTAGCGCAATTTCTGCATGAACAATGATGTCGTGATTTGCATATAACGTATCATCCAAATCAAACGTTATTGCTTTCGGGGTCTCCATCCCTTTGTAAAACTTCATACCGCTCGGTATCTCCTATCATTATCTTGATTTAACGTTGCGTTTTGGCTCGTTTTCGTGCAACACAATCCTTGTGATGCCATCACTGTGACCCACCGTTACTTTTTTCGTGCTCTCGGATGCGCTTGGTCGTAGACCTTCGCTAAATGCTGAAAATCGAGATGCGTGTATCGTTGCGTTGTTTTCAAATTCGCATGACCTAACAATTCTTGAACACCTCTTAAGTCATTGCTTGATTCCAACACATGAGTGGCAAATGAGTGTCGTAATTTATGGGGATGAAGGCGCTGTTCCAAGCCCTGCTTTTTACTCCACATTGCCATGCGTTGTTCAATTTGGCGATGACTGATTCGACGCTTCTGTTTACTCAAAAATAATGGTTTTGGATCGTCTCCTACAAAGCTACCTCGAACTTTGCGCCATTCAACAATCCATTCATGTGCATGTTGACCTATGGGAAGGACACGCGTTTTACTCCCCTTACCCAAAACACGCAACTCCTTGCCGTTGATATCACTCAAGTTGAGACTCGCTAGTTCAGCTAATCGCAAGCCACAACCATACATGAGTTCAAGCATAGCACGGTCTCGTATTTCAACGGTTGTTTTTGGAACAAAGGTTAATAATTGTTGGATCTCATCAATATTCAGATTTTTTGGCAAGATCTGCGGCTGTTTAGGAGGTGACACGCCATCGAGCGGATTCACAGTCACACTTCCTTGCTCCAGTAAATAACGATAAAAACTTCGTAATGATGACAGACGCAACGCAATACTGCTTGTTTTTAAATTTTGTTTCCGAGCGGCTGCTAAAAGTTTTTTAATGCCCTGAGCATCCAACTGTTGCCACTCAGACATCTCAACCACTTGGGTAATGGCCATAATGTGTCGATGGTAATTCTGAATCGTTAACGGCGACAAATTTCGTTCATATTTGAGGTGGGCAAGGAATCGTTCCAACGCCGATGACATTGATTTTGACAACGCATCCATAGACCTCACTCCCTTGCTAGCAACCAAGACAACAACTGTTGTAGTTGGCTAATGAATAGTGTATCCATTTGCGGGAAGAAATGGGCTGGATCATCGCTATGGATGACAACAAGCGCGGTTTTTTCGGTGTGACCAATTGCCATCATCGCCACCGAACCTTCGGGTGCCACGTCAAGGTGCTGAGATTCTGCATGGGTTAATCGGCCAAAATAAAAATCAGATGCGGCTAACCTACCATTGATTATCTTTGTGATCGCACTGGGAGTTGAGTGATCAAGCGTTAAAAAAACACAGGAAGACAAACCAAGATCATTAACCACTCCTTCCCATAGTGTTTGTTTTATCGCGGTTGAATTTGAGCAGGCTAAGAGTTTACGGTTTAACGTTGCGTAACGCCGAAACAAGGACTCATTTTGCGTCGCCATTGTCAGCAGTTCTGCTTTTTGATTTTGCAGCTCAGTCAATTGCTGCCGGAGTTCCGTCAGCTGGCGCAGGGTTAACACGTGCAATTCAGAGCTAACTTCATCAGTAATACAATCAGCCACTTTATCTTTGTGCATTTGATAAAAAACGTGAAAGGCGGCCTTGATGTCAGAAATGTCAGTAAGTTCAGAGGTTATCTGGGAAAATGCTTTCAATGGATTGGATGGTGCTTGACTCATCGACCTAATCACACCGTCACTGTACCGTCAAAAACGTGTTCTGCTGGTCCTGTCATTTTTACCGGCTGACCTTCACCGTTCCATCGAATCATCAGTTCACCGCCTGGCAACTCAACCTTCACCTGCGAACCAAGTTTTTGCTGCAACTGACCAACCACTACGGCTGCACAGGCGCCGCTGCCACAGGCTAGTGTTTCACCGACGCCCCGCTCGTATACACGAAGTTTAATGTGTTCTGAAGAGACCACCTCCATAAAACCGACGTTAACGCCTTCTGGGAATCGTTCATGAGTGGCTAAGGTTTTTCCAAGTGTTTCCAGTGGTGCAGTGGTTACATCATCAACAGTGACAACACAATGAGGGTTGCCCATAGAAACAGCACCATAAAAAACCGTGTCATTTTCGGTTCGAAGAATGTAGGTAATTTCTTCTTTGTTGGCTTTCAGCGGAATTCTTTCTGGTGCAAGTTGTGGGCGCCCCATATTGACCGTCACATCACCACTCTTTTCAAGATGAAGCACAATATTACCCGCTTTGGTACTGACTGCTATCCGATGGCGATTAATCAATCCTTTGAGCTTAACGAAGCGTGCAAAGCAGCGAGCACCATTTCCACACTGTTGCACTTCAGAACCGTCTGCATTGTATATTCTATAATGAAAATCTTGTTCAGGATCATAGGGAGGCTCGACAACGAGCAACTGGTCAAAGCCAATACCAAAATTGCGATCCGCCATCTGCTGGATTTTTTCAGGAGAAAAGAACACATTTTGTGTCACATTATCAACAACAACAAAATCGTTGCCCAAACCGTGCATTTTCGAAAACTGTATTTGCATGTTTTTCTTCAGTCTTTATCTTTGGAGTGAGTATAACATGGGTTAACTCGGTAACACATGTTCACCCTGCCATAACTGCTCTATGGTCTCTCTCTCGCGAACCAAATGAAGGTCCTTCCCATCCACCAGCACTTCTGCAACGCGGCAACGGGAGTTGTAGTTGGAAGACATTACAAAACCATAAGCTCCTGCACTTTTCACCGCGAGTAAATCACCAGCATCAATGGACAATGCTCGTTCTTTACCAAGAAAATCACCAGTTTCACAAACGGGACCCACAACATCATAAGTGGCCAACGGACGTTCTAAATGAGTATTTACAGCAACAATATCCTGCCAAGCGGAATACAAGCTTGGTCTCAACAAATCATTCATTGCAGCATCAACAATAGCAAAGTTTTTTTCTGCGCCTTGTTTTAAGAATTCCACTTTAGTGAGTAAGACCCCGGCATTTGCCATGATGGCTCGTCCTGGCTCAAAAATCAGTTCCAAATTATTCCGGCCCTCAAGACGCTGTGATAACGCGGCTACATAATCAGCAGGTAAGGGAGCTGATTCATCCTGATAGGTCACGCCAAGGCCACCGCCAACATCTAAATGCTTAATTTGGATACCATGACTCGCTAATTCATCAATCAATACGAGCAATCGATCTAAGGCATCAACAAACGGGCTCAATTCAGTCAATTGAGAGCCGATATGGCAATCAATACCGACAATCGTTAGCCCGGGCAATGAGGCAGCATGACGGTAAACATCCAAGGCTTGCTCCACTTCAATACCAAATTTATTCGCCTTAAGACCTGTTGATATGTAAGGGTGAGTTTTTGCATCCACATCAGGATTAACGCGAATCGAAATAGCGGCTTGTAACCCCAATTCAACTGCCACTGCACTAATACGTTCAAGCTCAGCAGGCGATTCAACGTTGAAACATTTGATTTTCTGCTGTAAAGCAAAGGCAATTTCTTGTTGTGTCTTGCCAACACCTGAGAAAACCACTTTCGTTGGATCACCGCCCGCTTGAATCACCCGTTTCAACTCACCAGCAGAAACAATATCGAAGCCTGAACCTAAGCGAGCTAATATATTCAGCACCGCCAAGTTGCTGTTTGCTTTGACCGCATAACAAATGAGGTGGGGGTGGGCTTGAGCCGCTTGATCAAATGCTTTCCAATGACGCTCTATGGTCGCCCGAGAATAGACATAACAAGGCGTTCCATATTCACTTGCAATGGTATCAAGTGCCACATCTTCCGCATGTAAAATTTGCTGCTTGTAGTTAAAATAGTCCATGTTAGTTACTCTTACTCTTACTCTTGCTCTTGTTGCTCTTCCTGTTGCGTTTGAATTTGATTCTCTAATTCTTCACGCTTTTTGGCCGCAGCTCGTTTAATATCTTCAACTGAGTTGATCACTGATTCTTGAGGCAGATACAGAGGACCTTTCTGCCCACAGCCAATCATCCACAGGGACAAAATACCCATCACCCAACAAGGTTGCAATTTAAGCATTAGACTTCTCTCAACTAATTCATATTTTTTGATGCTTTACAGCATACCGTTAAACGATAACCTCTGCATTACCTAAAATCACAGTGTTACCATGCTCACCAACCAATACCCCAATACGGTTATCCCGCCGCCAACTAAAGCGTAAGGAAGTTGCGTTTTAACATGGGTAAAATGGTCAACACCGGATGCTAAAGACGCAACAATGGTAGTATCCGATATGGGGGAGCAATGATCCCCAAACACGCCACCACCAATCACTGCTGCCATCATTAATGACGGGTCAACACCGGTTGCAAGTGAAATTGGCATCGCAATGGGAGTCAACAAACTAAAGGTTCCCCATGATGTTCCCGTGGTAAAGGCAATAATACCAGCTGTGATGAACGTTACTGGCGCAAGCAAAGATAAGTGTAATGAATCCGCCAGCAAGCCTGATACATAGTCACCTGTCCCAAGTGCTCTCATACTGGCACCCAACGCAATCGCCAAAACCACAGTGACTACAACCGGCAGTAAATCCGACATTCCGTCAAAGGTACGTTCCATCAATATCCTGTGCTTTATGCCAAGCCCAAGACGGTTCATCGAGTAAGCCAATAAAAATGCCACTAGGGTTCCCCATAACACTGATTTCGTTCCCGAGCCTTCAACAATATTCCCGTTACCTGTTAGCCACATAAAAAATACAATGCTCAATACCAAAGTCACTATCGGCAATAGAAAATAGAGAGGATGTTTGGGTTCTTGATGAGTCTCGTCACTCACTGAGTGCGGTAAAGACTCCAGTGACTTTAAGGGACCAAAAACACGCCCTGAAACAACGGTGTATAAAACAATCAGTAAGATCGCAATAGCATAAAAGTTATAGGGTAATGTGCCAATCAGAATAGCCACGCTGTCACCGGGTGCAAATGGCTCAATCACGGTAAGAAGAAAGGCTCCCCACGCGTTTAATAAAATCAACACACTCACCGGAGCGCAGGTTGAGTCAATAATGAAAGCAAGACGCGCTCGACTTAACCGGAAACGGTCAAATAAGGGACGAGAAAGCATACCTGATGTCAACAAACTGAGATTAGATTCAATAAACACAAAGATACCGGTAACCATCGTCAGCAGCCCCACTCGACGAGGTGAATTCGCCATCGGAGTACTGACGACCCACTGAACAAATCCTTGAAGTCCCCCTGATAATTTTACCAAGCGCATCAAACCACCAATCAACAGCGCGAATATCACTACTTGTGTATTGCCTGCGCTGGCGAATACGGAAACGACCTGCGCAACACTTGCACTGGTACCACTGAAAATATGACCTTGAGCCTGTATCAGTTCAGAACAGATAAGAGCCAACACAAGCGCAACAATTACATCACGCTTCCACACCGCAATAATCAATGCAACCAAGGGTGGTAATAACGTCAGAGCGTCCATGCATGTTCCTCACTAGATGGTATTTGGAGATTCATTAGGCTATCAAAGATTTGATAAGGCGTACAAAAAAACCCATCAAAAAAATGGACGCCCACAAAATATTTTAATGAAAGCGCTTTCAGATTTAACGGATTTCATGTTACAAACATGTAAAGTTAATTAACATTTCATGTCGCTATACAATTATGAGCTCATGTATTACCAATAACAACCGATAACT
This sequence comes from Alteromonadaceae bacterium, assembly GCA_964230195.1. GTDB lineage: Bacteria > Pseudomonadota > Gammaproteobacteria > Enterobacterales > Alteromonadaceae > CAXRGH01. The sequence goes on from CAXRGH010000143.1 coordinate 23,825, forward strand.
TAATCAGTTGAGTTAGCTTATTTCAGTTAAAGGAGATAGCAATACATTATGAACCGAGTCATGTTAGTCCTCATTGCCCTGCTGTCAGCACCATCCTTTGGCAAAACCTTAGCCATCATTGGTCCGGATGAAATGCAATTACCACAAACAATCCTTAAACGCGTGGCGGAATTGAATGGATATACAATCAGTTATCCCTACGCCAATATGGCTAAGGGACACACGTCGGTAGAACGAAAGAAAAATGACCTTGAAAGCGGCGCTTTGGATGTGTTTTGGAACATGACCAACCAAGCATTGGAAAGCGAATTACGCGCCATTAAAGTCCCCGTTTTTCGTGGATTATTTGGGTTTAGGATCGCATTAATTGCTGAACAGCATACTCACAGATTTGCCAATATCACCCAACTGAGCCAATTAATGCAATATTCAGCAGGAAGCGGCTCGGATTGGCCTGACACCGATATATTGAGACACAACAATATACCGGTGACTACAGCGGTCAAATACAACAACATGTTTCGCATGTTAGAAGGTGGACGCTACGACTATTTCCCAAGAGGCCTCAATGAACCTTGGAATGAAATTAAAAATAATTCAGAGTTGCCTCTTAGCGTTGACCCCTATCTGATGTTCCGATATGTCGCCCCAGTATACTTCTTTGTTAGTCAAAACAATCCAGTCGGCGATGTCATTGAGTCAACTTTGATGCAAATGATTGACAATGGCGAGTTGGAGCGTCTCTTTTTCCAAGACAAAGAAGTGCAAGAAGCACTCAACAGAGCAAATGTGGCACAACGCACCATATTTAATTTAACCAATCCCAACTTACCGGCAGGAACGCCCATCAACGATTCACGTCTTTGGTACAACCCAGCCAAGGAAAATTAGGAGCTACCTATGAAGCAACAATCGTTATTAATGAAGATACTTTACGTCCTGATAGGTTCTCTCATATCAGCGTCAATTATCATCTCGGTGGTCAATTACGTGATGCAAAATCGTGCTGAAATGCAACGCTGGGAAACGCAACAAACGGCACTGAATGAGCAACTGGGCATTATCTTCAATGAACCTGTCTTCATGTACGATGTTGAGCTAGTGAATAAGATTAGCCAAGCCATGATAAAAGACACGAGAGTCAAAAGCTTATTCGTCGTTGATCACCGCTCAAAAGTGATTGGTGGTACACGTGGAAGCAAACCAATTGGCGACATGACGGTGGCAATCCCCCTTAATTGGGAAGAAAAAGGTAAGATCGGTACTGTATTTGTGGAATATTCTACTCAGCACATCACTGAACGCCAAAACCAACTCTTGGTGCTTCAATTAATTTCATCCATTGTCATGATCATGGTACTTGGTGCCTTACTGATTTATTTCTTACGCCGCATTATTCTGAACCCGATTGCTGACCTCTCCTCTATGCTTGAAAATATTGCACAAGGTGATGGTGATTTAACTCAGCGAATCCCTCACCAGAATACGAATGATGAAATCAGTGTGTTGGCTCAAAGTTTTAATGGTTTTATTGATCAGATCCACAATATTGTGAAAAGTCTTGCCGGTGTGAATGAGCGATTAGCCGTCACTGGGCATCAGGTTTCAATGACCTCAAAATGCATTCGGGACAAGGCCCTCGAACAACAAAACAGTACCCAGAGTACACACAATCACTTGGCACAAATCACGCAAACCAGTGAAGAGATTGCGCAACAAGCAAAACAAACATCGGATAATACCGAAACCATGCGGAAAGAGTCACAAGCGAGCCATGCTAAGGTGTCACAGAACTTGACCAACATAAAACAGCTAGTTGAAGAGTTGTCCACCTCGACTCAAACGGTTACCGAACTCAAGGAACAAAGCCAGGAAATCAGCCGTATGCTTGACGTCATCCGGAATATCGCTGAACAGACAAATTTGCTGGCATTAAACGCGTCTATCGAAGCTGCTCGAGCAGGAGAGTCAGGCAGAGGATTTTCTGTCGTTGCCGATGAAGTTCGTGCGTTAGCGTTAAAAACCCACGAGTCCACGGCTGAAATTGAAACCATCATCAATCAACTGCAAAGTAAAGTTGATATCTCCTTTAACTCCACCCACAACTCCATGGAGCTTGCACAGCAAACCATTGAAGGCGCTGGTACTGTGAATCACTCACTCGACAAGCTCACCAATGATATTGATCAGATTGCCGCTATGAATCAGCTCATTGCAAAGCATTCCAACGAACAACAAACACTCACAAAAGACAGTCAACACATGATGACCAATGTGAGCGATGGTGCAATAAAAGTGGCAGAGAACTCGGAGTCGTTGACAGAAAGTAATGTTGAGTTGGAGCAGGTTCAAACAGAACTCGACAGGCATCTCGGTCGCTTTACTTACTAAGCGATCCCATTACATGATTGTGTGAGGCGATTTGTGGTGACTATATTAACCACAATAATCGCCTTAATTTCCCCGAAAAAGCATCGACCATGATGCAAACAGCGTTTATAATGTCGCCCTCGTTTGTGTAGGAATGCAGATTTATGAGCAACGTATTCGCATCATCGCTTGTAGCGTCACCATGCCCTTTTCACATGGCTAAGCTTGCAAGCCACCTCATGCCAGGTCATATTAACTTGCTTGGTTTTGGCTTTGATGGCACCGCCTGTTTTCGCAAAGGGACTCGCAAAGGACCTGATGCGTTACGATTGATATCCGATGGCATTGAAAGCTATTCACCCTATCTCAATCACGACCTTGAAGACATTGACTTTTACGATCTGGGCAATTTAGACATGCCGAGCACAATGGACGCTGAAGCCCAGTGGCACGCCGGCACCAATGGTTTTTTGCATCAAGTGGCTAGCATTGATCTTAATACAACGCCCATACTGACGCTAGGCGGCGAACATTCCATTTCCTATGCCCCCATCAAATCATATTTGGCGGCCTTTCCTGATCTGGTACTTCTCCACCTTGACGCCCATGCTGATTTACGCGATGGCTACGAAGGTTATCATTATTCCCATGCCTCTATTATTCGACGCGTAACCGACCATTTTGGGCCAGACCACCAGCTTGTACAATACGGTATTCGCTCTGGCACAAAAGAAGAGTACCAATGGATGAATGAGCACCAGACTCAATGTCACTCTCGCCAAACATTTTTGGAGTTAGTGAAACAGATCCCAGATGATAGACCCATTTATCTCACCTTGGATTTAGATTACTTTGATCCGAGCTTCTTTCCTGGTACCGGAACACCTGAACCTGGTGGTGAAGATTTTCACTCGTTTGTCTCACTGTGTAAAATTCTCAAAACGAAACGCTTTGTTGGCGCTGACGCTGTTGAACTATCACCTGAAATCGATCAAACCGGTAATAGCTCAGTGTTCGCCGCAAAAGTCGTGCGTGAACTGATCTTGTGTTTGGATAAGTAGAGGTAGCATATGTCCAAGTGGTCAATCAAACATGCAAATGACCTGTACCGCGTTGAGCGCTGGGGTGGTGGCTATTTTCGAATTGGTGAGAATGGCAATTTAAATGTAACCCCAGTTCCTCAGCAACCCAATATCTGTATTGATATGGCGAAAGTGGTTGAAGAAATCAAACAAGAAGGCATTCAATTCCCGGTTGTTGTGCGCTTCCATGATATTTTGCACTCACAAGTCAAAAAAATTAATACCACCTTTAGAAAGGTCATTGAAGACGAGCAATACCAAGGTAACTATCTAGGGGTTTACCCCGTCAAAGTGAACCAAATGCGCGAAGTGGTGGAAGAAATTGTAGCCGCGGGGGAAGCCTTCAATTACGGGCTTGAAGCTGGTTCTAAAGCAGAATTACTCACTGTTTTAGCGTATAACGCCAACCCGGACGCCCTGACCATTTTGAACGGCTACAAAGATGAAGAGTTCATGCGTCTTGCCATGCTTGGGCGTAAATTGGATCGCAAAATTATTGTTGTTGTAGAAAAATTCACGGAACTCGTCTCTGTTGTTAACATCGCAAAAAGCATTGGAGTTGAACCTATTATTGGTATTCGAGCCAAAATGACGGTCGTTGGTAAAGGTAAATGGCAAGGCTCTGGTGGAGATCGAGCCAAATTTGGTTTGTCATTTGCTGAAATTATCAATGCCACTGAATACCTCAAACAAAATGACCTCCTGCATTGTCTTAAATTGTTGCACTTCCATATTGGTAGCCAACTCACGGATATTCGCTCAGTTAAAGACGCTGTCAATGAGAGTGCATTAATCTACGCCGAACTCCGTCATATGGGGGTGCCTCTCGAGTATTTAGACGTCGGTGGTGGGCTTGGTATTGATTATGACGGCAGTCAATCCACGGGCGACTCTTCACGAAACTACAGTATTGAAGAATACGTGACGGATATTGTGTATGGTATCAAGCAATTATGTGATATTGAGAAAGTCCCGCATCCAACCATTGTCAGTGAGAGCGGTCGCGCTATTACCGCCCATCATAGTTGTGTTATTACCCAGATATTAGGCGAAATCCACTCGTGGGGAACAGACTTTGATACCAGCCCGAAAGCAGGTGAGCATATGCTGGTCACCAACATGCGCAACACGGCAGAATTACTGCATAAAGAACATCGTATACAAGAAGTCTACAACGACGCTTCACAAGCAAAAGAACAAGCGATTGAAGCATTCAAGTTGCGCGTCATTAGCCTTAATGAGCTGGCACAAATTGAAACCATGTATTGGCAATTGATGCAGCAAATCCAATTACGCATGGCGGATGCAGCATTTGTTTCGGACGAACTCAACGACATTGATATTGACCTGTCCTCCTATTATTTGTGTAATTTTTCGGTGTTTCAGTCAGCAGCTGATATTTGGGCCATTGACCAACTATTGCCTGTTGTCCCCATCACACGCATGGATGAAGAACCGACCGTCAACTGCTCACTAGTGGATATAACCTGTGACAGTGACGGTAAAATCGACAAATTTATTGGTGAGCACGGCCCCAATAAAACCTTGCCACTGCATGCTTTGAAACCGGATGAGGACTATTTTGTTGGGCTGTTTCTAACCGGTGCATATCAAGATGTCATGGGCGACATGCATAATCTGTTTGGCCGCGTCAACGAAGTGCATGTGTTCAGTGATGATGATGACCCCGAAGATTTTTATATTGAGGAAGTGGTGCACGGTTCTTCAGTTAACGACGTACTCAATGTTATGCAATATAACCCTTCAGCAATGGCACACCAAGTGAAGAAGATGATTGATCGTCAAGTTGCACAAGGCAAAATACGCCCCAGAGAAGGGGTGAAATGGACAGACTTTTATGAAGATTGTCTCCACGGCTACACCTATTTAAAGCCGAACAAAAAGGAAATTTAAGTGCGTCCTATTTATATCATTGAAATGTTAGTTCTCGCAGCGTTTTGGGGACTCTCTTTTTATTTTATGCGTGTATCCAGTCACGAGTTTGGACCCGTGACTTTGATCTTTTTGAGAACACTGTCAGCAGCTTTGTTTTTAACTCCCGTCTTCCTCTATAAACAATTACTTGCAGAAAGCATTAAACATTGGCGACACATGTTTATGGTTGGCTTGCTCAATAGCGCCATTCCATTTACTTTATTTAGTTTTAGCACCCTCACACTGGAAGCTGGCATCACCTCAATTCTTAATGCAACCGCACCTATGTTTGGCGCCATTATTGGTGTTTTTTGGTTGAAAGCCTCGTTGACCAAAACCAACATCCTTGGCATTTTCATCGGCTTTTTCGGCGTTTCAATCTTAGTGTCAGGTCAAGGATTAACCCTAGAAACAGGGAAAGTCGCAGTGCTTGCTGCCATTTCAGCCTCTGTGTGTTACGGTATCGCCGCCAGTTACACCAAAAAATACCTGCAAGACGCGTCGCCATTAGCAGTGGCCACCGCATCACAGTGGATGTCAGCGTTGATGCTACTGGTCCCGAGTCTGTTATTATGGCCAGCCGAGCCTGTGTCTCAGCAAGCTTGGATCAATGTTGCTTTACTCGGTGTTGTCTCAACTGCACTTGCCTACGTTATGTATTTCCATTTAATCAACCGCATTGGTGCGGTAAAAGCCATTACCGTGGCTTATTTAGTGCCGGTTTTTGGTGTCTTGTGGGGGAGTTTGTTGCTTGGAGAGGTGCTAACCACCAACCAAACCATTGGTGCGCTACTCGTGCTTATTGGAGTCTCGCTGGCGACTGGCTTCAAACTGAAGTCGAAAGCTCAACAAACAATCGTTGCTAGCGAACGTAAATAGTCGGTAGAATACGCCTCAATTAATTTATCACTGCTAGCCAAAAGGACATATCATGGCATTCTCTGTTGTTATTCTTGCTGCGGGAAAGGGTACCCGCATGAAATCATCACTACCCAAAGTGCTGCATCCAATTGCAGACAAGCCGATTGTTCAGCACATTATTGATACGGCAACGCAAATTGGTGCTGAGAATGTCCACCTCGTATACGGTCACGGTGCTGACCAGCTGCAAGCGGCGCTCGCGGACAACACCCTTAATTGGTGCTTACAAGCGGAGCAACTCGGTACCGGACATGCTGTGCAACAAACCGTTGACGCCATTGGCGATGATGAAGACGTCATGATCTTGGTGGGTGATGCACCTTTAATCACGCCAGATACATTAAAAGAACTCATTGCAGTTAAGCAGCAAGCTGATTTAGCCTTACTTACTGTTCACCTTGACGACCCTACCGGCATGGGGCGTATTGTGCGCAAAGGCGATAACATTACTGCCATTGTTGAACATAAAGACTGTGCGCCAGAGCAGTTGGCCATTAGCGAAATTAACACTGGCATGATGGTGATTAATGGTAAAGATCTTAAGCGATGGTTAAGTCAGTTGAGTAATGACAACGCACAGGCCGAATATTACCTGACGGATGTCATTGCAATGGCTGCAAATGAAGGAAAAACCATTCGTGCAGCCCATCCCGCCCATGCGGTAGAGGTGGAAGGCATTAACAATCGTAGCCAGCTTGCTCGCCTTGAACGTGCTTATCAACAACGCGAAGCTCATCGTCTGATGATGGCCGGCGTTACCTTGCTCGATCCTAATCGATTTGATCTTCGCGGCGAACTCAGCTGCGGACAAGATAGCGTGATTGATATTAATGTCATTGTGAAGGGAAAGGTTACCATTGGGAGCAATGTCACCATTGGTGCTCACTGTATTCTGGATAACTGTAACATTGCTGACAATGCAGTGATTGAAGCCCATTCGATTGTCCAACAAGCGGACGTGGGTGAAGGTGCACAGGTAGGTCCCTACGCACGCTTGAGACCGGGCGCCGTGATGAAAGCCAACAGTAAAGTGGGTAACTTTGTAGAAATGAAAAAAACTGTACTCGGTGAAGGCTCAAAAGCGAATCATTTCACTTACCTTGGCGATACTAAAGTCGGCAGTGATGTGAATATTGGCGCCGGTACCATCACCTGTAACTATGACGGCGTCAACAAGCATCTGACTGAGATTGGCGACAATGCCTTCATAGGCTCAAATAGCTCTCTCGTTGCTCCCGTGTCTATTGGCAAAGGCGCAACCGTAGGTGCCGGCTCCACTGTGACGAAAGCCGTCAGTGAAGACGCTCTCGCAGTAGCCCGTGGAAAGCAGGTTGAGCTCACGCAATGGCAACGCCCGACTAAAAAATCATAAAAAACCTTTTCCTGATCCGTCAAGATCACTGCCCGCAGCAGTAAAAGGTTTAAAAACGCCGAAAGACAGAGCTAAACAATACCCTGTTAAAGCTCAACACTTTCGGCGTTTTTGCATGCTTAACCCACCAATTGTTACATCGAACAGTGATCAGCTCTGCATCTCATTCAACTAAAGTTGAATACAAACTTGCATTTCAAAAGAAAATAACTAAACTATCTTTCGTTTTGAAACTTAAGAGCCTGAAATGCAAAAGCGTAACACTCAACAACGGCGAAATGCCATTATGCAATCCCTTCAATCATTGGGCGAAGTTTCAGTGGATGAATTAAGCCAAACCCTTGAGGTTTCAGAAGTTACGATTCGAAAGGATTTAGCAACATTAGAACTTTCAGGGTTATTGTTACGCAAATTTGGTGGTGCCGTGTTAGTACAAACCGATGGTTCTGAACTGGCAACTGAATCACCGTCCAAAGCGGCGATTGCAAAGTTAGCCGCAAGTCTTATCCGTGACCATGACCGCATCATCATTGATAGTGGCAGTACCACGGCAGCATTGATCCCAGAACTCAAACAAAAACGCGGATTAGTGATCATGACCAACTGTATTTACACCGCGAATCAAATTCTAGAACAAGATAATAGCCATCAACTGCTCATGACGGGCGGTACCTGGGATCAACAGTCCCATTCTTTCCAGGGTAAAATGGCTGAAAATACAGTCCAAGAATACAATTTTGACTTTGCGTTTGTGGGTGCCTCTGGCATCGACATTACACAAGGCACAACAACATTTAATGAATTAACGCAACTCACTCAAACAATAGCCTCTGTTTCACGGCAAGTTGTTGTTATGGCTGATGCCAGCAAAGTTTCCCGGAAAATGCCCAATCAAGAGTTGCGTTGGTCACAAATCTCAACCCTGATAACTGATGCATCATTATCATCATCAGATCAACAAATCATCGAATCTCATGGCGTTGCAGTCTTAACTGCCCCATTAACAAATTAAATTTTAGATAGGAAATTACTATGTGTGGAATCGTTGGCGCCATAGGCGAAAGAAATGTTAGCCCAATTTTGGTAGAGGGCCTCAAACGTTTGGAGTATCGCGGATACGACTCTGCAGGC
>CAXRGH010000144.1:0-14740 GCA_964230195.1 Alteromonadaceae bacterium
ACGACGCTCTTCCGATCTCATTAACAACACAGGCTTTGGTTTAACCTTGGGGATTCACACACGAAATGAATCCTTGGCAATGGCTATTGCAGAACGAGTAAATGTAGGTAATATTTACATTAATCGAAATCAAATCGGTGCGACGGTTGGTGTTCAACCCTTTGGTGGCCAAGGACTTTCTGGAACCGGTCCCAAAGCTGGTGGACCTCTATACCTTGATCGATTTGTGACGGAAAAAACAATCACTAACAATATCACTTCCATGGGCGGCAACACACAATTATTGCGTTTGGGAGATACTGACTAAACAACAATCTTGCCTGGAGGCTAAATGAATTTTATTGCGAAGTTACTCACCATTTTGCATTCGGACGCCTCCAATAAACAAATTGCAGCGGGTCTTTGCTTAGGATTTTTAATGGGGTTTAGTCCGCTGTTATCTCTGCAGGGTCTCTTACTCGTACTTGTCGCTTTTACTGTTCGGATTCAGTTTGGCAGTTTCATGCTTGCGTGGGCTTTGTTTAGCTTAGTTGCTCTGTTGATCAGGGGATTGGCGTTGTCGGTTGGCGAGTCTGTTTTGTTACACGAAGGGACCCAAACCCTTTGGCAATCCTTGTATTCAAGTCAACTCATACAACTAACTTGGTTCAATCACACTCGTGTTATGGGTGAATTAACCATTGCGTTAATGACGTTGCCCTTGGTTGCGCCGTTGCTCTATTGGTTAGTGGCAAAGTATCGTCAAACGGCAATGGTATGGTTGAAGAAGCAACCGGTTGTACAATTTTTGAAAACATTTCGTCTCGTGCAAATTTTTCTTCCGAGTAAGGGGATCTAAATGATTCGATATATTCGTTGGCAAGGTGCCGCAACCGGAGTTCTTTTGGTTGTAACGCTATTACTGGGTACTTGGTTATTATTAAACCCGCTGCTTCGCTGGATTCTGGTTGAGTCGTTAGAGGAAGCAGTAGGTGCTGAGGTAAACATCCTAGCGGTTGAGCATCAGTTGTCACCCGCGCAAATCACCATTAAAGGCCTCCAAGTGACGGATGCAAATAAACCGACGAATAACTTGGTGGATGTTTCGTCTGTCTCGTTTGGTTTTGAATGGCTCCCGTTGCTAACAAAAAAAGTGCACATTAGTGAATTGACCGTCACAGGCTTACAAATGAATCAGATGAGAACGAGCCCCGGGGCAGTCTATCGAGAGGCGACTAGCGCGGAAGACAGTGAAGACACGGATGCGTCGTGGATGAAGGCAGAGCAGGTGAACATGGATGATATTATTGCTAAAGCGCCGCTAAAAACCCCACAAGCACTCGCTCATTTAACCGCGGTTCGAGAGAAGCATGAGGCAGCACTAGCTGAAAGAAAATCAGGATTACCGACGCAATCGGACATTGATGCACTCAAGCAAAAGGTCGCGGTTTTACAATCTCAAGAATATAAAACACCAGCAGATTTTGCCTTAGCAAAAAAACGACTCGACGAGATAAAAGCGGAAGTCAAACGTAATAATAATGCCATCAAGGCATTTAAAGAGGCGGTGCAAGCTGCATCGTCCGAAATCAAGCCCGCACTTAAGGCTGCGAGACAAGCACCGCAGCAGGATTTGGCTATGGTTAAGGGGATTGCGGCAGGCGACACTGACACCATCAATAATGTTGCACAACAGATGTTCGGGGATAGCGTGAACGGTTGGGCTGAACCCGTACTGATATCGGTTAATCATATACTGCCCTTGCTCAAAGGGTCGCGTGAGGAAGCTCAAGAGACATCTCTCAATGAGGGCTATTTTGTGTCACTTGATGAAACCACCCCCGAGATATTCATTGAAAAAGCTTTGGTTGAGGTTATTTGGCAGCAACAAACCCTGATGAGTCAATGGTTTGATGTGACATATCAACACGATATCACCCAAAAACCAACCCGATTCACGCTTCAAAGCAGTGGTAGCACTCTGTGGCAAACCATTGAAATGAACGGCGAGTTTTCTATCATCGCTGAGCAACTGAAACTCGTTCAACAGTGGAATATTGAACAGTTGAACCTAGAAAATATGATCAAAACAAAGAGTAAAGAACACAATTTTTCACTTTCAAAAGGTCTGTTATCCAGTACCGGATCGCTTGATATGAAAGACAATCAGTTGATGGGGCAGGGGCAATGGAATATCAATCAATTATCGTTAGCGTCGACCGAGAGTAATGATGTGGTTAATGCCTTGATTGACGGCGTTAATCGTAAAGGCGCACTGGCATTAAATACGGATTTTAGCGGCTCTTGGCAACAGCCCTCGATTCGTTTGTCGTCTGATTTGGATGGACTATTGACAGACATTGTCAGTCAACATTATTTGGGCGAACACAGCGCAAAATTGTCACAGTGGAAGCAGTCGCTAACGCAATCTTCATCTTCAGAGATTTCGGGTACTGATGAATTACTTGGCGGTTGGCAAAACGTTTTAGGTGAAAACGCAAATTTCACCAATCAGTTGACAGAACTCCTTGGAGCAGACATCTCCCAAGGTGGCTCCCTTGAGGATAAACTTAAAGATAAGTTGCGTTCAAAGCTTTTCGGAGGCTAGGTTGTTCAGCTGGAGTAATGAGAAAGGAATTTGACTCTCTACGTTATTAATTACTTGCCAGCATGTAATCTGTTGGCATAATAACGGCATAGGAAAAGTACAGAGGCACATATGAGATTCATCAGCATCATCATGCTCAGTTTGATCGTGCTTCTGCAATACCGCCTTTGGTTTGGCAAGCATAGTATTCCTGATTATCGACAAATGAAACAACAGGTTGATTGGCAATACCAACAAAATGAGAAATTGATGCAGAGAAATCAATTACTTAAAGCCGACATCCATGATCTATCGTCGGGAATGGAAGCACTGGAAGAGCGAGCGCGAACTGAGCTCGGCTTGATCCGTGATGGCGAAACCTTTTATCGAATATTACCATCAGAGTAACCCGTTAAATGCAAACTCAATTCAGTGTTGTTGTTCCGGCTGCCGGTGTAGGCAAACGAATGCAGGCACAACGGCCAAAACAATATTTAGAAATTGATGGCAAATCAATTCTTCAAACGACCTTAGAAAAACTCATTGCGCATCCGCAAATCCACCATATCTATCTGGTACTGCACCCTGAAGACCAGTATTTTGGCCGCTCCCCTCTCAATGCAGAGCCGTGGCTAACCTGTGTCATGGGGGGAGAAGAGCGTGTCGATTCTGTGCTAAACGGCTTGCGTTTGGTTAAAGAAGAGTGGGTGCTGGTTCATGACGCGGCTAGACCGTGTGTGATGCATGATGATATTTCTCAGTTACTTGCACTTGCCAAGGATAACGATGGCGGGATTCTCGCACATCGCGTGAGGGACACCATGAAAGTCAGCACTAACAATCAATGCGTTCATGACACGGCTGATCGTGACCAGTTATGGCATGCACTCACACCTCAATTCTTCAAGACTGAATTATTGATTCGTGCAATTGAATCAGCGCAAGTGGCGGGACACACAATAACGGATGAAGCATCTGCAATGGAATACAGTGGATTCCCGGTTCACTTGATTGCCGGTAGGCCAAGTAACATAAAAATTACGACACAAGATGATCTTGCTATAGCGCAATATTACCTGACCCAACAAAGAGAGCTCGAATTATGATGCGAATAGGCCATGGATATGATGTACACAAATTTGGTGGTGATGGCCCAATCACGATTGGTGGTGTTGAAGTCACCTACGAGCACGGGCTGTTAGCCCACTCTGACGGCGACGTGCTTCTCCATGCCATTTGCGATAGCATACTCGGAGCCCTTGCACTCGGTGATATTGGGCATCATTTTCCAGATACCGATCCCGAATATAGTGGTGCAGATAGCCGCGTATTGCTGCGCCATGTGGTTAATTTGATGCGCCAAAAACACTATCAGGTGGGTAATATTGATTGCACAATTATTGCTCAAGCTCCAAAAATGGCACCCCACATTGAATCTATGCGGCATTGTATCGCATCTGATCTTCAAGTCAGTCATGAACAGGTGAATGTGAAAGCAACCACCACAGAAAAACTCGGGTTCACTGGACGAAAAGAAGGTATAGCCTGTCATAGTGTTGTATTGCTGGAAAAACGAGGTGATGAATCATGAATTTGACCACCGATCATTGGCACTACTTACACCAAGCCCCCGAATCAACGGGTATTATCAAACAACGTTTAGAGGATTTTCAGGTCACTGAAATATTGGGTTATGAACCCTGTGGAGAAGGCGAGCACGTTTATCTTTGGGTGCGCAAGGTTGAACTCAACACAGCGTTTGTTGCTGAAGCCTTAGCAAAGTTTGCGGGCGTTCCGTTGCGTTCGGTCACTTTTGCTGGTCGTAAAGATAAATACGCAGTCACAGAGCAGTGGTTTAGTGTGCATATCCCAGGGAAAACCATGCCTGATTGGAGCAAGTTTGTGCTCGACGGGGCAACTATTCTTAACTTCAAACGCCATAATAAAAAACTTCGCACAGGCGTGTTACGAGGTAACCGATTCGTTATCACTGTAAGAGAGTTGAAGGCTACCGCAGATTTAGAAGCAAACTTGACACAGGTTCAAGAGAAGGGAGTGCCAAACTATTTTGGTGAGCAGCGCTTTGGCAATAAAAATAGTAATTTGTATTTAGCCAATTTAATGCTCGGTGGCGAAACAATCCGCAATCGAAATAAACGGTCAATGGCTATATCTGCCCTCCGTTCTTGGTTGTTTAACGAAGTAGTTAGTCAACGCATCGCAAGTCAACTTTTCATCAAGGTCTTAGAGGGCGATGCAATGCAGCTTGCTGGCTCTAATAGTTTTTTTATCCAAACCGCTGATGCAACCGATACTGCGTCACGAATGAGTGAAGGAGATGTGTCAATTACCGCTCCACTTTGGGGCGGCGGTAATTTGGCCACAAAAGCTGATGCCGCTGAATTTGAAATGCAAGCGGTGGCACCTTTCCAGTTGATTACTCAGGGTCTTGTTGACTTGAAGTTGAAACAAGAACGTCGTAGTTTGCACTTGCAACCCCAAAATATGCAGTGGCAAATTGAAGATGACGCATTGGTCTTAAGCTTTGAGTTACCGAGTGGTTGCTTTGCCACTTCAGTTTTACGTGAAATAATCAAACAACCCGATGGGGGAGCCGATGAAGCTATTACTTAGTAACGACGATGGTGTTCATGCCAACGGTATTCAATGCCTGTTCCAGCATCTGTCTGTTGCTCATGACGTGACTATGATGGCACCAGATAGGAACTGCAGTGGCGCTAGTAACGCACTCTCATTGATGAATCCGTTGCGTGTGAATACTGTATCCCAACAGGTTCATTCGGTTAACGGAACGCCATCTGATTGTGTTCATTTGGCCCTGAATAGCTTCTTGGACAGTGATCCTGATTTGGTGGTGTCGGGCATCAATCACGGGGCTAATTTAGGAGATGATGTTATCTACTCAGGCACAGTCGCTGCGGCTACTGAAGGGCGTTTTATGGGCTTGCCTGCCATTGCAGTATCTCTCGCCTCCAAACAGTGCCAGCACTTTCAGACGGCAGCAGATATTACCTTGTCGATTATTGAAAAATTACAGACTAAACCATTACCCGCTGACCAAATCTTAAATATTAATGTCCCCGACCTACCGCTTGCAGAAATTAAAGGCATTAAAGTGACACGTTTAGGTCGTCGTCACAGGGCTGAGACTATGGTTCAATCCTCTGACCCCTTTGGGCGACAAATTCATTGGTATGGCAAGGTTGGTGAAGAGCAAGATGCCGGGGAAGGAACTGACTTTCACGCGGTCGCTAATGGTTATTGCTCCGTCACACCACTTTCTGTAGATATGACAGCATATCAGCATTTGGAGAATACACGGACTTGGATTGAGAGTTTGATCTAGTATGACGCAGCAACGGTATCGCAAAGCCAATCCATTAATCGCGACATTGAAACAACAGGGCATTCAAAATTTGGATGTATTGAACGCCATCGCTTCGATACCGAGAGACCAGTTTATTGCCGAAGCGCTTGCTCACAAAGCTTATCAAAACACAGCATTACCCATCGGCCAGGGTCAAACTATTTCGCAACCGTACATAGTCGCAAAGATGACTGAAGAGTTGTTAGAGATGCCGCAGAAACCGCAACGGGTTCTTGAAATTGGCACTGGCTGCGGTTATCAGACAGCCATATTGGCAACCCTATTTAATGAAATTTACAGCCTTGAGCGTATTCAATCGTTACAATTTAACGCCAAAAGAAAACTCCATGCACTTGATCTCTACAACGTGTCAATGAAACATGGCGATGGTTGGAGAGGCTGGAAATCTAAAGCACCATTTGACGCCATTATAGTCACCGCCGCGGCGGCAACTTTGCCTGAAACATTACTCGCTCAATTATCCGAGCACGGACGCCTAGTGATACCTTTGGGTACTACCACACAACATTTATATACATTTGATAAACATAAGGATAAGGTGACGACAACACGGCTTGAAGAAGTGAAGTTTGTTCCACTAGTAGAGGGAGATATACAGTTTTGATTTTTAGTAAGTTATACGACGTAACCATGAAGTGGGCAAAACACCCAAATGCCGAGCGTTTTTTAGGCGTGATGAGCTTTTCTGAATCTGTGATTTTTCCAATTCCCGTGGATGTCATGTTGGCACCTATGTCCCTTGCAAAGCCTGATAATGCTTGGCGCTATGCCCTAATAGCCAGTGTCACCTCGGTATTGGGAGGTATATTTGGATACTTTCTTGGCTTGTTCTTTTTTGAGTCGTTGATCCAACCATACCTCGTTTCAATCGGTTACGGACACAAATTAGACGACGCTATCAGTTGGTTTGAACAATACGGCGTGTGGGTTGTGTTTATTTCTGGTTTTTCACCTATTCCGTACAAAGTATTCACCATTACCGCTGGTTTCATGCAGATGGCGTTGTTGCCATTCGTTATATCGTCCGCAATTGGACGTTCAATGCGCTTTTATCTCGTCTGTGGATTAATGAAATGGGGTGGTAAAGCAATGGAAGAAAAGATTAGACAGTACGTTGATATTATTGGCTGGGCAGTCGTTATTCTCGCTATCGTATTGTTCTTTATACTAAAATAATATATGCAAAACTTACCTGGCTTTTTATTAATATTTATACTGACGTTCATCTCAGGATGCAGCTCCCGTCATGTGCCTGCACCGACTGTCGATCTTGCACCTCATGCAAATGCAGCGCAACCAAGAACTCAGTCTTATTTTGATCTGTCAGGTCATTCCAAACATAAAGTAAAAGAAGGGGAGACGCTTTACTCAATTGCATGGCAAGCAAATTTAGATTTTAAGGACCTTGCTCAATACAACAATATTCAACCGCCATACACGATTGCAGTGGGACAAGTACTTCAACTTGGCAAACCGAAAAAGACGTCTACTATTAATAAAGTTCAACCCACCCCAAAAGTTGTTAAAAAAACGTTAAAACAAAGGGTTGACCGACCGAAAAAGCAGGAGTATGGTGGAAATCAAGGACAACCACAAAACATTGTGAAAACAAAGGCTAGTGGTTTTCCTTCAACGGTTCGGCATTGGAAATGGCCGGCCAAAGTGACCCTTGTTGGGAGGTTTTCAAATAAGAATAATCCGAACAAAGGAATTGATATATCTGGTAAGCAACACTCACCGATTTTGGCTACGGCCGCAGGTAAAGTAGTTTACACAGGTAAAGCGTTAAAGGGATATGGAAATCTCGTCATTATTAAGCACACAGAAAACTTTTTAAGTGCGTATGCTCATAATGAGACGGTTTTAGTTAAGGAGCAACAATGGATTAAATCTGGTCAACAGATTGCAACTATGGGAAAAAATAGCGAAAAAGGCTCGCATCTTCATTTTGAAATTAGATACAAGGGCACTGCGGTAGATCCGTTACGCTATTTACAATAAAAAAAGGGAATCACAATAAGTTAAGTTACATCATACACTCAATGCTGGAGGTGCTACCTATGGAAAGGAAAGAAGTAGTCAAAGCAGCGGTATCTGAAGAAAATTTAGATGCCACTATGGATCAAGACCAGGACGGGCTTGACATGGAAATGATCGACACCACTGAAAATGACGCTAGTGATGTTGATGAAATCGTTATCAAAGGTGCAGACGTAGGTAAAAACCTCGATGCCACTCAATTGTATCTAGGTGAAATTGGATACTCTCCCCTTCTTTCTGCTGAAGAAGAAGTATATTTTGCTCGCCGAGCATTAAAAGGCGACGAAGCTGCTCGAAGTCGAATGATTGTCAGTAATCTAAGGCTGGTAGTGAAGATTGCGCGACGTTACAACAACCGCGGGCTAGCATTGCTCGATCTCATTGAAGAAGGCAATTTAGGTCTTATTCGCGCCGTAGAAAAGTTTGATCCCGAACGTGGATTTAGGTTTTCAACCTACGCCACCTGGTGGATCCGTCAGACCATCGAACGCGCTATTATGAACCAGACACGCACTATTCGTTTGCCAATTCATGTGGTTAAAGATCTTAATGTGTGCTTGCGTGGCGCGCGAGAGCTCGCTCAGAAGCTTGACCATCAGCCAACAGCGGAAGAGATTGCTCATTATCTCGAAAAGCCGGTGGACGAAGTTCGGAAGATGCTGAGATTGAATGAACGCATTAGTTCAGTTGACACACCCATTGGTGGTGGTCAAGAAAAAGACAAAGCGTTACTTGATATCATTGCAGACGAGAACGACACGGGCCCAGAGCAACAGCTTCAGGACTCAGACATGAAAGACAACATTGTTGATTGGCTGAGTGAGTTGAATCCCAAGCAACGAGAAGTGCTGGCGCGGCGATTTGGATTATTAGGCTATGAACCCTCCACCTTGGAAGATGTCGGTGCTGAAATCGGATTGACTCGGGAGCGCGTAAGACAAATCCAGGTTGAAGCCTTGCGTCGTTTGCGTACGACACTGGACCATCAAGGTCTTAGTTTAGAGTCTTTGTTCAGCAAAGCGCTGCAATAGCGTCAGTCGATACTCAATAGGCCATCAACATTCGAGAAAGAATGTTGGTGGCATTTTTGTATTTCTAACAGGGCAACTTATGCTGATCATTTGAAATAATACCTTGGCATTTGGTGTTGTTCGTACCGACAGAAAACAAAACCCAACAGTCTCGCGTTATGCGGCAAAAATCGGTATCAAATAATGAGTCCTTTCTAGAACCCAAACCTCCATTTGATGCCGTCAAAACTGCAAATTTATTGAAACAAAACGGTAAAATCACTGTTAAATTTCATCAGTCTATGGAAAAATGGAAAAAAATTTTATGGGGCAGGAGTCTAAGTGATTGACGCTGATGGGTTCCGCGCGAATGTTGGTATTATTATTTGTAATCACCAAGGGCAAGTATTTTGGGCCAAACGGCATGGACAACATTCATGGCAGTTTCCGCAAGGCGGAATAGATGAAGGCGAAACTGCAGAACAAACAATGTACAGAGAGCTGTACGAAGAAGTCGGATTAACAAAAAAAGACGTTGTGGTGTTAGGACAAACACGGCAATGGCTCAGATATCGTTTGCCAAAAAAATACATTCGGCAAGGTACGAATCCTGTTTGCATTGGACAGAAACAAAAATGGTTCCTGCTGAAGTTGACAGGTAAAGAGACGAACATCGATTTTAATCGAAGTGGTCATCCTGAGTTTGACGACTGGCGCTGGGTCAGTTTTTGGTATCCCATCCGAAATGTGGTTTCATTTAAACGTGATGTATATCGAAAGGCATTAAAAGAATTTTCTTCAACTGCATTGTTTCAAAATGCCAGACCCAGTCACCGTCGCCGCAGAAGAAAACGAGCATAAGAGTTTAACGCCATGCTAACAACACTTCGCAGTATCGTTCAAGAAGTTGCCGCTATCCCTTCATTTAGAGATGCGCTCGATTGCCTTGCGTTGCGAGTTAAAGAGTCTATGGGCGTTGACTGTTGTTCGGTTTATTTGACGGAAGCGCCGCAGTCCGATCACGTTCTAATGGCTACAGAGGGCCTTTCAAAATCCGCCATAGGCATTATCAAAATTGCTGCCAATGAAGGGCTTGTGGGACTGGTAGCACAGCGTGAAGAGCCTATCAATGTGCAAAATGCGCAACAGCATCCCAGATTTAAATTTTTTCCAGAGGCAGACGAAGAGGCTTATCATAGCTTTCTTGGTGCGCCGATTATTCATCAGCGTCGAGTGTTGGGTGTTATCACGGTTCAACACACAGAAAAGCGCCCCTTTTCACAAGACGAAGAATCTTTTTTAGTGACCCTTGCGGCTCAGATGGCACTGGAAATAGTGCACGCTCGAACGCGCGGCGAACTCAACATAAGACAAGAAAATAAAACACCAGCGCTGTCTGGAGTCTCAGGTTCTGATGGTTTCGCTATCGGCGAATCCATCCTCTATCAACCTAAGCTTACCTTAAAGCAATATGGCATGTTCCCAACAAAAGATCCGAAAGAAGAACTTGCTATATTTAAAGTCGCTGTTCGCAATACTCGCCAAGACATTGCAACCATGGCAGAACGCATGCGAAAAGTGGTTCCAAAAGATGCACAATCCATTTTCTCTTGGTATCAACAGTTGTTAGACGCCAACAGTCTTGGAGCGGAAGTAGAGTTACAAATCTCTGAAGGTTGGACTGCAGGTTCGGCATTGAAGCGAGTAGTGGAGCAATATCGTATCCAATTTGATTTGATGCAAGATGACTACATGAAAGAGCGCATCGTTGATATTGAGGATCTTGGAAACCGTGTGCTCGCACATATTATTAATGACAATTCAGCCCCAAAAGCCGATGTTGAGAGAGGAATTCTAGTTGCAGAAGAAGTAACCGCTTCAATGCTTGCAGAATATCCAGCGGGCAGTCTAGCTGGAGTGGTTTCACAAAAAGGTTCACGCAATTCTCATGCCGCCATACTTGCCCGAGCAATGGATATTCCCGCTGTTATGGGGATCGGGGATTTACCTTTAACGCTATTACAATCAACTTTACTTGTGGTGGATGGGTATTCAGGAGAGGTGTTTATTGCACCTGAAGGTGCAGTTCTAGAGCAATATTCGAAGCTTGCAGAGCAAGAAACCAAACTGCATGAGACAATGCTAGCAGAAGCTGAAGCCCCAATGGTGACGCTTGATGGTGTTTCGTTAAATCTCTACTTAAACGCAGGGCTTGCGATTTCGCAAGACACTCGTGATGATATCCCATGCGACGGGATTGGTTTGTTTAGAACCGAAGTGCCTTTTATGCTGCGAGAGCGTTTTCCGTCAGAGGGTGAGCAAGTTAAGCTGTATGAGCAAATACTAAAAAACTTTCATCCTTTACCCGTCACCATGCGGACACTCGATGTTGGCGGTGATAAGCCATTACCTTATTTTCCTGTTCAAGAAGAGAATCCTTTCCTTGGATGGCGTGGGATACGGATCACACTGGACCACCCAGAGATTTTCTTAGTGCAAGTACGAGCGATGATCAAAGCAAATGCAACTCTTGGCAACCTCCGTATTATGCTACCAATGATCACGGCAGTAAATGAAGTGACTGAAGCCAAGCGCTTGATCGAGCAAGCATGGAATGAAGTTCGAGAGGAACTCGACACCAAAGTCGCAAAGCCATTGGTTGGTATTATGTTAGAAGTCCCTGCTGTACTGTACCAATTAAAAGAATTATCAACTCATGTGGATTTCTTCTCAGTGGGGACAAACGATCTGACCCAATATATGCTCGCGGTTGATCGCAACAATGCTCGAGTAGCACCACTGTATGACAATTACCATCCGTCTGTATTAAGAGCTTTGTTTATTATAGTGACCGAATGCGGTGGCCTTGATAAGCCAGTGTCAATTTGTGGTGAATTAGCTTCCGAACCGGCGGGCGCTCTGTTACTCATGGCCATGGGATATAGAGAGCTCAGTATGAGTGCAAAGAACCTAGCGAAAATAAAATGGCTATTAAGGCGAGTGGATACCAATGAGGTTGAATCACTTCTGCAAGATGTTCTATCGTGTCAGGATCCGCAACAAGTCCACAAACAGACAGAGAAGTTTATTGAGACAGCCGGTTTTGGCGCCTTACTAAGGGCTGGTAATTAATGACTCAACGATTTATGGCCGCTGTGTATTGGTGGCGCTCATGACAGAGGCTATCATCATATTTGGCTATTGCCTTGCCCTAGGTAGCATTATTGGTGTATTTGCTGGGTTGTTGGGTATCGGTGGTGGCTTATTGATGGTGCCTGCTTGTTTGTATCTGTTTGATATATACCTCAACATGCCCATAAGCCAAAGTATGCCAATGGCAATTGCCACCTCGTTAGCCAGTATTATTTTTACCAGTGCGGCGTCAGCGCGAGCACATTATAAGAAGGGCAACCTGGCGGTTGCATTACTGCCGAAGCTAGCGGTGGGCGTGATCATAGGTGCCATTATTGGTGCGTGTGCAGTCACTCAAATCGACGGTCAGAAGCTACAAATTGTTTTTGGAGCACTTGTTTGCCTAACTGCCTTTCAGATGGCTTTTTACGCACCGAAAGTGAAACAAAATGAAGCATCCTCGGTGAGACTTGTTGCCGTAGGCAGTGGCGTTGGTGGGCTGGCATCTCTGCTTGGTGTTGGTGGTGGCGCATTTATGGTGCCAGCGTTAACATGGTTAAATGTGAACATAAAACCTGCAATTGGAAGTGCCTCATTTTGTGGCAGTATTATCGCGATTGCCGCTACGCTTGTCTTTGTATTGAGCGGTGGTAAGTTAACCAATGCTCCGAATTACAGTGTGGGATATGTCTATTTACCTGCCGCGTTAGGGGTAGTTTTAACGTCAGGAGTGACGGCTCGATTTGGCGCTTATCTTGTGATGAGATTGCCCGTACCATTGCTCAAGAAAATATTTGCACTGTTTCTGATTTGCGTTGGTGGCAAAATGTTGTCACCACTTGTCATGTAACAGCAAAAGTTAGGTATAAAAGTCATAGTCATGAATGATAAGGGAAGGAAATGAAATCATATCTTAATTTGTTGGAAGATGTGCTAGAGAATGGCGCTCAAAAAGGTGACCGTACAGGCACCGGCACGTTGTCGGTATTCGGCCGTCAAATTCGTCATGACTTATCCAAAGGGTTCCCTTTATTGACCACGAAAAAACTTCACTTTAAAAGCATTGCCAACGAACTGATTTGGTTTCTAAGTGGTAACACTAACAATCAATGGCTTAATGATAATGGCGTGAAAATATGGGATGAATGGGCCCTTGAAGATGGATCATTGGGGCCAATCTACGGCAAGCAATGGACACGGTGGCCAACCAAAGATGGTGGTGAAATTAACCAGATTGATTACGTAGTCAATACGTTAAAGAATAATCCCAATAGCCGTCGTATCTTGTTTCATGGATGGAATGTCGAATATCTCCCTGATGAATCAATGTCTCCTCATGAAAATGTCGAAAATGGCAAAATGGCATTACCTCCATGCCACTTGTTGTATCAGTTCTATGTTGCCAATGGAAAACTATCAGGCCAACTCTATATTCGAAGCTCAGACATCTTTTTGGGACTACCGTATAACATCGCGAGTTTATCCTTGTTAGTACACATGCTATGCCAGCAATGTGATCTTGAACCAGGAGAGGTGATCGTCAGCTTTGGTGACTTACACGCGTATTCTAACCACATGGAACAGATTAAAGAACAAATGACACGCGAACCACGTGGTCTGCCAACTCTTAAGATTAATCGGAAACCAAACAGCATATATGACTATCAATTTGAAGATTTTGAGATTGTTGGTTATGACGCTCACCCTAACATAAAAGCACCAGTAGCGATTTAACACTACCGATTGAATCGAACCTAACAAGCTTTCTAATCACACGCTAAAACTGTGATAAACGAATTACGCAAGCTTCTGTCTGGGGGCTTGCGTCTTATTATTTTTGACTTTGTTTAACGGACTGCTGAAAACAGAAATGATGAATTAATGTTTGTTCATTGATTAGCGGCTTATAACTTTGTATTAACTTCAGGATTTTTTTTCTGAACTCCCTGGATACACTCTATCTATCCTTTTATCTTGCATGTTTGAGTCTACCTCATGTCATTATTCCGGAAAGAAGTGCTTGCGCATCAAGAAAATCGGCTAGCAGGAGACGTCAGTTTAGCCCAGCCTCTCTCAATCAAGTTCACGGTTCTTATATTAATTACAGTTGCTATCGCTGTCGTTATTTTTTTATTTACAGCCCAATACTCTCGTAAAGAAACTGTCCGTGGGTTTTTAATGCCTAATAAGGGTGTTATTAAGAGCTATGCGAGACAAGGCGGCGTAATTGATACGTTGTACATATCTGACGGGGATACTGTTAAAAAAGGTCAAGTACTTGCAACTATTGTGATTCCTCAGCAAATGAATCACACAACCTCATCACATTCAAAACAAATGCAAGGTGTTGAGCTAAGTGACCAACTAAGTGTCCAATTAAAGCAACAATTAACCTTGCTTGACGAAGAAATCATCCAGCACCGACAGTTACAACAAAAAGAGCTACACAACTTAAATCAACGTGAGCTTGCACTTCAATTAGAAAAGCAAGCGATTACCGCACAGCAATTGTTTTTAAATAAGAAGCTAGCGTTATTAGAAAAACAACAAAATCAATTTAACGATTTACATAGACAGGGCTAT
>CAXRGH010000145.1:0-12791 GCA_964230195.1 Alteromonadaceae bacterium
ATATGAGAGTAGTTATCTTATTTCTGTTTGGTCTGTCTATTACTGCTTGCAATTTAATCCCCCATCAATACAAATCAGCATCAGATTTGACAGCAAATTTCACAGACGTTCGAGAGTTTCGATTTAATGATGACTTCAAGACTGTTTTTCCTGAAATAATTAAATCTGCAAATTTATGTGGTTTAGAGTTTCGAAAAAAGGATATTGAAATTGTTGGCGTTGCTGCGGCTTCAAACTATGAGGTCAAAATATCCGGTCAAACTTCAACAAGTGCCCGTATAGAAATATGGAGTGTCCACTTTATAGATAAGTATTTATACGAAGTTATAGATGTTGAAGCAAACCAAAATAGTACCGTTGTAAAACACTATCAATTAAAGGAAGTCCATGCAGGCAATAAATTCCGTGTTGAGGATTTAAGCTCTTGGAACAATCCTGAAAAAGTTATGTGTAATTAGAAATAGTAAAACACTTAAAACACAGGACACCCAACTATAAATACATGCAATAACATAATTATCATGGACACCCATCTTAAGCGAACCTATGGGCGGCAAGTTCGCAATAACTGTGGCACGTTTGCAATGAAGAGGTCGTGAGGGGTCTTTGTTGGCACATTTGAGCCGACTAAACTTATTAGTTACCATTGTTCTCTAATGAGCGATCAACAGACGGTCGGGTTAACTAATTTTAAACGGCGTGTTATCTTTTAAACACGCTAGATAAAACGCATAGTACGATAGGGAAAAAGTGGTGCGAATAAGTATATTAGTTTTAATTTTTCTAATTTCGGGATGTGCTTCTACTAATTTGAAGACCTACGATAAGACTGGTTTCCCTATTAACATTTCTAAGGACATTACGTTCAAAACAAAAATTGAAACGGGAATAATTAAGTCGGGGCATAGCGACTGGATTAAAACAAGTGAGTTTGAAGCTGGGAAAGAACCACAGTTTTTTTGTGCGAATAAACAGAGACACTCTTGGAATGGTCAATTATGGATGTTTGATTTAAAGAGCCAAAACACAGTATTGGAAAATTTGAACTCCGTGCTTACTTCGAACGGAGTGTATGATGAGTCCTCACCTAACGAATTAGTAATCCATTTTGAGCGCATCGCACAAGGTAAAAATGACCAGCCCGTATATACCTTTCATTTAAATGTTTCTTTAGCTAAAGATAATCAGGTTATTTATTCCAAGCAACACCATATTGTTGGCAACAACATGGATGAAGAGTTTTGGGCTTCGGATAGCTGGTCTGGAGCAAAAAAACGTGCAACAAATAGAGTCATATCTGCAATCGTAAGTGATTTGAATAGGCAACTGAGTATTATTAACATCTAACGCTCGAATGACCGTGTATGGCACGAAACGGCCGTTCGATGTTCAACTGATATGCACTTCTTGCATACTCCTGTGGTGTTGAATTTACAAAATCACAATAGGCTATACACAATTCAAGCAAAGCAAAAAAATGCCTAGACGATATAGTCCACGCATTTCAGTTACATAACGCGCTGTCTAAGCCAGATTCAATCGGACATTTGCCTCTCTAACTTTTGACGTTCCTCTCTTCGGGTTAAGGCCTTTGGCAAACTCATCACATTTCTTTTTCAGCAAACTCAGCCAAACGACTTCGCACCACACCCTCTAAGTTGAGTGTTGCACTTCCTGAAAAATCTTTAAATTTTTCCACCAAATAGGTTAAACCTGAGGTCACTGGACTAAGGTAGTTGCTGTCAATCTGGGACAGATTACCCGTACAGATTAACTTAGTACCCTCACCGCAACGGGTGATAATGGTTTTTAATTGGGATGCTGTTAAATTTTGTGACTCGTCCAATATAACCAACGAATTCTGAATACTACGGCCACGCATAAAGTTAACGGATTTAAACTGAAGGTTAGCTTTTTCTATGGTGTAATTCATTGAGCTGGCGGCGTTAACGTCGTTTTTATGTAATACCTCAAGAGAGTCGGTAATCGCACTTAACCAGGGCGCCATTTTTTCTTCTTCTGTTCCAGGAAGAAAGCCTATGGATTCGGCTAGCTCAGGCGTATTTCGGGTAACAATGATTTTCTCGTACAGTTTCTTCTCAATGACCATCTCTAATGAGGCTGCCAGTGCCAGTAACGTCTTACCACATCCAGCAGGCCCGGTGAGGATCACGAGATCAATATGGGGATCGAGTAACGCATTCAGTGCCATTGCTTGACCCACATTTTTTGGCGAAATTCCCCAAGCTCGTCGGTGCATTAATCGTTCTAGTCCTAGGTCTAAGACCTCAACCTGTTGATCATCAACACCTTCCACAAAACCAACAAATCCTTCGGCTTCATCCACTAAGTATTCGTTGACGTGCACATTAGGCAGATCTTCACGTGCAATTTGATGAATAGTCTCACGCCCTTCTTTGATACTCTGGACTTGAGAGATACGCTGCCAAAAATCACCATCATACTCGTGATACCCTTTGGTCAGATACTTAATGTCAGTGACTAATTGGTCTGTTCGGTAGTCTTCAACATGGTGTAATCCTGCCCCTTTCGCTTTCAGACGCATGTTAATGTCTTTAGTAACCAACACCACTTGACGGTCTGTGAGGGTGCTTTGCAAGTGCAAGGCAGCATTGATAATACGGTTATCATTTTCGTTGCTGGAAAAGACTTGCTGATCACGTTCCATTAATAAATCGGTGAAAATTGACAAGCGGCCATGAGGGGCTGATAGTCCATCGTCAAAATGTCCCAAAGAAACACCGTTAGTCATCATTTCGGGGGTTGCATCCCGCAACACATCTTCAAGCCCGCGAATGGCAACACGAGCATCACGCGCGACATCTTTCTTACTATCTTTGATGTGATCAAGCTCTTCCAAAACCGTCATTGGTATTACCACATCATGTTCCTGAAATGATAAGAACGCGAACGGCTCATGTAGTAGAATATTGGTGTCTAGAATATAGGTCTTATGGTCTGACGTGCTAGGTAATGACATACAGCTCTCCATTCGTGATATTCCTAACGACTGGAAATGCAGTATCGAGTTAAGGAACTGAACTCGACACATCCATTCAGTCCTACTTTAACCATAGTCTAATGTCTTAAGCAACTCACAAATTATTTTGTTTTTATGACGGAACATATGCGATCTTTGTTCGTCTCTCGCCTGAACACAAATACGCTAATAATCAGAGGGGGCATGTTCCCATGTGCTAGTCTTTAGGAATGAAATAACGTGAGTGGTTAACTGCAAGATTATTACTGACAAAAATCAACATTTCTGGTTGGTAAAATGTGTCTGGCTTCTATATGATTGCGCCTCGCAAAATGAAAGGTAAAGGTTATATGTTTTCTGTTGGACAACGATGGCTCAGTGAAACTGAGAATGAGCTTGGACTAGGCATTGTTATTGAATGCCAAAACCGTTTTGTCACTCTCTCTTTTCCCACAACTGGTGAGGACCGCCGATATACCACTCAAGACGCCCCACTCACCCGTATAGTATTCTCTAAGGGCGACACCGTCAGTTGTGCTCAAGGCTGGACCATGAAAGTGGAAGAGGTCTCAGTTCAGGATGACCTTGTTGTGTATTTTGGGCATCGTGATGATACCGGTGAATGGGTAGAGCTCAGCGAAGTACTGCTTAACCACACCTTTACTTTGAATCAACCCAAGCAACGATTGCTCGCGGGACAAGTCGACAATCCAAATCTGTTTGCACTGCGTCATCAATGTTTGCAAAAACAGTTTGAACATTTTACCTCACCACTGCTTGGATTCTTGGGAGCACGAGCTGACTTGATCCCCCACCAGCTTCACATTGCATCTGAGGTTGGACAGCGGTTTGCACCACGCGTTTTACTGGCTGACGAAGTTGGTCTTGGTAAAACCATTGAAGCCGCCTTGATTATCCACCAGCAAATTCAAAGTGGACGCGCATCACGTGTATTAATTGTTGTTCCTTCTAGTTTGGTGCATCAATGGCTGGTTGAGATGTTACGCCGTGTAAACCTTGCTTTTTCAATCTTTGACCATGAACGCTATGCATCTGCAAAGCAAGAGGGCAATCCATTTGAAATGGAACAATTGGTGATCTGTAGCCTTGATTTTGTTACTCATGAGCCAGATGCATTGCAAGACATGGAAGCCGCTGGTTGGGATTTACTGATTGTAGATGAGGCGCATCACCTGCAGTGGTCGGCTGATGGAGCGTCAGCAGAATATGATGCAATAGCGGCTCTAGCTGCCAGTATCCCTGGTGTCTTGTTATTGACGGCAACTCCCGATCAATTGGGTCACGAGAGTCACTTTGCTCGACTACGCCTACTCGATCCCAGCCGCTTCCATTCGTATTCGGAATTTCTGGCAGAGGAAAAAGCATACAGTAAAATTGCCGATATCATTGAGCCTTTGCAATCAGATGCCCCCCTCACTCAGAACCACATTGATAGACTCTCAAACAAGTTGGGCGAGACCACGGTAAACGAGCTTTTATCATTGCCTTTGGATCAAGCCAAGCCTCAGTTGATTGAGCAGTTGTTAGATAGACATGGTACCGGCCGACTGTTGTTCCGTAATAGCCGTAAAGGTGTCACAGGTTTTAAGCAACGGAAGCTCAATCCATACCCCTTGCCGCTACCAGAGCATTACAAAAGCTTTATGGAGCATCAAGATGTCCAACATGCCCTCTACCCTGAACAGAATGCGCCTGATCTTTTAATGGATGATCCTCGTTTACCTTGGTTAATCCAACTGCTGCAACAACTGAAACAAATGAAAGTGCTGGTGATTTGTGCAAAGGCGAGCACCGCACTCGGCTTATCTGAAGCGATCCGTGTTAAGTCAGGCATTCGAACAACGGTCTTCCATGAGGGTATGAGTATTCTTGAGCGTGATCAATCTGCCAGTTACTTTGCTCAGCAAGACTATGGTGCGCAGGCCCTTATTTGTAGTGAAATTGGCAGCGAGGGCAGAAACTTCCAATTCGCAAGCCATATAGTGCTGTTTGATTTACCCCTCAATCCTGATCTTTTGGAACAGCGTATCGGGCGTTTGGATCGTATTGGTCAGAAAAACGACATACAAATCCATGTCCCTTATTTTGAAGATAGCCCACAAGCCATATTGCTGGACTGGTATCACAAGGGGTTAAATAGCTTTGAGCAAACTTGTCCAACTGGACGTTATGTGTATCAAGCAGTATCAGACCAACTGGCGATGGCGTTAGATGATTATACTAACACTGCCTTACATAATGCATTGATTGCCGATACCGCTGAGCGTCATCGTGTAGCAAGAGAGCGCCTAGAACAAGGACGCGATAAGCTACTTGAAATCAACTCTTCCGGTACTGGCAAAGTTGAAGCACTGATACAAGGGATTCGTGATAAAGATGACGACCCGAGTATTGAAAAATTTATGACATCGTTGTTTGATGGTATTGGCGTGTTGCAGGAAGACAACAATGAGTCTACCTATATCTTGAAACCAACCGAGAGCATGCAATCGGCACTGCCAGGGTTAGATGAAGACGGCCTCACCGTTACTTATGAGCGTGAAGCGGCATTAGCACAAGAGCATATTCAATTCCTGACTTGGGATCATCCTATGGTCCGCCATGCAATGGATAGCATTCTCACCGACACTCAAGGTAAGTCAACGATCGCCATGAGCCAGATTGCTAGTCAACCTGTTGGAGCCTTCTGGGTAGAGTTTGTTTTTGTATTGCGTGCCGTTACTGATAAAAATATTCCGGTTCAACGATACTTCCCAGCCACGCCTGTTCGTTTCAAACTCGACAGTCAAAAAAGGCCAGTCAATTTGAGTTTTGGTGAGTTACGACCGGTGAAAAAGTCCATGGCCAAATCAATTTTAAAGGCGCTAACTCCACAAATTGAGAGTGCGTGTGACTTTGCCGAGTCACTGATTGGAAAGAAAATGGAAAGTATTCAACAAACACATATTGAGAAAATGCAACAGCAATTGGATGGGGAGCATCAACGACTGCTTGCCTTACAAGCCGTTAACCCCAGTATTCGTGATGAAGAGATTGAGTATTTGACGCAGCTAAAAGACGATTTAACCGATGCCATCCAGCATAGCACCATTGCAATGGAGTCTATTCAATTGGTGGTTAACGCACACTAATGGCGCTTCTGAATTATAGTCCCCCCATGTCACCGTATATTGATATCCTCTACCAAGATGAGGATATCTTGGTGATCAACAAACCCAGTGGTTTGTTAACCGTGCCAGGTAAAGCACCTGAACACAGAGATTCAGTGATTAACCGTGTCAATATGGTGTATCCGACAGCACGTATTGTCCATCGGCTGGATATGGCCACCTCAGGTTTGCTGATCTTGGCCATGCACAAACCCGCACAAAGTCACTTGTCCAAGCAATTTCAAGCCAGAACCACCCAAAAGTGCTATCACGCACGGATATACGGAACTCTTGAAACCACATCAGGAACAGTTGATTTACCCTTGATCTGCGATTGGCCTAACAGACCAAAGCAAATGGTGGATCACGAAAACGGCAAGCCCTCACAAACGCTGTGGAGGGTGTTGTCCAAAACCAGCAACACAACAACCGTTGAACTGACGCCAATTACCGGCCGCTCCCATCAGTTGCGTGTCCACATGTTGAGCTTGGGTCATCCAATACTAGGTGACAGACTCTATGCACACGCTGAAGCGCTTGCCATGGCTGACCGTCTTCAATTGCATGCATCAGAACTGAGCATTGACCACCCAGTGACCAATCAACGTCATCACTTTGTAGCGCCTTGTCCGTTTCTTGATAATGAGCCGAACACTGATTAGAACAAAGACTACTCTTCTCTATTTTTCATGTTCAAGAGATATTGAAACCGATAGACATCTCAATTGTCTTTGCCAACATACTGTTACAAAGCCCTTATATGCTTAGTCCTCGCGACACGATAAACTCGCGCTATTATCTTGGTTGCCCGTCAGATAAAGACAAGTAAGGCAAAGAGAAAGTTAGATAACACACGTGTTCTTCTCGCCAAAGGAAAGGCTTTTGCAATTAATCGCAACAAAACCTCAGCATATTGAACAATTAATGACATGGTTCACGAATCAAGACGACCTGCATC
Organism: Alteromonadaceae bacterium; assembly: GCA_964230195.1. Taxonomy (GTDB): domain Bacteria; phylum Pseudomonadota; class Gammaproteobacteria; order Enterobacterales; family Alteromonadaceae; genus CAXRGH01. The sequence continues at coordinate 7,130 of CAXRGH010000145.1, forward strand.
AGTGGGTAGGAACCGAATTTCGTTTTCCTTATGACTATTCTTCATTTTGCGAGGATTTAGCACTCAGTTCCACTCCATCCTACTCTTTGATGGATGCAACTGGCGAATTGATGGCATTTGGTCAATATTACGCGCGCCTTGAACGATGCCATTTAGCGAGATTAGTGGTTAACCCAAAACACAGAGGCAAAGGTCATGTAGGACAGTTGATCAAACAGCTGAGTGAGAAAGGTAAACACACCTTGGGCCTCGAATGCACATCGTTGTTTGTGTTGCCTGATAACCCCAGCGCACAAAAGGCCTATCAGAAACTTGGATTTGAGATCCAGAGCTATCCAGAAATGTTAGCCGAAAAAAACTGCATCTACATGGTGAAATAGATGGAAATAATAGACGTAAAGTCACTAACCGAGAGTGAAGATACATTGTGTTTGCTGCTCACAGATTGTGTTGAAAGTGGTAGCTCCGTTGGTTTTCTTACCCCCGTGAATCCGCAGCACATTCGGCAGTATTGGCAGGGTATTGCCAAGGATATCACCGCCCAAAAGCGTCAATTATTTGTGATATTTGAGGGGCAAAAAGCCATTGCATCAGTTCAACTCGCCCTGTGCTCGAAACCAAACGGTACTCACCGAGGAGAAGTGGAAAAGTTAATGGTTCATTCAGAAGCTCGCGGACAAGGCTTAAGTAAATTACTCATGACCCACCTTGAACAACAAGCACGTGCACTCGAGTTAAAATTATTAGTCCTAGACACTCGCTTGGGGGATATTGCCTCCACGCTATACCGAAAGATGGGTTTTCAGGAGGCTGGGGAGATCCCAGATTTCACTCAAAATGCTAACGGTGATTTGGAGGCTACAGTACTGTTTTACAAACGGTTGTAGATTATTGCCAAAGCCGTTCCGCACTATCGCTTCGCAATAATGATGTCACGAACAATGGATTCACTCATGCGATGTGCAAGATCGCATTCCACAAGCGTGAATCCAGCCGCTTCAAAACAAGCTTCTACCTGCGGTCGTTTGGGATTGTTTTTATTGTAAGCAATGACCACTACACCATGCTGTTTTAAACAGTCATACCAGCCATTAACACATGCTTCTATTAAGCCTAACGGATTGCGGTCAGTTTGCGATGCAAAGTGCTGCACGCCATACGGTAGGTCGGATAGGATCAGGTCAAACTTTTCTTTTTTAAAGAGAGTGGTAGGTTGACTTCCATCCCCTTGAACCATCCTAAAATCGGCTCCTTCTGCAGCGAAGTCTATGTACTTGCCCAGCCCCTTCTTGTTAGCTTTACCAATAAACCCGTCACGCATTTGATGTTTCTGACGATGGATCTTGCTCCATTTTTTCACGGTCCTTTGAACATCGCCAATGGCATCAGTGTCAATTTCAATTCCACGTGCCGTGAGTCCGTAACGCACAGCCCAGAGCAAAGTCGTTGCTCTACCACACATTGGATCTAATACTTTAATTCCGGTTCGGCCGGCAAGTTGAGACAGGCCAACAGAAAACAGTAATTGGGTCAGACGTTCATTGGTTTTACCTTTAAACTTACTACCAAACACAAAGTCAGGATGTAATGCAAAAGAGGGAGCAACATCCATTGGGATGAGTCCTTCACCATGGACTTCAAATATCCCCTGAACAAATGACAAACGCATAATCTCAGGCAATACACGCTGATCGACGGTCACTTCAAAAAAATTCAATAGGCCATGAGAACGCAATTGAATGTTCGTTTCAGGTAAGCATAAAGCCAGTTCAGTTTCTGCGACCTTCAATGCTTCAGCAAAGTACGCGCCTTGTGTTTCGGGAGATACTTGGATAGCAATGGTTTTATTCATAACGTGACCTAATCATAGAATGTCGGAAATACTGCATTCCACATTCTCTCAGTGATGTGGCGTAAGCATTGACCGATAGAAACTAAAAAGCCACTGAAAAACAGTGGCTTAAAACGTAAACAAGATAACTTTAAATGCTGAATGATGCACCACAACCACAGGTAGTGGTTGCGTTTGGATTATTCACAAAAAAGCGTGAACCTTCTAATCCCTCAGTGTAATCAACCACACCACCTACCAAATATTGAAGACTCATTGGGTCAACCACAAGCGTGACTTCATCTTTTTCAATCGTCATATCACCTTCATTAACTTTTTCATCAAAGGTAAAGCCGTATTGAAAGCCAGAACAACCGCCACCGGTCACATAGACACGTAGTTTCAAATTCGGGTTTTCTTCTTCAGTGATCAAACCCTTTACTTTTTGGGCTGCGGCATCAGAAAACTCGATAGGAAATGCGGATTCAACTGTCATGGGTACCTCAAACTGCTCCGTTTGGAAATTCCCCGTATTATCTTACAGATGGGCTGTTTCCGCAACCCAAACTCAACGAATAGGCCACTCGAATCGTTGTTCGTGTGTCACGTTACGGCGTTTTGAGGTAACTACATTCGCTTTTACCAGCAGCTCCTCTGGAATAAATCCCACGGGTAACTCTAATACCTGACTAACGGTTTCAAAATATTTGAAAGAAAATGAGAGGGGAACAATGATGTCATTTTTGGTAAAGGGCTGATACACATGTGGCTCTCCGTTCAAACTACCAAACACCTCAAAGGTAATACTGCCTTTCACTGGTCGCACTTTACTTTGTTTTTGCATTAAGGTCGCTGAGAAGGTGTAGAAGCCGTCACTCTTTCGCGGTTTCACATCAATAGAATAAATCTCAAACCCATCGGCGGTTAATTCGGGTGCCATCACCTGTTGGTAGAATGACACGGTTTTTCTCAAGTCATTCGCGGTATTAAGCTCGGTTTGCAGTTGATTTTGTATTGACTGGTTCGTCAATTTAGCCACTTCAAGTTCAACGCTCAAAATATTAATTTGGCGCGTGAGTCTGTGGTTCTCTTGGTTCAACTGCTCAACATTCTGAGTTAAGCTGTTGATTGTGAGTTGGCTCTTCTCTGCTGCTGGGTGACCATACCAAAAACCAGCAAATGCAGCTCCACCAACGACAATTATCGCCAATAGATAAAATCGAAAAACACCCAATTTTAATTTAATTTGCTCTGCACTCACCCGAACTTCCCATGCCCTGTAGCAAACGTTTGATGTACGCTTGAATTGTTTAAAGGCACTAGCTTGTGATAAAATCTCATGAAATTCAACCATATTTAACACTATGTTGCTCAATACCTTACGCACACGGTTGGCTTCGCCTCGCGCTTCGTATCAAATGTGTCTACTGGCTATTATTGCGGGTTGCAGTGCAGCGGCAGTTATTGTGATATTTCGTTTGGCCTTTGAGTACCTCCAACTCTTGTGGTTAAACTCCCCCGGACAATTCCACGAATTACTCTGGTATGAACGTCTTGTTCTTCCTGTTGCGGCAGTGGCTATCATCTTACTCTTTGCTCGTCTCACTGGACTAAAGTACTACCGCATGGGTGTGCCATTTGTTATCCATCGAGTTAAAAGACATTACGGTAACATTCCTTTCCCTACATTTCTTAATCAGTTTTTTGGCGGAGCGATTGCACTTGCCAGTGGTTTTGGTGTCGGTAAAGAGGGCCCGTCAGTTCATTTGGGGGCAGCCAGTAGCGGATTCATTGGGCATTTTCTGAAGCTTCCGTTAAACAGTATACGGATTCTTGCAGGCTGCGGGATTTCTGCCGGTATCGCCGCCTGTTTTAACACCCCTTTTGCAGCGGTTATTTTTGTTATGGAAGTGGTGTTAAGAGAATACAAGGTTCATATTTTCATCCCTGTCATGTTGGCCGCTGCTTGTGGCTCTCTGATAACAAAATTAGTATTTGGCGAGGGACATGCACTGGATTTTCTTTCATTCACTACATTAAACCCCTGGGTTTATTGGTATCTTATTCCATGTGGAATGGTATTGGGGGTTGTTGCTTCACTATTCAATCGTCAACTGATTCACACAATGAAAGCCTTTGGCAAGCTCTCCATGACCAAACGTTTATTTATTGCTGGCGTGAGCACTGGTGTCATTGGTAGCTTACTACCTCACGCAATGGGGGCAAGCTTAGAGGCAATAGCACCTTTTATTGAGAACAGTACTGATATTGACATTATTGCGTTGTTGCTCGTGGCGAAAATGGTGATGACCATCCTCGCTATCGCGTTAGGTATTCCAGGCGGGATTATTGGTCCTGTCTTTGGGTTTGGTATGCTGGCAGGCCTAATATTGCTGTACCCACTTAACACTCTAACCCCAGGATTGGTGGATAATTCGGATAATTTTGCACTGCTAGGAATGGCCGGTATGCTAGCCTCAGTACTACATGCGCCACTCTCCGCCCTATCTGCGGTTATGGAGCTATCCATGACGCCAGAAGTTATTATGCCCGCCATGCTTGTGATTGTGCCAGCTTACATAACCTCTGTGCAGTTAATGAAAAATCGTTCCATTTTCTTGCAACAGCTTGACCATCAGAAGCTACCCTACACTCAGTCCTCACTGAGAGAAACATTACAACGCCACGGAGTGCTCAGTGCTCTGGATAAAAACTTTAGTGTTATGACCACTGACAACTCCCATACACAAATTCAAGCGCTAGCAGGAAGCCACTCCCACACACAATTAATCCCAACTCACCAAACCGATATCCCCTATTATTGGCTTCATCATGAAGGGCAACCCTTCCAGGCGTATGAACAATCATTGTTGGGATACCCTCTGAGAGGACTGAGTCATCAAGCAACGCTAGCTGAGGCTTATGAATTACTCGAAAATACTCGTAAGGGTGCAGTGTACGTTTATAATAAAACACCGAACGATATTATTGGAATTGTTAAGTGGTCTACGATCCGTAGCTATTTAACGCAAGAACGTTATTGATAAAAACAGGAACGCTTATGTTACTTTGGTTCAAAGCCCTCCATATTTTCTTCATGCTGGCATGGATGGCAGGCATCTTTTATCTGCCTCGCTTGATGGTCTATAACGCTGCCAGCAATAATCCTGATGTAAAACAGCAGTTAAATATTATGCAGCGACGACTGTGGCTCTTTGTGACTCCCTTCGCGATATTAACCTTAATTTTTGGCCTACTGCTCATTCATAGCTACGGCGTGGCATGGCTAAAAGTGTCTGTTTGGCTCCATATCAAAATCGTTTTGGTTGTACTGCTCTATGTTTATCATGGCTATTTATACCGCCTCAATAAACAGTTCGCAGCGGATAACAATCAACATTCTGCTAAATTTTATCGGATACTCAATGAGTCCCCCGTGCTTTTGGTATTTGCTATTGTGGCACTGGCCATCATTAAACCCTTTATGTAGCGCACGAAAATTAGACTGGCAGTCACAATAAAACCTGACGTCAGTCACATAAAATTTGTTATTATTACGCAAACCATCAACTGGACAGAAACATGACAAACTTAACGGGAAGCCATATTCTATCGGTCAATCAATTCAACCGAGATGTCATTGAACGCATATTCGCGACCGCTGACAAAATGTTGCCCTATGCTCAACGTCAAAAGCGCACCGAGGTGCTTAACGGCGCCATTCTCGGCAATCTATTTTTTGAACCCAGCACACGAACGCGGGTGAGTTTTGGTACTGCATTTAACTTACTCGGCGGTGAGGTAAGAGAGACAACCGGTATGAGCAGTTCT
>CAXRGH010000146.1:0-3173 GCA_964230195.1 Alteromonadaceae bacterium
GCAATACCGGGTCGAGCGGGCGCATGAAAGCGCGGTTCAATATAACCAGCCTCTGTCAAGGCGTTTGACATCCAAGTTAGCATGTCATGGTTCTCAGCATGCACCATCGTCAGTCCACCATGACGTCGCGCGACCGTTAAAATATCAAGAAATTGAGCATCGCTTACTCTTGTTGCATAAGTCATAAAAACTTTAAATGACGTAATTCCGCGCTCAAAAGCAGATGGCAATTCATCGAGAACATCTTTATTTGGATCTGTAATGATCAGGTGATACGAATAATCGATCACGGATTTCGTTTCTGCACGCCGATCGTATTCATCAATGGTGCCCGAAATGGTTTCGCCTTTTTTCTGCGCTGCAAACGGCACAAATGAAGAATTGCCACCGAAAGCTGCTGATATTGAGCCAGTTTCATAATCGTCGGATGTCATAACGCCCATACCACTCTCTTGAGCGATATGGCAATGTGCTTCAATACCACCTGGCATTACTAATTTTTTATCAGCGTTTATCTCATCATAACCGTCAAGGCTTTCGCCTAAAGTCACAATTTTCTCTCCTTTGATACCAATGTCTGCAGTAAACGTTTCGCTAGCAGTTACTAAGGTACCACCTTTAATTACCAAGTCATGCTTCATGATTGTACCCCTTATACTGACTTAATCAGACCACCGTCACAGCGAATTAAACTGCCAGTGATGTAACCGGCACGATCACTGCAAATAAAAGCAGCAGTATCAGCGAACTCTTCTACTCTGCCATAGCGACCAACTGGGATAATTGCTTTGCTTGCTTCCCTTACACTTTCCAGTGGTTGACCCGTGTTATCTGCAACAGTCTGATCTAGCTCGTCAATGCGCGTCGTATGTATTCTGCCAGGTAATAGCATGTTCACAGTGATACCGCTGCCAGCCAAGTCATTTGATGCAGATTTTGTCCAACCGACAAGTGCCGAACGCACGACATTCGATATACCAAGGTTCGGAATTGGCTGAATGACCCCAGAAGAGCCAACTGCCAAAATTCTACCCCAACCGGCTGATTTCATGTCCGGGATAAATTTAGATGCTAGCTCTATTATGCGAACAACCATAATTTCAAATTGCTTTGTTATTGAATGTGGATCTACGTTTGAAATAATTCCAGGTGGTGGACCTCCAGTGTTGGCGACAAAAATATCAATTTGCCCAAGCATTTCTTTTACAGCCAATTGAATTGTATTTACTGAGCTAGGATCTACCAAGTCAGCTATCACGAAGTCAGCGTTGCCACCTGAAGCTTTAATGTCATCCGCTATTTGTCTCAGTCTATTTTTATTTCTTCCCGTCAGCAAAACGTGTACGCCTTCGGCGGCTAATGACTTTGCAATCCCTTCGCCCAAACCTCTACTTGATGACATAACTAACGCTCTCTTTTCCTTTAATCCGAGGTCCATTAAAGCAATTCCTTCAATTTAATTTCTAGTCGGTCCATGAGTCGAGTAAGTTCACTGTGATCTAGTTTTGTCAAAGATGGACCGGGTGATCGTACCTTTGATGATTTAAGTAATCCACGGCGGTGAAGGATTTCTTTTCTGATCGCCAGACCTAATCCTAACTGTTGCTCATATCTTACCATCGGCAAGTATGCGTCAAATAAGTCCTCAGCTTGGTCAACCTTACCTGATTTATGCAAGTCAACAACTTGAACAAGCATCTCAGGATATGCAAACCCTGTCATAGCACCATCAGCACCTCTTTGTAATTCCTGAGGTAGAAATAAAGCGGCATTCCCAACCAATATAGACATTCGTGGAGTGGAACTTGTATCGGACTCAGTCCGCACTCGCGATAGCTTTGTCAATCCTGGCCAATCCTCATGCTTTAGCATGACAATTTGTTGATTTTCTCTCGTCAATTTCAGAATAGTTTCAACCGAGAACTGAACACCGGTCGTTTGAGGATAATCTTGTAAGCATATAGGAACTCCAGCACCTAACGTTTCACATACCTGTATGAAATATTGGTTGAGTTTCGTTTCTGTACCAAGGCCAGGCATAGGAGCAACCATCACTCCTGCCGCACCAGCATCCATGACTGAATGCGAAAGACGCTTCATATTGTCAAGGCTTGCACCTGAAACTCCAACGACAATCGGCACACGCCCACCAACACGGTTGATTATATGTTTGCCGAACCTCAAAGACTCGTCAGCAGTCAGTTTTTGCGCTTCACCCATAAGACCCAGTATTGTCATTCCAGAAACACCACTTTCCAGGTAAAAATCCACTAATCTATCCGTACTTGATAGATCTAGTTCACCATCTTCCGCGAAAGGTGTAGCAGAAATGATGAATACGCCCTCTGAGTAACGGTTTATTAAGTTTGACATAATTTAATCCTCATTAGGTTGAGTCTGATCAGGCGTGGGAATCGAAAGTCTTTTTATACTTCCGATTTCAGCATATCTATCAGCAAAAAGACGTGCGATTGGGTAATTATTCTCCCAGTCAACGTGAAGTGTTTCTGCATTTATCAAACCATTTTTAGAAAAAACACCCACCGCCCGACCTATTAAAATAGATCTTTCTCTACTTAATGATAACGACATCATTCGTTCACACTCTATAGATACTGGTGCGTTAGTGAGTCTTGGTGGCTTCACTTTTTTAGACGACGTTAAAGATAAGCCAAGGATATCCGGCTCGCTTTCACCTGGAGCATAAGCTGCTGCGGTCTGAACCATTTTTTCCAAGATGTCAGATGAAACCAAATTAACTACAAATTCATTGAGCGTGTTTATATTATTCTCAGTATCTTTTGCGGTTCCATCTGCCTTATGTTCTAGCCCTAGGATAATGATCGCAGGGTCTTGGCCAAAAACGTTAAAAAATGAATAAGGAGCAGCGTTGGTTATCCCTTCTGAACTCACTGTAGTAACCCAAGCAATGGGACGAGGGATTACCAAAGCTGTTAGTAATTTGTAACGCTCACTGGCTGTAAGTTTGTCGAGGTCAATATGATTTGACATTAATCTGGTCTCACAACACCAGTCTGAGTTGAAATACGAGTATAATGCTCAATGCGTCTGTGTCGCGCAAAATCAAATATTGTGCTTTTGCCAAAATTACACGCATCCATATCACACGCATGCACAATAAGTTCATCGGCTTCACTCGATGCTTTTGCCAC
>CAXRGH010000147.1:0-2881 GCA_964230195.1 Alteromonadaceae bacterium
AATACCCACAGTCCCCAACTTGGGCAACCGAGCATCATTAATGATAGTTAACTGTGGTGGCACTGAACGTTTTGCTAACACAGTGACCCCTAGTCCCTCGATTAACGCTGCGGTAATACCAGATAGGTCAGCGTTAGTGAAGCTGATGCGCCATGATAGCTTTGCTTGATTCAGGCGGTTAATCGCTCTTCCACGATAAATACATCCGCTTGGTGCTGAGACGAGTGATATCGGATTTGTCGAGAGTCTATGATCCGGTGCACCCACCCACACCAGTTCATCTTTTAACACTGTGTGCTCGGCATTATGCGGAGAATCACTGAGCGCAAGAATAAGATCGTAATAACGGCGTTTATCACTGTCTAATAGTTTCCGGCTGAGTGCCGATGTGACTTCCAGCTGGACGTCTGGATACAATTTATTAAATTCGCCAACAATACGTGGCAATAGAGTAGTAGCAAATTCGCTGGGTATACCGAGCTTAAGTTGCCCACTCAATTGTTGTTGCTGAAAATGCTCGAATACTTGATCATTAATGGCGAGCAATTGTTTTGCATATTGATACAAACGCTGCCCATCACCGTTGGCAATTTGGCGTTGTCCCTCTTTGTTAAACAACTTACGATCCAATTGCTGTTCTAATTTTCTAATGTGTGCGCTAATCGCTGGTTGAGATCGCCCTAAAATGTCACCGGCTTTAGTAAACCCATTATGGTCAATGACCGCCACGAGTGTGCGAAGTTGGTCAATGGATAATTGTTTCATACTGTACCCTCAGTGAATGTCATTCAATGAAACCAACCCATCTATAATCTTTTCATATAAAGTATTGTGATGGAGTGGTTGTATAATACATTACAAAACGTAATCTATCTATCACGACATTTAATTTGTTGTTTGAATGAATACTTCTATAATCGGATGGTTTTTAACCGAATCAAAAGAGACTTGCTATGACACATCAAACAGTATTGCATGACACTCATGTTGCGTGCGGCGCAAAGATGGTAGATTTTCACGGATGGCAAATGCCCATTCATTATGGCTCTCAAATTGAAGAACACCACGCGGTTCGTCAAGATGCAGGTATGTTTGATGTATCTCACATGACAATTGTTGATGTACAAGGAGCACAAGCTCAAGATTACTTGCGCTATTTATTGGCTAACGACGTAATCAAATTAAAGGTTGAAGGTAAGGCATTATACAGCGGCATGCTCAATCATGAAGGTGGCGTTGTTGACGACTTGATCGTTTATTTTCGTGGCGAAAATGACTACCGACTCGTAGTGAATTCAGCGACACGAGAAAAAGATATTCAATGGTTGAATCAAGTGGCAGAAGGTTTCTCTGTTTCCATTAATGAACGCGACGAATTCGCCATGATTGCAGTTCAAGGGCCTCAAGCTAAGCAAAAAGCCTCGCTGTTGTTCAGTAAAGAAGATAACGAAGCTTTGCTGGAAATGAAGCCGTTTTTTGGCCGTCAGGTGGCTGATTATTATGTGGCTACAACAGGATATACCGGCGAAACTGGATACGAAATCATGGTGCCCGCAGAAGAAGCCGCAGACGTCTGGATGCGTCTTAAAGATGCTGGAGTGCAACCCTGTGGACTGGGCGCTCGTGATACGTTGAGACTGGAAGCGGGTATGAACCTGTACGGCCAAGATATGGATGAAGTTACATCCCCTCTTGCGGCAAATATGGGATGGACCATTAGCTGGGAGCCGGAAGATAGAGATTTTGTTGGGCGAACTGCCCTTGAAACCTATAACCGCGAGGGGACCGAACGCTTAATTGGCTTGGCGATGACAGACAAAGGTGTTTTGCGAGCGGGTCAAAAAGTAAAGGCTGGAGACGTTGAAGGCGTAATCACCTCTGGGACTTTTTCACCGACGTTGGGACACAGTGTTGCGATGGCGCGAATGAGCGCTGCTGTTGGTGATACCGTGGAAGTTGAAATGCGCAAAAAGTGGGTTACAGTAAAAGTGGTCAAGCCTTGCTTTGTTCGCAATGGTAAGAGTCAACTGTAACTGAATAACACAATAACCGAATTTAACACTACAACGATTAAAGGAAATATTATGAGCAACATACCTGCAGAATTACGTTATACAACTTCCCATGAATGGGTTCGTCACGAAGGCGACGATGTATACACAGTAGGGATCACAGAGCATGCACAAGAGCTTCTCGGTGATATGGTATTTGTTGAGCTACCAGAAGTAGGCGATGAAGTGAACGCCGGTGACGATGTTGCTGTTGCTGAGTCGGTAAAAGCGGCATCAGACGTCTATTCGCCACTGACTGGCGAAGTGATTGCGGTAAATGAAGAACTCGAAGGCGAACCTGAATTGGTAAACAATGACGCCTTTGGCGATGGTTGGATGTTCCAAGTAAAGATTGAAGATCCAAGCGAAGTGGAGAATTTATTGTCTGCCGAAGATTACGCCGACAATATAGACGACGAGTAATCCAAAACCAGACTAATGTAGCCCGCCATGTTGCGGGCTTTGTTCAATTTTATTCAGTGAAGTATTATGACTAACCTAACTCTTAATCAATTGCAGCAAACAGACGACTTTATCTCACGTCACATTGGCCCAAATGCCGCAGATATCAGTGCAATGCTAAGCACCGTCAACGCAGATTCAGTGGAAGACCTTGTCGGCCAGACTGTTCCCGCAGGCATTCGCTTACCAAAACCAATGGATTTAGCGTCCCCCGAGAGTGAAGTCAACGCTTTGGCGTATTTGAAATCATTAGCCAGCCAAAATAAGTGCTACAAGAGCTATATTGGGATGGGTTACCACAACACGCACATTCCTCACGTTATTTTGCGTAATGTATTGGAGAATCCGGGTTGGTATACTGCCTACAC
>CAXRGH010000148.1:0-10475 GCA_964230195.1 Alteromonadaceae bacterium
GGCTCACTAATGTAGCCTTTTTGTGCACATATACGCATTGCAACTTGCGTGTACTCTTCGTCAACACAATCGCCCTTGAGTATAGATGCTTCCACATAACCATGTTCAATTAGTGCCTCGATGCGAGGCCAGTTGTTAGGCTGACTAACATCCATTGCATTTGACATGGTTGCAACAGTTGCCTTCGGTGCCCATTCGCCTGTTTCCAAATAACGAGGTACTGTGTCATTCAAGTTAGTGGCTGCAATGAAACGCTTGATGGGTAAGCCCATCGCCTTGGCGATCATACCTGCAGTCAAATTTCCAAAGTTACCACTCGGCACTGAGAATACTGCTTTATCTTGTTGCTCTTTTGGCAATTGCGCAACAGCTTCAAAGTAGTAACAAACCTGAGCAAGCAAACGACTAATATTGATAGAGTTTGCGGAATTTAAGTGAATACCTTTACGAACTTCGGCATCGTCAAAACAGTCTTTAACCAGTTGCTGGCACTGGTCAAAATCACCTTCAACGGCGATAGTGTGAATGTTTCCACCGAGGGTAGTAAATAATTTCTGTTGCAACGCACTGATTTTACCTTTCGGGTATAAAATGCAGACGTTAATGTTTTCGATGCCATGAAATGCATGAGCAACAGCAGCGCCAGTATCACCAGAGGTCGCCGTTAGGATAGTAATTGGCTGGCCATCCGATAATTCAGAGAGACACTGCGCCATAAAGCGGCCGCCAAAATCTTTACAGGCCAGTGTTGGGCCGTGGAACAGCTCAAGACTGTAAATACCGTCTTCTACCTGTTCAACTTTGGCTGGGAAATTAAACGCATTCGACACAAGCTTTTGAACACGTTCAGAACCAAGCTCTTCACCTAAAAATGCGGAAAGAATTTTTCCACTTCGTTCCACAAATGGTAAATCTAGGAGTGCACTAACGTTATCAAGCTGAGGAATAGTCTCTGGGAAAAACAGTCCGCGTTGTTGACCAAGGCCCTGTTTAACCGCTTGTTCAAAGTTCACCGTTTCAGAGGGGACTTTTAGATTAAATAATTTCACTTTGATTCCTTTTTAGCTGAAGCACCTTCAATGTCTAATTGACAGACATGACAAAAGCCATCTTCATTCTGAATATAATTTTGTTCTAGCCATGCAGCAATTGTTTCAGCTGACGCGAGCGAATTAGTTGCCGCAAAGACGGTTGGACCCGAACCGGATATTCCAAACGCTAAACTGCCATTTTCCATCGCAAACGCACGACTTTCATCAAATTTTGGTAACAATGCTTTTCTGTGAGGCTCAGCAATCACATCCGATAACATGCTAGCTGCAAGGTCCTCATCTCGAGCATGCAAAGCATGAACAAACACGCTTAATTGCCGCCCAAAAGTAATTGTATCTTGTAACGCTACCTGTTTTGGTAATATATCACGAGCGGCAGCGGTAGAAACACTCAAACCGGAATAACATACAACCCAATACCAGTGCTCAAACACAGGTAAATTAACTGCCACCTTGGGAAGTTGCTCTGTCATAAGCACAAGCCCGCCGAGATACGCAGGAGCAACGTTATCGTAGTGAACACTACCACTGACTTTACCTTCCAACTCTCCCATCATTAACAACAATTCCGTTTCATCAAATGGACTATCGTAATGGGTATTCAGGGCATCTAACGCGGCAACAACTGAACTGGCACTCGAACCAAGTCCACTACCAATCGGTAAGTTCTTGGTTAAATGCAATTTCAATATCCTCGGGCGTTGTCCCTTTTCTTCTAATTTCTCGTGAAAAAAATCATGGCAAAGTGCGACTAAATTTTTGCTCGGGTCTGTAGGGAGTTTATGGGCAAACACACCGTCACATGTCATTTGATACTGTTCAGCATCTTCAACTGAAACTTGGTCTCCTAGCATTGCACCAGATATTGGTTTTAGTGCAGCACCAAGAATATCAAACCCGACACTAACGTTTCCAATCGAGGCGGGAGCATAAGCCTTTGTTAGCATAGCCACTCCTAAACTGCCTGTTTCCAGGGCATTGTTCGGATAACATCAGCAAACACACCGGCTGCAGTTACCGCTGCGCCAGCACCATATCCACGAATAACAAATGGGATAGGCTGGTAATAATCACTGAAAATTGCCAATGCATTCTCACCATCCTTCACTGCATACAACGGATTGTCAGCATCAACCGAGCGCATAGTCACTTTACATTTACCATCTTCAATAACACCCACATAGCGTATGACTTGGCCTTGAGCTTTGGCTTGCGCAACTTTTTCTGAGTAATGGGCATCCAATTCAGGGAGATGTTGCATGAACTCATCAACACTACCACTCGCGTCAAACGATACTGGCAGTACTGACTCAATTTCAATATCCTCCAGTTCCATTTCCATACCCGCTTCTCGAGCAACGATCAGTAGTTTTCGTGCCACGTCCATTCCACTGAGATCATCTCGCGGATCAGGCTCAGTAAACCCTTTTTCCTTCGCGACTTTGGTTGCCTCTGACAAGCTTAAGCCCTCATCGAGTTTTCCAAAAATATATGACAGTGAACCGGATAAAATACCTTCAAATTTTTGCAGGTTATCACCCGCAAACATTAACTTTTGTAAATTATCAATGACTGGTAGGCCTGCACCAACAGTTGTCTCATATAAAAATTGGCGATTAGTTGCTTGGGTTGCTTCACGCAATGCTTGATAAAACTCAGCATTTGCCGTGTTGGCTTTTTTGTTTGGTGTAACAACGTGAAATCCGGCGTTGAGATAGTCAATATAATTATCCGCTATGTGCTCACTGGTTGTGCAATCAACAATCACCGGGTTTACAAGACAATGGTCTTGTACAAACTGTTGAACCGTTGCTAAATCAAATTTATCAGCTGCTTGCTCAAGCTCCGATTGCCAACCATTGGCAAGCTCAATACCTTTTGGTTTCAACAGTAATTGGCGGCTATTAGCAATACCAAATACGCGCAATGATATATTACGTTGTAGTAATGAAGCCTGCTGCTTTTCGATTTGACTCAATAGCTCTGCACCTACGGTGCCGCAGCCAACAAGGAAAACGTCAACAGGGTTGAGTTGAGAGAAAAAGTTTTGGTGAACGACTTTTACCGATTCTTTGGCCTGCTGACTTTCAACCACTGCAGAGATCGAACGTTCAGAGGAACCCTGTGCAATTGCCACAATATTAACGCGAGCTTGCGCAAGAGCAGCAAAGAATTTGGCGGCAAAGCCTTGAACTTGACGCATACCGTCGCCAACCAACGAAACCACTGACAAACCACTACGAACTTCAATCGGTTCAAGCAGTTGATTCATTAATTCAAGCTCAAAAGCATCTTGCAATAACTCTTGTACTAATGCCGCATCTTTATCATGGATACAGAAACTGATGCTGTATTCAGATGATGACTGTGTGATTAACACGATTGATATATTGGCGTTCGAAATGACTTCAAATACGCGGCTGGCCATACCAACCATGCCTTTCATTCCGGGCCCTGAGATATTTACCATGGTCATTTTATCAAGTTGAGAGATCCCTTTTACATCAACCCAGGTTTCGCTCTTTTCATTACTAATGAGAGTGCCTGGCGCTGCTGGATTCAGTGTATTCTTGATAACACAGGGAATATGGTGTTGCGCAATAGGGCCAATTGTTTTCGGGTGAAGTACCTTAGCACCAAAGTATGAG
Source organism: Alteromonadaceae bacterium (assembly GCA_964230195.1). Lineage (GTDB taxonomy): Bacteria > Pseudomonadota > Gammaproteobacteria > Enterobacterales > Alteromonadaceae > CAXRGH01. Next base: position 3,701 of record CAXRGH010000148.1, read on the forward strand.
AGTTCCATTGCTTCGGCGTAGGTGAGTTTGTCAAGTAACACCGCATCCGTGACTTGATTGGGATCAACGTTATAAACGCCGTCAACGTCAGTCCATATCTCACAACACTCAGCGTCAATACACGCTGCTAAGATAGCGGCTGAGTAGTCCGAACCATTGCGACCCAAGGTGACTTTTTCACCCGCTTCATTGTGAGCGACAAAACCCGGCATAATGTAAACGCAATCTGCATCCACATCAACGTCTGAGAATTTTTCCTTACTGCCAGCAACATCTGCCATGCTATCTAAATAATCACCGTAAGCGAGGACACGTTTTGCAGGGTCAATAATCCGATTCGTTTGCCCAAGAGCACTCAGGATATGGCTGAAGATATTAACACTCAAATACTCACCGGTGCTCATCAATTTCGCGGTGATGGAGCTTGGACTGCATTCGATTAGCGCCATCCCTGATAGATGTTTTTCTAGATCAGCGAGGGTCGTTTCAACAAACTCAGTGAGTGCTGCTTTATTAAAGTTATCAAGCGTGCTGTCCAGTTCATTAACAATTCCGTGAATTTTTTGAGTGAGCTCTGTAAGTAATGGGGCATAGTCAGCACCGGTTGATGCTTGATGACAGAGACTATCAAGGGCATTGGTCACGCCTTTAGGTGCTGATAGGACAACCGCGGCGCCAGAGGTTTTGTGGGTATCAAGTACAATTGATTTAACCGACAAATAACGTGTTGCATCAGCTAACGACGACCCACCAAACTTTAATACTTTCACTGAACACTCCTTACAGACTTTGGTTCTTCAACCGATTCATTTTTCAATGGACTTAAATACAAAAAAGCCCGTTTCCTTTTCAGGTAACGGGCTTTTGCTAAACTTTATTTCATTAACAAGCAACCCGCCAACCAATGCGTGTGGTAATTATGGTGGTAATCATGGTGGTAATCGCAATAAAAGTGATGTTTTTGCAAATTACATTCATCATGTTAAATACCTACTCTACCTTCTTGGTTGAAAACAGACTCTTCTGAGCCGCGGCTATTGCTTTGATTTAATGCGACCTAATGTGCCTGATAGCTACCGACCTGTCAAGGTCACAACATCAGGAATCGCAATTTTATTCACAAAACAGAATGGTTATGCAAATCTTTTACAAAAAAGAGACCTTTCTACACAAGAAAAATGTAACAACAGTATGATCTGCGTTCGTTCCCGTCTGTCTTCTGATGCGATTTATAGCATGCCCGCGATAACACGGGCAACGAAATGTTTATAATGATTAATAAGCGTTTATATCCATCTGCTCAGCTAACCAGCATTAATCCCTCACGGGTAAATGCTGACGAATAAATGCATCGACTTCTTTGAGTAATTTAAGACGATGTTCAGCGGTGTACAGATTGTGGTCACCTTTTGAAATTTTCACCATTTTCACCGGTCTGTCTAAATCATCCAATGCATCGTACATCTCCTCACTTTGTGAGATATGAACTACCTTGTCATGAGTACCATGTACTAACAGCATGGGCGCTTTTGCCGAATTCGCGTTTCTCGCAGGTGATGATGCTTTTAGCTCTGCCATCGTGCGTTTACCGTTAACAATCGCCTCATTCCAGTACTCAACCACACTACTTCTTCTTCCGTGTTCTTTTTGCTCACGGTCAAGCATCATAGGAATGTTGCTTACGCCATTGATGGCTACGCCGCACTGGTAAAGCTCAGGTGTCAAGGTAATGCCAGCCATAGCAGCGTAACCGCCATAGCTCCAACCAAGAATACAGACACGTTCTGGGTTAATGGTTTTCTGGGCAGCTAAATGCTGAACGGAATCAGTAATATCATCTTGCATCTTACGTCCCCACTCACCACGACCGGCATACAAGAAGTCAGAACCAAATCCCGTTGAACCTCGGAATTGAGGTTGAATAACCGCATATCCTCGATTGGTAAAATATTGTACCAGCCAATCATATGTGACTTTATCATATGATTCGGGTCCACCATGAGGCATAACAATAGCAGGAAGCTGCTTGGGTTCTTTGTGTATGGGTAAACTCAGCAGTGACGGTATGGTAAGGCCGTCGCGCGCTTTAAATTCATAAGGTGTTGCGTGACTGACGAGCTCGGGTGCTACCGAAGGGCGAACAAATGCAACATGTTCAAGCGCTCCGTTCGAGTACCGAATGTATTGTCCCGAGCTCATCTCGCCTTCCATCAGCATTAACATCGTATTTTTATCATCAGTCCATGACTGTAAATAAAAGGTGTTATTTGGCATTGCGGCGGCAAGACCACGAAATCGAGCATTCAACTTATTATTAAAAAACTCGTAACTCGGCTTAAACCCAGAATACTTGACCCCAATGATAACGTCATCTTTACCATAAACTCTCGATTCAACATCTTTATCTTTGTGGCTAAACATGGGGCCTGAGATTTTTCCGTCTGCTAATGCGACTAAATAATACGCCCATCGCCCTGTATCTTTATTTTGGGCGACCATAACAAGTGAGGATTTATCGGGGGTGAAACCACTGAAGCTTTTGGTAATAAAAGGCGTTTCCTCTCTATGAATATCTATCCAGTTACCATCTACTTTAGATTCGACCTGGTGAATATTGGTATCTTGGTTATAGCGCTCACGGGCGATCACCTCACCGTCTTTGATAAACATGTCAATGGTATCTGCGGTGCCTCGCTTAACGAGCCTTGGACGTTGTTTTTTCTCTATGTTCACGCGATACATGTTGTGACGATTTTTATCATCGTACGCCATCATGTAAGCCGCTTTCCTGTCAGCAGTAAAACCTTTGATTCGCCCGAGCCTTGTTTGCCCAAGCTTTATGCCGTAACCAGCCGTCATCAATTGGAATATTTTATTGGTTTTAACGTTTAAAACGAATACCGCGGACATCTCATGTCGCCCAATGTATCCGAGAATCTTGCGTTGCTCTTCAACGTGAAGTAAAACAATGTCGTTGGTCACAAACTGCAAGCGCGTGGCTTGTATTTCGCCGATGGCTGCCGCTCTCACTAGCTCAAACGACTGCGAATCAACCACCACAATCCCGTCAAATTTTTCAGTTTTTTCACGATAAGCAATTCTGCTACCGTCTTCTGACAGCGTCATCAAGCTCTTGCTAGGCAATGCCGCTAGGTTTTCTAATGGTATCAGTTGGTGTTTTGCGTCTTGAGTTTGCGCATATACCAAGCTATTCAGGGTCAAACAAGCAAATACAACAAGACTAAAAGAACGTAGTACAGAAATCATAATTATCCGTCATTAATAAATCCGCAGAAATGTTACCAGAATTTATTTTCATAAAAGTATAAATCCACTCGAATGTGTAACAAATTACTACAAAATAACTGTAAAGTTTTGACGTGTTATTGTCTCAAAAACTCAGTACACTGTGTGTATGTGACCAATACCAGTACACACAATGAAACCAAAACACTCCATCCCCCATGCGATTGCACAAAGAATGTTTCTTGCATTCGAGCGGAGTTTTACAGTTTTTACTCATCTAACGCGTGAAGCCAAAACCGCATTTGAGCAGAACGACTGGGAAAATCTTAATTGCATCTCAGACCAACGGTTTGACGTGTATGAAGATAATTTATGTGATGCGGTAGCTCTGTGTACAAAAGCATTAAACAGTGACACATGTGGTTTAAACTTCTGGAGTGAATTAAAAACAGAATACCAAAAGTTGCTGCCTCATCACCCTCAATTTGAACTGGCAGAGACATTTTATAACTCAGTAGTTGGACGTGTAAGTCAGCATACCCTGCTCAATAACGACGATATGTTCATGCACTCAACACGTTGCCATCTTCCCGGCTACCGACGACAACAAATCTTGCATCAAATCGCTCCGTTAGACAGCCCGTTAGAAACCATTCAACAATTACACGAGGTATTTTATTGGGATGCACCTTTCGTTAATTTGTCCCGTGATACAAAGCGTATTATCTCTGCGTTCAAGCGATCTATGGGGGTAAAAAAATGGTCTAAGATTTATTCCATTGATGTGCTTCGGTCTGTCTTCTATCGAAATCGGCAAGCTTTTATTGTTGGCAGAGTCTGCCACGAGCACAACACAACGCCATTTGTGGTTGCTCTATGCAAAAGAGATGATGGGGCAATATTTCTCGATGCTGTACTTCTCAACAAGCGTTATATCAGTGCATTATTCGGTTTCGCTCGTTCGTCGTTTCTTGTAGATACCCCATGTCCTGCCGAGACCGTTTGGTTTTTAAGGACCATTTTGAACAATAAACCTGCACATGAGTTATATAGTGCATTAGGGTATTACAAACATGGAAAGACCGAGTTTTACCGAAGTTTTAATGAACATATAAACCAAAGCCGTGAGCAATTTGAACTCACCCCAGGCATTCCTGGATTAGTGATGGCTGTATTTCACTTTCCTTCTTATCCTGTGGTATTCAAACTGATCAGAGATGAATTTCCCGAAAGCAAACCATTTGATCGAAGCCATGTTGAAAGTCGCTACCGTTTAATCAAGCGACACGACAAAGTAGGCCGCATGGCCGATACCAGTGAATATATTAACTTTCAATTACCTTTAGATAGAATTAGTGACGCTGCCCTTAACGAGTTAAAAGAAACATGTAGCAAACAACTACTCATTGTGGGCAATACGCTGACCATAAAGCATTTGTATATTGAAAGAAAAATGACACCTCTCAATTTATACCTCCAACAACCTCACTCCCCGAAAACCTTAAGAGAAATCATCGATGATTTAGGCGCGACAATTAAAGATATCGGGAGGGCTCAACTGTTCCCTGGTGATATGTTACAAAAAAATTTTGGGGTTACCAGACATCATCGCGTCCTCTTCTACGACTATGATGAAATTACTCCATTAAATGATCGGTATTTTCGTCCATTACCGGATATGTCGGATCCCTTTGCTGCTGATGGGTTATCGGTTGGTCCTGAAGATGTGTTTCCAGAACAGTTCAAGCATTTCATTGTGACTCATCCTGACCACAAGGCGTTATTGCAAGCCATGCACCCAGAAATTTTTGATTATCAGTTCTGGCGGAGATTACAGAAAGAGTCAAAACAGGGAGCTATATCACATGTACTTCCGTACCCCGGTAGTATTCGCTATCCACAAGATTAAATAATAAAACCCTTTCATTTATTCCAGACGGATATATCATAGACGCAATATTCAGATCGAGAATTCATTATGTCCTGGACTCACAACGCGATAGCAAAGATAGAGGCTGACTTTCAGCGCTCTGCGGATACCCATATGATTAAAGTGGACATGCCTGCTTTACCAGATATCCACCTCTATTTAAAAGACGAGTCGACTCATCCTACCGGCAGCCTAAAACACCGATTAGCGCGCTCGCTGTTTCTTTATGGGTTATGTAATGGAAATATAAATCAACACACAACCATTGTAGAGGCTTCGTCAGGAAGCACGGCCGTTTCTGAGGCCTATTTTGCGAGGCTACTCGGATTGCGTTTTATTGCCGTTGTTCCAAAAACTACGAGTCAGGAAAAGGTCGACAAGATCGCTTTTTATGGTGGTGAATGCCATTTTGTTGAAGCTCACGATATTTATGAACAGGCAGCCAAACTAGCCCACGAACTTAACGGCTATTACATGGATCAATTCACTTTCGCAGAGCGTGTTACTGATTGGCGTGGAAATAACAACATTGCTGAGTCTATTTTCCAACAAATGGAAAAAGAGCCGTACCCTGAGCCGACATGGGTTGTTGTCAGTGCAGGAACTGGCGGAACATCTGCAACCATAGGTCGCTACATTCGATATACTCAAAAGTCGAGTCTATTGTGCGTACCTGATCCAGAAAATTCAGTTTTCTATGATTACTATCAGCAACATGATAGCACCCTCACATCCACCAAAGGATCTCGGATTGAGGGGATCGGGCGTCCCCGTGTTGAACCGTCATTTGTCAGTCAAGTGGTGGACCGAATGGAACGTATCCCAGATAAAGCGTCATTTGCCGCCATGATACAACTGTCGGAATTGCTGCAACGAAAAGTGGGCGGTTCAACTGGTACTAACTTTTATTGCGCCTGTATGTTGATGGCTGAAATGGCTGCTAAAGGCCAAAAAGGGAGTATAGTGTCTATGATCTGTGACAGCGGTGAACGCTACAAGAACACGTATCACAACCCTCAATGGTTGAACCAACACGTCGGGGATTTGGGTGACTACATTCAGCAACTTGACTCGTTTTATCATTCAGGTTCGTGGGCAAATGACTGCCCTTAGCACTTAAGGTAGAAGGTACGTAAGTCAACCTTAGCTATCAATCATCGTCATTTACGTTCGCATTTACTCGCATCTTTAGATAGCATAAGTCGAGTTTAAATAAGGGAAGTTGTTATGCGTGTTTTTGTTTTTTTTGCCTGTCTTATATTTGCCAATGTTGGGGCCGTAGCGAGTCAAGGAAGCCAAAAGCACATCAAGATTGTCCATCCACAAAAATCAATTACTGTGGAATTGGCAGAAACTTACGATGAGCGTGCATTAGGTCTCATGTTTAGAGATTCACTTTGCGCTGAATGCGGTATGCTATTCACTTTTGAGGCACCGCGCCAAGTCGCATTTTGGATGAGAAACACCTATATACCCCTCGACATTGCCTACATTGACGCATCAGGCAAAATTGTAATGATTGCAGCATTAGAGCCACTTTCAGAACAAAGTGTGAAGTCACCGCCTGGGGTCAAATACGCATTAGAAATGAATCGCGGG
>CAXRGH010000149.1:0-5992 GCA_964230195.1 Alteromonadaceae bacterium
CTGGAGTTCAGACGTGTGCTCTTCCGATCTGGTGAACATGAACATTCCAGCATGGTTCATGAGGTTATAGAGCAGGGTAGTCACGCAGCAAATCATGATTGCTGTGACAATGATTGTAGTTGCCCCGTCAGTGCTTGCAGCGGAATGAGCCTGTTGACCAATCATATTGATATTGCGCTAATGGTATTTATCAATGATAGCGTCAATCTTCAGCTAGTCACTCAAACTCAATCGGTCATTTCTCAGTTATTTCGTCCCCCCATTATTGCCTAGCACAGGATAGATCCGTCTACATCTTTTGAAACTGTTGATGTAAGCGGATGATGTTTATTGAATATTAGGGTTCAAACCAACCGTTAGACTGGTTGGGTGTATCGATAGGTAATTGAGGTAATTATGAATTTCATCGCGCATTGTGTGGTACCAAGCTTGATTGCTGCTCTGGCTGTTTCCAGTGCTGTGAACGCTGACCAAAATCAAAACTTCACGGAAAATCAGGCTAAGCAGGAACAGCCTTCTTTAACTCTTCAGCAAGCAATCACCCTTGCACAACAACATGATCCTTGGTTGCACGGAAGCCAATTGAAACAGAGTGCAACGCTGCATAGAAGTGTTGCAGTCAATACACTACCGAATCCCAATGTTGCTATCAGTATTATGAATTTACCCACTGATTCATGGGAGTTTAATCAAGAAGGAATGACACAGTTCAAGGTAGGCGTGTCACAAATGTTTCCTCGAGGCGATACTGTGGCGTTGCAGCAGCAACAATTAGAGATAGCCTCGTCCAAGTTTGCCCTTCTGCGTTCTGATCGCAAAGCAAAATTAAAAGCGATGATCTCGGGATTGTGGTTAGATGCCTATCGAGCGCAACAGACTATTCACTTAATTGAGTCTGATTGGGATCTGTTTGAACAAATGGCGGATGTTGCCCGAGCCAGTTATTCCAGTGCGTTAGGCCAGACTCGGCAACAAGACGTGATTCGAGCTCAACTAGAAATCGTGCAATTACACGACAGGCTAACGGTACAGAAGCAAATTGCAGAGTCTGCCAACGCAAGCTTGAGTCAATGGTTACCCATGTTTGAGGGACAACATGGCCAATCTGACGATATCCTCAATACCCGCCCAGTTGGATTTGAACTATCCACATCATTACCAACGATTTCTCTTGCTGATCCTTCCTTATTGGATGCTTCGGCGTATGATAGAAGTGCACTTGCCAAGCGATTGAATGAGCATCCAGCAGTCAAAGCCGTTGAGGTGCAACGCAGTGTGTCCAAGAAAGCGGTTGATATAGCCAAACAAGGCAACAAGCCTCAATGGGGGGTGTCAGCAAGTTACGGTTATCGAGGGCAGATGGCATCTGGCGTTGATAATGCGGACTTATTTTCATTTGGGGTGTCAGTGGATATTCCGTTGTTTAATCAAGTACAGCAGGATGCCTTGGTATCAGCATCCATTGCAGAATCAGAAGCGATAGGAACGGAGAAACTGGTACTCATCAAGCAGATGATGAGTGAAGTAGAAAAAGGTCTGAAGCAACTTTACCGGCTGTCTCAACGACAATCACTGTATAGTGAGCAGTTATTGACTCAGACATATCAGCAAGCAGAGGTGGCACTAACCGCCTATACAAACGACGATGGCGACTTTTCTGAAGTAGTCAGAGCGAGAATGGCAGAATTGGATGCGAGAATCGCGGCTTTGAATATTGAGGTGGACATATTAAAAGTGATGTCCCAGCTCAATTATTATTTTGCTGATGCGGCGAGCATTGCGCTTGCGCCAACTGACCGCCAGCAAAGCCATCAAAGCCATCAAAGCCAAAATATTCATCAGCGTAAAACGATTGCGCGTCACAAAAACAGAACAATAAATACGACCGTAGCCAATACAAAAGGAGCGCAGTAATGTCCATCATCACTCAGAAACACAGGATGCATCTCATCGTTGTAGCTCTCATCAGTGCTGCGCTGGGCGCGAGCATTTTCAGTCTATTTCAAACACCTTCAGAATCATCGTCAGCCGAAAATGTCACTGACGATAATAAACCCCTGTACTGGGTTGCCCCAATGGATGCAAATTACCGCAGAGACAAACCGGGTAAATCTCCCATGGGCATGGATTTAGTGCCCGTTTATGCAGATGCTGAGAAGACTGGAGATGTGTCTCCGGGAACAGTAGAAATTTCACCTGAGGTGGTGAATAACCTTGGTGTGAGAACTGCAACGGTGGAGCTCGGAACGTTGCCATCAGAAATAACCACGGTTGGTTATGTGCAATACGATGAGGATCAACTGCTTCATATTCATCCTCGCGTGGATGGTTGGATTGAAGAGTTATTCGTCAAAGCTGCAGGAAATCCGGTTGAAAAAGGACAGCCCTTGTACACCTTGTATTCGCCCCAACTGGTGAATGCCCAAGAAGAACTAGTGATTGCGGTAAAACGGAATAATCAGTCGTTGATAGCTGCCGCACGCGAGCGACTGTTTGCATTGCAGTTATCTGATGTTTTTGTTGCTGAGTTAGAGAAAACACTCAAAGTACAACAGAATATTACCTTTTACTCTCCGCAGTCTGGCGTTGTTGATGGGTTGAAAATTCGAGAGGGCTTCTTTGTTCAACCGGGGACTACCCTAATGAGCATTGGAAAGCTTGATCAAGTGTGGGTTGAGGCGGAAGTCTTTGAGCGTGATTCCGCGTTGATCAAAAACGATCTTCCGGTGTCCATGACGTTAGATTACTTACCCGGGCAACAATGGCAAGGTGTGGTTGATTATGTGTATCCAACATTGAATAGCACCACGCGAACACTGCGAGTTCGATTGAAGTTTGATAATCCAGATTATCAGTTGAAACCCAATATGTTTGCGCAAGTCGTTATTTATGGACATCAACATACGAAGGCTATTTTAGTGCCAAAAGAGTCTGTGATCCGCACTGGAAAGCAAGACCGCGTGGTGTTGTCTTTGGGGGATGGGAAGTTCAAGTCTGTTGAGGTTCTGATTGGTAGAGTAGGGCAGCAGCGGATGGAAATTTTAGAGGGTCTGAGTACTGACGATGTGATTGTGACCTCTGCTCAGTTTTTAATTGATTCTGAGTCCAGTAAAACCTCAGACTTCAAACGAATGAGTCAGACGGAGCTTCCAGTTACAGTGTGGATGGCTGGTGTTGTCCAGCATGTGATGACAGATGAGGGAGCGGTCAATATTACCCATGAGGCAGTTGACGCTTGGAGTTGGCCTGAAATGACGATGGATTTTATGGTGTCAGAGAGCCTCGACATTGGGCGCTTTAAGACAGGACAGGAATTGCATTTTGAGGTGACAAGACTTGATAGCGGCGGTTATGTGGTCACTAATATTCATATTATGTCGGAGCCCGAGGTGTCTTCCGCTACTGTTTCTGGGACGATTGACGTCATCATGGTAGATGAACGTATCCTTACGATTAGCCGTGGACCGATAGAAAAATGGGATCGGCCTGCGGCAACTATGGATTTTGTGTTGATGGATGCTATTGACCTCAACAGCTTTAGGGTTGGCGATGAGGTGGTTTTTACCTTTGAGATCCGAGACGACTTCGTGATCACTCATATGGTATTAGCATCGCATGATCAGCAACACCAACATGACCAACATGAGCATCATGATCAGCACCAGCACCAGCACCACCAAGAGCAGGGTAAGGGGCAGCAGAAGATGGAGACGGTGGAGTCTCATATGAATCACATGAGCGATAGCACTGAGTAGGAAGTCCCCATTATGATTGAAGCAATTATTCGATGGTCTGTTTATAACCGACTTTTGGTGCTACTTATCACTGTTCTTATTGCGATTGGTGGTTTGTTTTCTTTAAAACAGACACCGGTTGATGCAATCCCCGATCTATCGGATGTGCAGGTGATCGTTAAAACAAGTTACCCAGGGCAGGCGCCGCAAGTGGTTCAGGATCAAGTCACGTTTCCATTAACAACCGCGATGCTTTCCGTACCGGGAGCTCAAACGGTGAGAGGGTATTCTTTTTTTGGCGATTCATATGTCTATATCATATTTGATGATAATACTGATGTGTACTGGGCACGAAGTCGGGTTCTTGAGTATTTAAGCCAGGTAAGGCCAAATTTACCTGCCGCAGCAAATCCCCAATTGGGACCTGATGCGACTGGTGTCGGCTGGGTCTATATCTATGCGCTAACTGACAAAACAGGAACTCATGATCTGAGTCAATTACGGAGTTTGCAAGACTGGTTCTTAAAATATGAGTTGCAAGCCGTCCAAGGTGTCTCGGAGGTTGCTGCAGTCGGCGGCATGGTTAAGCAATATCAAGTGCAGGTTGATCCGGACAAGTTGAGGGCTTACAACGTGCCGTTGAGTCATATTCAAATGGCGTTGAAGCGGGGTAATAAAGAGACCGGGGCTTCAGTGATTGAAATGGCAGAAGCCGAATATATGGTGACGGCCACTGGTTACATTCAGTCGACCCAAGATATTGAGAAAATTCCTTTAGGGATTAACGCGCAAGGGACAGCATTGACCATTGGCGATGTTGCACACATTGAATTGGGGCCTCAAATGCGGCGTGGTATTGCTGAACTCAATGGCGAAGGTGAGGTGGTCGGCGGCATCGTGGTCATGCGCTTTGGTGAGAATGCAAAACAAACCATTGATGGTGTAAAGAAGAAGTTAGCTGCCCTGAAGTCGTCATTACCCGAGGGAGTTGAAGTGGTAACTGTTTACGATCGTTCAAGCTTGATTGATGAGGCCGTGGACAACTTATGGAGTAAATTGCTGGAAGAGTTGGTGTTAGTTGCGCTTGTGTGCATGATTTTCCTGTTTCATTTCCGTTCCTCTTTGGTGGCAATGTTAACCTTTCCTCTAGGAATTCTAGTCGCCTTTAGCATTATGTATTTACAGGGGATAAACGCCAATATCATGTCACTTGGCGGGATTGCCATTGCAATAGGTGCTATGACAGACGGTGCGATTGTCATGATTGAAAATATGCATAAGCACATGGAAAGGACACCACTCACGGATGACAATCGTTGGGAAATCGTTACCAAGGCGGCGAGTGAAGTAGGACCTGCACTGTTTTTCTGTTTATTGATCATCACAGTGTCATTTTTGCCGGTCTTTATTTTGGAGGCGCAAGAGGGCCGAATGTTTTCTCCGCTTGCATACACCAAAACCTATGCGATGGCCGCATCTGCAGGTTTGGCGATTACATTAGTCCCTGTGTTGATGGGGTATTTCATTCGAGGTAAGGTGATATCGGAAAAGAAAAACCCTCTCAATAGAGGGTTAATCGCTCTGTATCTACCCATACTCAACAAGGTCATGGCTTTCCCTAAGTTCACATTAATGATAGCGGTGATCATCACAGCGGTTGGGTTTTGGCCCATCAATAAGATAGGCAGCGAATTCATTCCACCCTTGGATGAAGGGGATCTCATGTATATGCCTACGACCTATCCAGGGATATCCATTGGCAAGGCTCGTGAGCTGCTACAACAGACTGACAAACTGATTCGCACTGTGCCTGAAGTTGAGAATGTCTTTGGCAAGGTTGGTCGAGCGGAAACCGCAACAGATCCTGCGCCACTGACCATGATAGAAACGTTTATCCAGTTAAAACCGAAGACTATGTGGCGGGACGGGCTGACAACCGATGACTTAAAAGCGGAACTTGATCGCTTAGTTAAGTTTCCTGGTGTTACTAATGCTTGGGTGATGCCCATCAAAACACGTATTGATATGTTGGCAACGGGTATCAAAACACCTGTCGGGATCAAGGTGGCAGGTCCACATTTAAATACGATTCAGGAGATTGGTCAGCAAATTGAACAACTCTTGCCCCAAGTGGATGGCACAGCATCGGTCTATTCTGAGCGAGTTGCGGGTGGACGTTACATTAAAGTGGATATATTGAGAGATAAGGCTAGCCGTTTTGGATTAAATATCGAAGATGTTCAACAGGTGGTCTCTAC
>CAXRGH010000150.1:0-4621 GCA_964230195.1 Alteromonadaceae bacterium
GAAGTTGCCGCGCGAAAAACGGAGTTAATGCTGAAGACTCAGGCCAGTATTAAGGTTATAGCGCCAGAAGCGGTGCCTACCATGCAACGTTTAATGAGTACCCACGGGTTAGCATTTGAACAGCGCAAATTCAAAGATTCGGATCTAGACAAAGTTGACATTGTCTTTGTTGCAACCGACAAACCTGATGTCAATGTCCATATCAGTCAACTTGCAAAGCAGCAGAATATTCAAGTCAATGTGGTAGATAGTCCTGAAGACTGTACTTTTGTAACACCCGCGATTATCGAACGCACCCCCGTCACTATTGCTATGTGCAGTGGCGGTGTTGCTCCTGTTTTACTGCGTCACCTGCGTCAGAAACTTGAAGCCCTTATCCCACAGCGTATCAGCCAGCTTGGTCAATTTGCCAATGCGATGCGAGATAAAGTCAAAGCAAAATTTTCTACCATTGATGCGAGAAGAAACTTTTGGGAAGCCATGTTCGAAGGCCCAGTTGGTGAAGATGTCCTCAATGGAAATGAACAACGCGCAGCTGAACGATTACTCGCACAATTGGATGAAACAGAAGACACGTTAGAAGGTGAGGTTTATTTAGTTGGCTCCGGCCCGGGTGATCCAGAATTGCTCACGTTTAAAGCATTACGACTGATGCAAAAAGCAGATGTGGTGGTTTATGACCGTTTAGTTTCTGAACCCATATTAAACATGGTTCGCCGTGACGCTGAAAAAATCTACGTTGGTAAAGCCAAAAGTAAACACACCATACCTCAAAGTGAAATCAATCAGGTATTGGTTGACCAGGCTAAAATGGGCAAGCGCGTGGTGCGCCTCAAAGGCGGTGATCCATTTATATTTGGACGTGGCGGAGAGGAATTATCAACCTTAGTTGCAAATGACATTCCGTTCCAAGTGGTACCTGGCATAACCGCGGCCAATGGTGCCTCAAGTTATGCCGGTATTCCGCTAACCCACAGAGATCACGCTCAAGCAGTGGTTTTTGCGACGGGCCATTTACAAGACAATACCATTAATCTCAACTGGAAATCCCTTGCAACACCAAACCACACGCTAGTGTTTTACATGGGGCTGACAGGGCTAGAAGTCATTACGCGCGAATTAGTGAACCACGGTTTAGCAGGTGACACTCCCATCGCCCTAATTGAATCCGCCACAACGTCAGAGCAAGTGGTGGTGACCGGCACATTAAGCACCATTCAGCAGATTATTGCCGAACACCCAGTAAAACCACCCACCTTGATTATTATTGGCAGTGTTGTCACCTTACGCAACGAACTCAACTGGTTTTCTCAACAATTCCTCAGTGAAATACCATTACAAAGCGCCTTGTAAGTCTTTGCTTTATGGCTAAATTTATCTAAACTTTTAGTCAGTTTACTACCAGCCATAAAGTCAATTGCCATGAAGATCCATCCACTCAACGCTGTTCAGTACATTTGTCTATGGACCACGGTGGCGATGATCTGCATGTCATCCAACGCTGTTGCTCAACAAACGCAATTCTATAAGCAAGAGATCGGTAATCAACTGCATTTCTTCTACAGTTGGGATGACCATGAAGACAAACGTTATTCGCTACAATATCAAGTGACTAAATCCCTTGCGTTTAGGCATTTTACGGACTTTGTTCGGTACACCCCTGAGACTGCTCAACTCCATATTGCCCATGCCCTGCGAAGTCAAACCGAAGCCATGGCGAGTGCTGGGATAAAGCTGAATGTGAATCATCAAGGCAGGCAACTCTCTTATGGTATCTCTGGTGGCACACAAGCAATCCAAACACAATGGCTAGAGACACTCGCAAATATACGGCAAACCGCGTTTGAAGATTACTTATCAACAATTAACCATACCCAGTTTGAAGGATTTGCTAATGTTCCTATGGTCAAGCCAGATCATGTCAAATTTGCGACTGTCAGTAGAGAAATGTTAGTACCACTCGCAACCGCCATGCGACGTCAAATTCCAAATTATGTATCCAAACGAAAGCAAATTAATTATTTACTCAACTTTGTTCAGAGTATTCCCTATGACCCGCTCACTCGACGCACCCACACCACCACCGAAGCCTTTTCTCCGCCAATGTCGATGCTACGCCAAAATTTAGGAGATTGTGATAGCAAGGCAACCTTATTCGCCTCTTTGATGCGGTTACTTTACCCCGCTGGTAATCTTGCCTTGGTGATTTTACCTGACCACGCGCTGATTGGCGTTTCGTTACAACCAGGGCCTGATGATTTGACGGTAGACAGCGAGAGAGGCAAATTGGTATTGCTTGAAGTCGCTGGTCCAGCAGTAGTCAGTGCTGGTATTGTGGGAGACAGTACGCGCAAAGCGATAGAAACGGGGCAGTATAAAATTGAATGGGTGCCATCAGCAGCGGCACTGGACATTGAACCTTAAGCTTCCCCTGAATACACCATGTTTCGTCCTAAATCTTTCGCTTGATACAAGCGTTCGTCGGCTAATTTTAACAATGACTCTGGTGAGTGCTCTTGCTGGCTCGGATGAGTAGATGCCACTCCCATGCTGATGGTGACGTGAGGAGCGCACTCTGACATGCGATGAGGAATGTACAAGCTTGCGACCCCATAACGAAGATTCTGAGCCAGCTGAATTGCATCATCAGCTTCGGCGCCGATCCAGACGCACACAAATTCTTCACCCCCATAACGGGCAACAAAATCGCCCTCACGACGAATATGTTGCTTCAGGTTTTGGGCGACGCGATAGAGGCACTTATCACCGGCACCATGCCCGTAGGTATCGTTGTACTGTTTGAAAAAGTCGATATCCACAAAGCAAATAGACATAGGCAGTTTGGCACGCTCCGCCCTGCGCCATTCTTTCTCATACATGCGATCAAAATAGCGGCGATTATGAATTTCCGTGACACCATCCACACTAACCAATCGCTCAAGTAAATCCGCTTTCTTTTTCAGGTTTACATGACTCGTCAGTCTTGCTGACAACAACGGCATACTAAAGGGTTTGTGGACGTAATCGACCGCCCCTAACTTTAAGCCTTGTAACTCATCCGCTTCGCTGTTTTTGGCAGTGGAAAAAATAACGGGAATATCCTTAGTTCGGTCATCATTCTTGAGTTTTCGACAAACATCAAAGCCGCTACTATTTGGCATCACTACATCCAATAGAATGATGTCTGGTAACTCCGCCTTTGCAATCTCCAAACCCACATTAGCGTCAGTAGCCGCTAGTACTTCATATTCAAGTGCAAGATTGGCAGTTAGAATTTCCACTGTGATTGGATCATCATCAATGATCAGCACTCGGCTTTTTGTCTCAGACGGTTGTGACTCAAGCATAAACCTATTCAAATTAGAGAGTTATCCTTACTTGAATGTAGCACCTGACCCCATATACCGAAAGTATAATTGCTATCAAATTCGGAATTTTTGCAGGTTTAGACAATGGACTATTAGTGTCAATTGAAGTTGCTGCCAGAGCTCAACTTCCGCATCCCAAATAGAAATGATACAAAACAAATAACTCACATGCCCATCAACTAGGAAACAGTGAGAAAGATCGATGAAACAAAAACAACGTTCCGTTAATGACGCCTTCACTCCAGTCACACCTATCAGTTAACGCCGAGCTATAACGAGGAATTCACGCACCAGTTGGAACACTATCCCAAACAGGCCTGCTAGGTACTGGAATAACTTATGGAGACGCGGCAATTGGTAATAAAACGCGAGTCGGTATTTAACTCTGGTTTTATGCACTCAACGCAGAGAATCAACTTGTGTTACATGAAAATGAAGATAATAGTAATGAATGACTTTTGAGTATTACCTTTCGGTTATAGAATATGAATTGACACTCGAGGCGCAAAGTCCTAGGTTTATGTTCCATTAACACTAATTTTAGCTATCAGTTCTCGCGGTTTTAAGCCAGTTCTGTCACTCTTCGGTTTGATTGTATGCGACATCTACTATTGATTTTTTTCTCTTTATTGCCAGGCGCATTGAGTTGCTCCAGTTCTGTCATTCCAAAAGTCTTTCACGGCACCTGGGATAAAAATGATGACGCATGTAGGGCTCAACACAGTGATATGCGCCTCAATATTCGTCCTTCAGCAGTTGAATACTGGGAATCAAGCGGCACTCTTATTGAAATGGTTGAATCAAATAATAGATCCCTCACTGCGCGCTTTACTTTCAGCGGTGAAGGCGAAAGCTGGGAACGTAACATGACTTATTTTGTTTTGAATGAGGGTAACACACTTGTTCAAGCTCTTGACGATGGATCAAAAGTGAGTAGGATTCGATGCACCGTTCAGTAAAAACTGGTTCAAATGGACTCAGTTCGTGGCTTGCGCTTATTGATCACTTAGTTTACGACGACTAAAAATGGTGTTATCACCCTCCGCTATTGGCAAATCCTCGCCAGTCAAACGAATACCCGAGTGTAGAGCTCTTGTTACTTCTTTTACTATCAGTTGTGATTGATAGCGTAGGGGTGTAAATAACAGACGATGCAGCCACAATTCCCTTGGCTACACCATCTCATCATAAAAATTAGTTTTCAGTCACAACAACGTTATCAAAGTTTGCTGTACCATTCACTGCTCTTAACC
>CAXRGH010000151.1:0-8118 GCA_964230195.1 Alteromonadaceae bacterium
ATCTAAGTCAATTTTGATGAGTTGATTCTTGATTACCAACCAGACGTACTTCTCGCCTCTATGTAATGATAAGACTCTGAAGTCCGAAAACAGTTGTTTCTTCAATGTCAGTTGTTGTTTATTTTCTTCATAGCTGTAAATTTTAACTCCTTCATCTGACGCGACCCAAGGGTTCCCGTTATTATCAATAATGATGTCCCAGTATTTTTTATCTTTTAATTGATCTTTTATTTCATCGGCAGTCATTCTGAAATCAATTTTTGTTGTTACGTTGTCTTCAGGCGACATGGTATACAAATCACCAGATTGACTTAATAACCAAAATTTGTTGAGGTCAGATGCAATCCCCCAAAAATCCACAGTAGGTTCGACTTCCGTGTAGTGCTGGTGATTTATTTCTTGAACATGATTGCCCTGACGAGGGCGCTCAATTTTGTATAGTCCTTGAAGTGCCGTCCCCAACCAAACATTGCCCTCTCTATCCATGAGCGCTGAAATAAGATACGCATCATCAAGAACATCAGTCCAAGCCAACTTGTGTTCTGCTTGGCTTGAATCAGTATTAACCGTAATCCAATTGCTCTCGGTAAATACTTCAATAGAACTGCTGCGTTGATTAAATTGAATGCTCCGCACAAACTCCGTACCAAGTTGAGGATGTGAACGCACCCTTTCACTCGTGACTGGACGAAGATTTTTATCTAATTGGAATAGTCCGTTTTCAGTGCCGAGCCAAAAGCTACGTCCGTCAAACTCAACTGTTCGCAACTGGCGTGCATCAATCAACCCCTTGGTAGTGAGCTTCGTTAATAGCTGACTGGGTAAGTGCAATGCATAGAAACCCTGCTCATAAGTACCAATGAAAAGATAATCTTGTTTGACCTGCAGGTAAAAAATGTGGTGCTCAATTTCGGCGTTACGGGCGATGAGTGGTGAAAATTTTCCTGATTCGATTGAATAGAGCTGTAAATTGTTCGCTTCAGAAACAACCAGCGTAGAATCATTAAGTTTTGTTAATGCGGTTTCACTATCGGTGTCTTCTGTGTTGAGGGTTCCAAAATGGGTAACCACTCTTTGCCGAGTGTGCTTGTAATAGCCAAAAATCTTACCCTGATCAGCGAACCAGACGCTCTCTGGCATGGTGACAACTTGCCGAGCGTACAAGGTTTCTAACTCTGGGTGGTCTTGCTCTGTGACAACACCAATCGTACGATTGTTTGCATAACCTTGGAGACCCTGCTGCGTACCTATCCATAAGAATCCGCTACTATCTTGCGATATGTGAAAAGCGGGGTTGTTACCACCCAGGCGCGACGCAACCGATACCTCAAAGGTATCACTGAGCGCTGAAAAAGAACAGACAATAACAACTAGAATAAATCGGAACATTTTGGCTGGAAGCACTGTTACCTTTAGTAATACATGGTAGAGCAGTATTCCACAAATGGTGGCGAGTTGCCATCCTATTCACCAAACTGGACTGTTAAGTTTATGTTACATGGTTGTTTTTAGTGCGATTTGTTCGAGAATACATCAATTCTGCACAATGAAATTTGCTTGACTAAACGGTTGATAAAATCAATAAAGTGACTTCGTTCAATTGTTTCAAATATGTGTTCAATTTCATCAGAAACGACTGATTGTTTTGTTTTCGCGAATAAGTGTAACCACTGAGATTTATACCAATGACTAGGGTGGGGTGCTGGTTTATTTAACTGTGATCTGACTTGTGATCTTGCAATATGAAAGTGTTCACAGGTCATGCCGTTTATAAGCTCTGGTAATTGTTGGATAAAATAATCTACTTTTGCTTCGAGTTCGCTGGATTTCTCTGGGGTGGTTTGTCCGTAAAACACGAGACCCGGGTGTTCACCATGGGGTAGATAGTGACTACCAATGAGATAGCCTGCCTGTTCTTCTCCCCTGACTTGTTGAAAGAAAACGGGAGAAACAATATGTTCTGTGAGCATAAATAACGCTTTTTCTTCTAGCAGTGGAGAAGGTGAGAAGAAATAAGTTAACTGGGCATTTTGCTGATGTGTTTTTGAGGTTTTCAAGTACAGTCGTTCGTGATGCTCTGTATGAGCCTTTAAGCCGGGTTCGCTGATAGCGGCACTCGCTCTCTCTCGCTGCGTATGTGTGATAATTAACTGCTCAATCTGATGCATTTGTTGCGGTAACCAATGGCCCGCAAACATTGTTGTGATGTTACTTAACGAGAGCAATGATTGTTGGAAACTAACTGCTGACGAATGCGTTAAAACTTTTACTGCTCTCAGCTTATCCAATGAGTGATAGCTACTCGGAAGCATGTGGTGGGATAGACCTGAAAATAGTTGGTAAACTTCCTGTTGATTGCACTGACGTTGATATTTAGTGGTTAAAGCATAAAGGGCTGAATCATATTCTTGGCGAGTGATTGAACTAGACAAAAGCTCGACAATACAAGTGTTGACCAAAATCATTAATCCATCAACATGCCCTTTGGCTTGCAATGAAAGTCCATGTGATGCTGCATAAAATTTGACACTTAAACCTGCCGCTACCGCATTACCGAGACTCTTTTGAATTCTTGCATTAAGCGCTGTGACGAGCAGTTCACCTAAGGTTTTCTTATAAACGTCTGAAATTAACCCGTCACCTCTGAATGCAAGGTAAATCTCCCCGTTATTGATGTTGTTATCGTGTCGGCAAACAACATAAGAGTCAAAACTATCCAAGGCCACTCGGCTTTCATTCAAATTGATACCACAGGGTGAGTTACTTTCTCGATAGTTTTCTAAATAACGGTTCTTTACGGGCAATACCCATTGTTGGTTGGCTGGTGAAGTCAATAATGATGGTAGTGGACGATAAAAATAGGGGGTCATATACCAAGGTTCGAATCGTTTCTCCGATTCGCGATCGCAATACAGGCGAGACTGTTCCGGACTATTAGTTATGTGGAAGCTTCTCATATTGTCAAAGCTCAAGGCTTTGAGTAGGTAGTCATTGGCTGCGAATTGACTTCCCGCCTCGTCATTCTCAGACGGTGCTTGAGTGGTTCTGATTGTCAATAAATTAAGTGATATCTCGCTGGCAATATCTAATTGATTGCTTTGTATTTTGCTGCGAGTAATTCGCTGCATTTTTTGAACTTCTTCAATTCGCCATGATTCTGTGGTGACTGTTTTCACTGTGTCAAGATAGCATAGACAAAGGTTTTGCACGCTATCAAGTTGAGCACTGCCTTTTGGTGTCAGTAAAATATGAATATAAAAGTCAGCATCTGTTTGCGTGCATTGTTCGGTACCTGCATGCACATTGAATGCTAAATTTGCATTGCGCAGGGCACTTAAAAGCCCACCTTCGTGTGGGCTTTTGATCAACATTTCAATCACTGCTAATTGATTTTTTTTGTTGTCCTTCGGATCTAAGTCTAATGGAAAACTTATTATGAGTTGTTCGCTAGTGTCAGTAGCACATTGGAAAGAAAAGTGACCTTTGTGGGTTTCATCAAACCTCGGTGTGACTATTGTCTTCTTTTGTGCAACGCCCATTGGGATCCTTTCAAAAACAGTGAGTATACTTGGTACATGATTTTTCATTACCTCTGGCAACGCAATGCATATACTCATGTTTCCTGCGACAAATTGTTGGCGATGAAACTCTTGGATTGTGCCTTGCCAGTTCTCGACAGTGCGAGTCTTAAAGCCCTGTTTGTTTCCGGTGGTGAAACTGTAATACGGATGTAATGGGTTTGCCGTGTGTTGCTGGATCTGTCTAAGCTTAGCGATGTCATCGTTAGCCTTTGTGTTAAATTCATCATCAATAATGTTCATCTCAGCAGTGATTGCCGCGAGCTTGAATTGCGGAAATGTGACCATGTCAACCAGAATATCCATAGCGTTTTCCAATATATCTAATGGGAACACGCAATTTAATTGACAGTGAGAGTTCGTAGTAATTGCGTTGACAGAACCACCATTTGATTCACAAAGATTGATTAAAACGTTTTCTTGCGGATAGGCTTTACTTCCCCTGAATAGTAGATGTTCGGTCAAGTGAGCAAGCCCTGGATAGTCTGACAGTACGGGTAAGGAGTCAAAGCCAATGGTTAGTGAAATAACACATTCACTTTGACTTTTTGCTGGGAGTACCGCGGTGGCAAGTCCGTTTTCCAAGAAATCATACTGATAATCCATATCGTTATACGCTTTGTAGTTCAAAAGATTGATTATTTAGTCCATACTACACTCAAGAATAAACGAAATTCTGCATTGAGTGGAATTAATCACAATATTTTCTTAAGTTCTCAAGTTTTACCGGTGTTACGCCGATGAATCTTACCATTGGATATTAACTAATTTATCACTATGAAGTTATTTTTAATGCGGCACGGCGAAGCTGAAACGTTTGCAACAAGCGATAAAGAGCGAAAGCTAACCGCTCATGGTGTAAAAGAATGTGAAACGGCTGCAAAGTGGCTCAAGTTAAACGCCGTTGATATTGATTTTGCGTTAGTCTCTCCTTATGTTCGCGCACAACAAACTTTTCAAACCGTCAGTCAAACGTTGAATGTCAAAGCGAGTCAAACAGTCGTGGACATAACACCCGACGGCGATCCATCATGGGTAGCTGACTATCTTGACGTTCTTATCAGTGAAAATACAGAATTAAATACAATGTTGGTGGTAACCCATATGCCACTCGTTAGCAGCTTGCTTGATATTCTGGTTGCCAACCCCGTTGGCGTATTCTTCCCAACTGGTGGGCTTGCAATGGTGGAACTTGAAGGTCATGCAAGTAAAGGACAGTTACTCGGGTTTGGTTAGATTAATGAAATCTGCTCATTGAGAGGATGGGGATGACGTTCCCCTGCAATTGTCCGTTGATATCAACTATTGTTAGCTACCAGTTTGACCTTTTTTCGTAGAATTCGGGCAAAATACGCACAGTTCTGATCATATTGTCTTTAATGTCCACAATTTCCATAGGGTAGCCGGCAATTCGAAAACTCATATTCGCATGTGGGATTTCTTCAAGATGTTCAAGCACTAAGCCATTGAGAGTTTTCGGACCTTCCGTGGGAAGTTCCCAACTCATTTCTTTGTTCAACTCGCGAATATTGGCACTACCGTCTACTAACACAGAGCCATCTTGCTGCGTGTGACTGTTCTTACTATGTGAAGGTAAAATGGAAGTTGTGAATTCTCCAACAATTTCTTCTAAGATATCCTCTAATGTCACTAACCCTTGAATATCTCCATATTCGTCAACAACCAGGCCTATGCGCTCCTTTGATGTTTGAAATTGAAACAGCAGTGATGACAACTTAGTGGATTCTGGAGTAAAGTAAATTTCGCGTACAGCACGAAGTAACGTCGCTTTACTAAATTGATCTTTTGATAAAAGCCGAAGCGCATCGCGCAAATGAATAAAGCCGACAGCATCGTCAATGGTATCTCTGTACAATAAAACCCTTGTATGTTGAGCATGGGTAAGTTGTTTTTGTATTGAACGCCATTCGTCATTGATGTCAATGGCCATAATATCACTTCGCGGGATCATGATGTCTTCAGCCGTAACCTTATCCAGATCCAAAATGCCGAGTAGCATATCTTGATATTGGTCAGACATGAGTGATGATGCCTCGTTAACGACGCTGCGCAATTCTTCCTTACTTAGTGGGTTCTTGTCATTTTCGATCGACTGTATTCCAAATAACTTCAGCAATCCATTGGTGATGAAATTAATCATGGTAATAAACGGATATAGAACCAACTGAAGGGGTTTCAACAGTGCGCTGCTTGGGAATGCAATTTTTTCAGGATACAAAGCTGCAAGTGTTTTTGGGGTGACTTCAGCAAATATTAAAATAATGAAGGTAAGCCCAATGGTTGCAACAACCGGTCCTAGTTCATGAAAATAACGTGTGCATACTATGGTTGCAATCGAAGCAGCAGCCAGATTGACGAGATTATTCCCGATCAAGATAAGACCAATAAGCCTGTCTGGACGTTTGAGCAGTTTATTAACTCTCATTGCCCCTTTATGTTTTTCTTTCACTAAGTGTTTGAGGCGATAACGATTGATAGACATCATGCCTGTCTCGGAGCTTGAGAAATAAGCTGATGCAATGATAAGAAGTGCAAGCACTATTAACAAGGTGCTAGTTGATATGTCGTCCAAGCGTGGGGTCCTGCTTATTGATGAAGATTAACTTTATCTGTTGTTGTTTCGATATTCAAGCGGTAGTGCAATGTCCTTAGGACAATAAGATCTCTTTCACGAATCGGCTTCCAAAATAGGCAAGACTGAGTAAAGCTGTCGCGATGATCGTTGCTCCAGTCACACGTTTCCCTCGCATATGAAATTGATATCGTGCAACAATAATACCGGAAAAGACTAACCAAGCAGCCATAGATAAGAGTGTTTTATGACGAGTTCCCTCGGCAAATAGGCTTGTTGACGAAACAAACCCTGACACCAATGAGATGGTCAGTAAAATGACGGAAAATTCAATTAATTTAAATAATATTTTTTCGACCGCTAATAAAGGTGGAACCCATTGGTTCAATGCAACAGACATGTGATGTTTGAGCACATAATTAATACAATGGAGTTGAATTGCGTAGAGTGAAGCAAGCATACTGGCACCGAATGTGAGTAGTGCTGCTGCAATATGCAAGATCATTCCTGAAGAAACCGAGATGTTTTGCGTCTCCGGAGCGCCAGTCAAAGCACTCAACCCTAATGAGAGCGCTGAGATAACATAAACAATCGGTAATAGTAGTACATTGCGTGTTAGCGCGGCTACCAGTGACATTACGCAACTAATGACAAACCAGATAGCAACGCTGAGGTTTGATATGGCTACCGAGGGTGCATAAAGGATGGCACTCAGATCAAGACTAAAACCATGTAGGATTATGGCGACAAAAGCTGCACTAAATAGCCATCCGAAATTGATTTCTTGCTGACGGAAAAACGCTACCACGATCTGGATAGAAACGGCGATATAAATAAACGTTGCTAGAGTCGTTAGAGCGGTCACACTACGGGCCTTGAGATTTCGATTGATATGATTACCAAAATATCGGATCTTTATAGGAAATACAACGCACAAGTGCTAACTTAATTTGCTTTGTGGTATCATTTCGCCACAAAACAGAAAAAGATAGATATCACGGTAACTGATTTATGTTTGAGAACTTAACTGATCGTCTAGGCCAGACCCTTAAAAATGTTCGCGGTAAAGGACGCTTAACAGAAGACAATATCAAGGAAACTTTAAGAGAAGTGCGTATGGCACTGCTTGAGGCCGATGTTGCATTACCGGTTGTGAGAGAATTTGTTGGTAACGTAAAACAGCGAGCTGTTGGTACCGAAGTGACCAAAAGTTTAAGCCCTGGTCAGGTTTTTATAAAAATTGTTCAATCTGAATTAGAGGCAATCATGGGGGATTCGAATGAATCTCTTGATTTATCAGCGCAACCCCCGGCTGTTGTCATGATGGCCGGTCTTCAGGGCGCGGGTAAGACAACAACCGTAGGCAAACTCGCACGTTTATTGACTCAGCGTGAACGTAAAAAAGTCATGGTGGTGAGTGCTGACGTCTATCGCCCAGCTGCAATAAAACAGTTAGAGACTTTAGCTTCCGATGTTGGCGTTGAATTTTTCCCATCTTCAGTTGATCAAAAGCCCATCGATATTGTTAATCAGGCAATTGTCCAAGCTAAAAAAGGTTTCTTTGATGTTTTGCTTGTAGACACCGCTGGTCGCCTCCACGTTGACGCTGAAATGATGTCGGAGATACAAGCACTTCACGCTGCTGTTAATCCAGTTGAAACACTATTTGTGGTTGATGCGATGACGGGACAAGATGCTGCAAATACTGCCAAAGCATTTGACGAAGCGTTACCATTAACCGGGGTCGTGCTAACGAAGTCTGATGGTGATGCACGTGGTGGGGCAGCGTTGTCTGTTCGTCACATCACGGGTAAGCCCATCAAGTTTATTGGTATGGGTGAAAAATTAGATGCCCTTGAACCCTTTTATCCTGACCGTATTGCTTCACGTATTTTAGGAATGGGCGATGTATTGAGCCTGATTGAAGAAGTTGAGCGTACAGTTGAT
>CAXRGH010000152.1:0-15714 GCA_964230195.1 Alteromonadaceae bacterium
CACCAAATTCAACGGACATCATTTCAATTTCAATGATGGTGTATGGATAGATGAGCGCACTGATGCCGAGTTTTGGTCATTCTTAAATGATGCTGCAAGTAAACAAGCGGGTGCTTCAGTTATTTTGGGAGGATTAGAATGACGGAACAAGCGTTACCCTATGTTGAAGTTATTACACAGTCCCCTCATGATGCCACCGTTATCTGGCTCCACGGCTTAGGGGATTCTGGCAACGGCTTTGCACCCATTGTTAGCCAATTTCAATTTCCGTCCACGCCAAATATTCGCTTTATTTTCCCGCATGCGCCGGTGCAGCCCGTGACCATTAACAATGGTATGCCAATGCGTGCCTGGTATGATATCAAGTCTCTCAATTTTGAAGACCGTGCAGATAAACAAGGGGTAGAGGCATCGGCAGCCAAAGTCAGTGCAATGATCCAGCAAGAGATTGCCAACGGTATTCCAGCGCAGCGAATTATATTAGCCGGTTTTTCTCAAGGCGGCGTAATTGCGTTGCATTTAGCCAATACATTAGATGTTAAAATTGGAGGCGTTCTGGCAATGTCTACCTACTTGAGTCATTCTGCAGTTTCAGCAGATAGAGCAATTAATGGCTCCACTCCAATCCAAATGATGCATGGTACGGGTGATGACGTAGTGCCTTTTGCCCTCGGTCAACACAGTTTTCAACAAATGGAAGGTGCTGGATTTAATATCCACTGGAAAGACTACGCAATGCAGCACAATGTTTGCCCAGAACAGATAAACGATATCGCCGCATGGCTCTATCAAACACTTGAACAATAGATGAAAAAATGAGCCTAGAAAACGCCCCCGATGATGTCAAACTTGCCGTTGATTTGATTCAACTATTGGAAGAAAATCAGATCCCTGACGAGACTGCTATCCGTGCGCTAACCCTAGTACTCAATGATTACAAAAACAAACAACAATCACTCGAGGACGATCATGATTAAGTCTGTGGTAAGAATAGCAACGCGTAAAAGTCCCCTCGCCATGTGGCAGGCTGAATATGTTAAACAGGCTCTGATTGAAGCTCACCCAACGCTTTCCGTTGAATTAGTCCCCATGGTAACCAAAGGCGATATTATCCTCGACAGTCCCCTAGCAAAAGTGGGCGGTAAAGGGCTTTTTATCAAAGAGTTAGAAGTCGCCATGCAAGAGGGGCGTGCTGATATTGCTGTACATTCTATGAAAGACGTCCCAATGGCATTTCCTGAAGGATTTGGCTTACATGCCATCTGTGAGCGAGAAAACCCGTATGACGCGTTTGTATCCAACCTTTACCAATCAATCGATGAGCTGCCCCAAGGAGCCATTGTTGGAACATCTAGCTTGAGGCGCCACTGCCAATTGAAAGCATACCGCCCAGACCTTTTGATTCAGGATTTACGAGGAAACGTCAACACCCGATTAGGTAAACTGGATAGCGGCCAATACGATGCAATCATCCTGGCCTGTGCCGGTTTGTTACGACTCGATATGGCTCATCGCATTAAAAATACGATTTCTGCCGATATTATTTTGCCTGCAGTTGGACAAGGTGCCGTTGGGATAGAGTGTCGCAATGACGATTCGGAGATGATTGCACTTCTTCAGCCCTTAATTCATCACGACACAACCGTGCGAGTGACGGCTGAGAGAGCAATGAACACAGCGCTAGAAGGTGGCTGTCAGGTCCCCATTGGTGGGTTTGCAGAAATAGAAAGCGGAACATTACGTATGAAAGGTTTAGTGGGTAGCGCTGATGGAAAAACGATTCTCACCGCCTATGGTGACGCGCCTTCGTCGGAACCAGAAGCATTAGGAAAGCAGATCGCTGGTGATTTACTAGGGCAAGGAGCCGATAGCATCCTTGCGACTATCAATAATGGCTAAATACCTTCTGCTTCGTCCACGAGAAAAAGCCAGCACCTCGCTACAGCGTTTTCAACAAGCTGGCTTTTCCGTTGAAGCGTTGGCACTCATAGAGACAATTCCTAATAACAGTGAAATGGCGGAGCTCGTGACTTACCTTCGCCAGAACTCAACACCGTCGACAGTAATAGTTACCAGCACAGTCGCCGCATCCATGCTGGTAGATTCAACGATCGCTGATCATCACCATTTTATTGCCGTAGGGCAAAGTACCGGTACAGTGTTAAAAGGTGCGTTTTCAAACGTGATTTGGCCGGACCAACAAACCAGTGAGGGTATCATTGGATATCTCAAATCGACACTTAGTGTTCCATTATCAATCGTTTTAGTAAAAGGTGACGGTGGAAGAGACTTGTTACCAAAATTCCTACAACAAAATTTCGCTAATTTTGTGGAATTTAACATTTACCAACGAAACAATATTTCAATTGATTTACAACAACTAACGTGGAAAACTGAGGATATTGAGTGCATTATTGCAACAAGCTCTCAACAGATGCATCGAGCTTTTGAATTATTTGATCACGCATGGTTAACCGGCCAAGAATGGATAGTTGTTAGTCCTCGGGCGAAACAACAGGCAATTGATCTTGGTATAAAGTCTGTGACTTGCAGTGAAGGCGCATCTGATCAACAGTTAATTGATACCCTGACAGCTAACCGAGGTGATATGTGACCACCGAACAATCTGAATTAAACGACGGCTCTGTTTCTGAACACAAGACCGTAACGTCAGAAGCCCCAATCTCTGATGTGGACTCAACGGCTCCTGCAGACAAACAGCACACATCGCTGTGGGTGAAGTTGATGATAATCTTACTATTTCTTTGTTTCGCCGCATTGGCAGGAGTGATGTATTGGGGACATACAACAATGCTTCACTGGCAAGCCGAACAAACATTACAACAGCAAGACTATGCAAAAACGTTAGCCAATTCCTCTCGTAAGGCGATGGAAAAAGTCACATCGCTCGGGGTAACACAGCAACAAAATATCCAAAACCAACTATCTCAAGTGCATCAGGAAAATGCGGTTATCGCCGCAACACTGCAAACACTGAGCGAACGCAGACCGAATGATTGGTTGCTGGCGGAGGCCAATTATCTCATTACGCTTGCCGGACACAAACTATGGCTAGAAAGAGATACGCCAACTGCGATTAAGCTGCTAGAAACAGCAGATCAACGGATCAGCACATTGAGGTTACCTAATTTACTCCCCGTGCGGGAAGCGATTCATCAAGACATCGCCACCTTAAAGCTTATTCCCGCCGACGTTTCTACCCAATTGGCTCTGTCAGTCAAAGGATTAATGGATGGGATCGCTTCGTTGACACTCCTGACGTTTCAACTCCCAGAAGAAATTGATACGCAAGAGAATGTTTCAGTTCAACCAGAAAAAACATGGCAAGACAACGTAATTGCTAATCTCTCAAAACTGTTTGATAACATTATTCGTGTTAAACATCGAGAGGCGCCAGTGGCTCCCCTCATCTCTGAGCAACAGCAATGGCTCGTTAAACAATCACTGCGATTCGCATTAGAGCAGGTCTACACCAGCATATTGCAGCAGGATTCAGAACAATATGACGCATGGTTAATAGAATCAAACCGCCTCATTGGGGAACACTTCGATGTCAGCGATCCTGCTGTCAGGGTGTTTCAACACCGTGTCAGTGAACTACAGAATACCACTATCAGTCATTCTCTACCGTCAGATTTGAATGCCATCAAGGCGATACGGCCGCACCTCGAAAAGAGCGCAGTTACGCCATCGCCAAAAAGCGATGCGCCTGTTAACGTGGAGAGCAACTGATGCGTCAACTGATTATCATCTGTGTTGTTGTTGCACTGGGTCTTATCCTAGGCCCAATTTTATGGACTCACTCTGGGTACGTCTTATTTGCAATTGGACAGTACACAGTTGAAATGACACTTGTCAGTTTCATCGTGGTTTTAATCGCAGTATTAGCGTCACTGAGTCTTCTGTTTCGTCTAAAAAAAGTATCCGTATCTGCCATACATCACTCTGGAAATTGGCTCAAACAACGCAAACAAGTCAAAGCACAAAGCGCCATGACTGGGCATATTCTTAATCAGTTCATTGTTAACTGGCAGAAACATCAATCACAACTAACCGATAAAATTAACGATCTTCCAGACACTCCCTTAGGAAAACAAATTCAATCAATCCTATTATTACAGCAAGATCGTTATCAAGAAGCTGAGGCATTACTGGAACCATTGCTGGGGAATCATCCGGTGGGTGTATCAAGCCACGTTATATTGTTAATTAGCGCAACTCAGCGTCATGACTGGGAAATAGCGTCTCGTCATTTATTGGCAGTGCCTTCAAAGCACCCACTGCAATCACAAACGGTAGATGTTGAAATCACTGCCACCTTGCACTGTCAAGGACTTGAGGATGCGCTTGCGAAACTTGATTCCCTGAAAGCGCATCTCAACGACAACCAGTTTTCCGACTGGCAAGTCCACATATTTGAACACGACCTAACTACGATTGCTTCAAACAGTGGCGGTAACGACATGATCGGTCATTGGAATAGTTTCAAGCGGAAATATCGTCAGAATCCCAATGCTCGTGCCGCCTACGTTAGTGTCTTAATTTCCCTTGGCTTACACAACAAAGCAGCAGAAGTTATCCTTGAAACCAGCGGTAAGAATAGACTCATTACCTTTTATCCGTATTTGAAAAGTCTGAAGCCAACATTACCCAATGCAATCAAGGCGCAGTTGGAGCAATCCATCAAACAAGCACCGGATGATAAAGAGCTCTTGTCTGTCTACGCACACTTCTGTGCCACCAACAACGAAGTTGAACTGGCATTACTGACCCTGCAAAAGCTCTGCTCAAATAAACCAAAAAAGCAAGACTTGAAACTACTGTCCGAGTTATACGAACAGAGAGGTGAATCTCAACTCGCACTTCAAACAGTCAATAAACTACACCAGTGATTATGTTCTGTATCAAACATTGACAATAATTAACGGGTCAAAGAACGAATAGTCAGGGAGCTACTTTATAACGATACCTTTATTACTCGCTCTATCAGTAAAATAAAGTGCGCCTAGGTTTACTTCTACCTTAGCTCCAAAGTAGACTGATGAAGAAACAGTATATACGAGGTACACCAGTGGCCAATGCAATAACGATTAATAACCTGATGTTCAATTATCAGGAACATCAAGTAACGTTAAATATTCCAGAATTTAATGTCAGTGTTGGCGAGACAGTATTTATACACGGTGAATCAGGTAGTGGAAAGTCAACGCTGATCAAATTACTAGCGGGACTTCGCTCACCCAGTTCCGGCAAAGTTGAGATTTTATCTACCGACCTAAGTTCGCTATCGGCACCTCAGAGAGATAAATTTAGAGCCCAAAATGTGGGTGTTGTCTATCAACAATTTAATCTCATCCCCTACCTATCAGCAGTTGATAATGTGTTACTCGCGGCAAAGCTTTCCAAGGTCGGATTATCCGAACCAAGAGTCTCTGCCCGAGAAGCATTGCTTAACCTGCACCTGCGAGAGCGTGATATCAATCAACCCGCTTACCAACTGAGTATTGGTCAACAACAGAGAGTGGCAATTGCTCGAGCAATGATCACCAAGCCCAGACTCTTGTTAGTGGATGAGCCAACCTCTGCGTTAGATCAAGAGAACACCACCACGTTTGTAAACCAGTTATTGTCGCAGGCGAATGAGTTAAATAGCGCCATCGTGTGCGTCTCCCACGACATGAGTTACGCAGATAGCTTTCAGCGACAAGTTTCATTTGAAGTATTGAATCAAGCAACGAAGGGAGCACAACAGTGAATATAATAGCGAAAACGGCCCTTCGTAGCGTTTGGTATCGCCGTAATGCGGCAATTATGGCTGTTTTTTCAGTCGCAATTAGTGTCTTTGTCCTGCTCTCAGTTGAACACATTAGAAGTAATGTTAAGCAGCATTTTAGCCGAAGCACCACAGGAGTTGATTTGATTGTCGGCCCCCGCACTGGTGACATGAATTTATTGCTGTACTCAGTGTTTAATGTTGGATATCCGACTCATACTCTTTCAGGAAAGAGTTATGTTGCTTTGTCGAAGCATCCAAACGTTGATTGGGTTGCGCCGATTGTTTTGGGTGATACCCACAAAGGGTACCGGGTCGTGGGGACTACTAGCACCTTATTCAGCCAATTGACCATTGGCGATCAGCAGCCTCTGACATTTGCAGCGGGAGAACCCTTTTCAGTAAAAGAGGTGGTATTAGGTGCAAAAGTTGCTGCTAAACTGGGATATCAACTCTCAAGTAAAATAGTCCTCTCTCATGGCTTAGGGAAACACAGTTTCAAAAAACATAAAGAGGCCCCCCTCAGAGTATCGGGTATTTTGGCTCCCACGGGCACGCCGATTGACCACGCTATTTATACAAGTGTTACAACGTTAGTGTCGATTCACGACGGGCATGGTCATCACTCACCAGGTGCAGACAAGATTGCAGCAACAAAACAGCAGGCACAAACGAACAGTGAACACACAGAGCATGACCACAGTGAGCAAGCAGAACATGACCACGGTGAGCACGCAGAACATGACCAGGGTGAGCACGCAGAACATGACCAAGGTGAGCACGCAGAGCATGACCACAGTGAGCACACAGAACATGGCCACAGTGAGCACCCAGAAGCACTCATCAATGAAAAGTTAAGTGCGGTATTTGTTGGCGTCAATGATCGACGTTTATTATTAACCATGCAACGCCAGATCAACCAATACAGCGGTGAGGCACTGACAGCTATACTGCCTGGTGTTGTAATGATGGAGTTATGGCAAATCATGAATAATGTCGAGCAATCGCTTCAATTCATTGCACTTTTAGTGTTCATTGCCACTATTTTTGGTATTGCAGCCATGCTCCAAAGTTCCATGAGAGAGCGACGCCAAGAAATCGATATTCTACGTACCATTGGTGCTTCACCGAGTCTTAATTATTGGCTGTTGACCATTGAGGCATTTGTCATTGTCAGTGCAGGTATTTTAGCAGCAGGGATTATCATGACACTCAGTGTCGCCATCATAAACTACGCCTTTGACGGCTTGAGTGGAATACCATTAAGTTTTGAAATTATAAACCAGTATAGCTTGATGGCAGTCCTATCTTTAATTGGACTGACATTTATTATCAGCAGTGTACCAGCCTATTCCGCCTATGCCATGAGTAAAAAAGTCTAACAAATCTCCCTTGCCTGCCTCATTTCACTAATGATGAGATTGGCAAGCAAGATCAACAGAACCTCACTTCTAAAGATGGTGACTTGCCATCTGATGCATTTGTCCTAATCTGTAATTCAGTTTATGGACTTACAGGTCACGGAAAAGGATATACATTATGTTCATGCGCCATCTCGCTTGGTTATTTCTTTTACTTTTGGTCTTGCTCACTGCAATCTCAACGTCAGGTTACTTTTGGCTGAACGCTAGTTTACCTCTCCTTGACGGTAAAAAAGTGCTAAGTGGACTTTCAAGCAGCGTTAATGTTGAACGTGACTACGCTGGTGTTCCCATGATTGCTGGTAAAAACCAGTTGGATGTTGCCCAAGCCCTCGGTTTTGTGCACGGACAAGAACGTTTTTTTCAGATGGATTTATCGCGAAGAGCTGCCGCTGGTGAATTATCCGAACTTGTCGGTAACGCAACCATAAATTATGACAAACGCACGCGAATCCATCGATTAAGGTATCGTGCTGAGCGCCTATTAGACGCATTATCGAGTGAAGAGCGTAACATACTTGCGCGATACGCTCGCGGCGTTAACCAGGGTCTTGAAACATTGTCAGTGGAGCCCTTTGAATACACTTTATTACAGCAAACACCTAGAGCCTGGGATGAGGTAGACTCTCTCCTCGTTGTATTTAGCATGTATCTAACGCTGCAAGAGTCCGATATTGAAGAAGATGATGAACGTACACAATTAAAAGCATTATTGCCGGCTGATATATTTGAGTATTTGACCTCCATCCACAGCCCTTGGCTAGCTACTCTAGATGGTGTTGAACTTGAGGCCCCGCCGATCCCCTCTAGTCAATGGCCTCAGCCCAAAGAGGCAAGTGTTGACTACCCGCAAGTTACGGTAGCACCCACAATACAAAATACAATTCATGACCAAGCGTTTGCTTATGGTAGCAACAACTGGGCTGTGAGTGGCGATATGACGGCGTATAAAAGCGGAATGCTCGCAAATGATATGCATTTAGGAATTGACGTTCCTAACATCTGGTTTCGTACTTCAATGTCTTGGTCGAACCCTGAGAAAACCGAGCTTCACGGCGTAACATTACCCGGTATTCCTGCGTTAGTTGTTGGCAGTAACACCCATATTGCATGGGGATTCACCAATAGCTATGGAGATTTAACTGACACTTATTATCTTACGACTTCTGAGGACAAAACCAGCTACTTCACTGGTGAAGGGGAGCAATCATTCACTCGAATTGAAGAGATCATCAAAGTAAAAGGGGAAGCGCCTGTGACTATCACTGTGATAGAAACACAATGGGGCCCCGTCACCAATCCAACTGACGAACAATGGAAAGCCATTCACTGGGTGGCCTACTCACCCAACGCAATTAATATGACTCTATTTTCCTTCGCCAACCTCAAAACAGTCACAGAAGCTCTAGATTTAGCTCCGAATGTTGGCATTCCGACCCAAAATCTCGTCGTCACTGATACACAAGGCAACATAGGTTGGACTTTGATGGGGCCGCTATATAAGCGAATTGGTTATGATGGACGTTTCGCTATCCCGAGTACTGAAAGCCAGCGCCAGTATCGCAGGGCGTTAACACCTGATGAATACCCTTATCAATTAAATCCAGCGAACGGTAAGCTGTGGACAGCCAACGCAGCAGTGCTCAGTGGCCCAGAAATGGCAACTATCGGTCTTGGTCCATATGCGCATAGTGCAAGAAGCCAACGGATACAGCGAACGTTGAATGAATATGAGCGGTTTGACGAAGCGACCATGATGCAAATCCAATTGGATACAACCAACCATTATTTTGCTGAATGGAAAACCTTTTTAATCGAACATTTAACCCGCTACAGTGACGACCTTAATAGAAAAATGCAAGCTGAACTTCGCGGCTGGTCGGGAAAGTCAGGAGACGTAGCAGGACACATTATTCAGGCTTATCAATTCTTTTATCAGAAGCAATTAATGCAACCTGGGGTCGCTTATCTCAAAACCCAGAATGAATCATTTTCATTTTCTTCGTTAACTCAGTACAGAGATATTCCCTATCTAGATATCGTCAAAAACCAGCCAACGAATCTACTACCCGACACATTTGACAGTTGGCAGGAATTTCACCAATCAGTGAATCAACAAATGCTAGACTACCTGATCGAATCACAACTCTTAGAAAAACAAATTTCGCTTGCGGAAATACAGAGTTCGATACACCAACATCCTTTAAGCACTAGCGTCCCGCTCCTAGGACTCCTCACTGATATGCCTTCTGTACCGCTTGGCGGAAGTAAATACACCATCAATGTGGATAACGGAGGAGTGGGTGCATCAGAGAGGCTAGTCGTGGCACCCGGCCATGAAGATCAGGGAATACTGCAAATGCCGAGTAGTCAAACTGGACACCCACTCTCACCCTATTACATGAAAGCACATGAAGAATGGTCTGCAGGGATACCTAGCCCACTACTTCCGCAAGCGACGATATACAAACTGGCGCTTGTTCCGGCAAATTAACACAGCATCAATCCAGTGGCTTATGCCGAAATCAATGCTCCGTTGATTTCGGCAACTTAGACTCAACCGGCAGTACTGAAGACGTCAACTTTTCCTTCACTGTCTGCAATAACTCTTTACTAGTAAACGGTTTCGTCAGCAATTTAATAGAGGGTTCAATAACACCATGAGGTGCTAGTATGTCATCGGTATATCCAGAGCAGTAGAGCACCGGTATGTCAGGCCATAATGATTGCATTTCATCTGCCAATTGTTTACCACTTTTCTCAGGTAAAACAACATCTGTAATTAAGAGATCGGGACGTAAGCCATCCACAAGGTATTGCATTGCCTGCTCGGCACAAGACGCAACTGTCACCTGATAGCGATAGCGTTGCAAAACATCCTGACAGTAACGACGAATATCGCGTTGATCTTCTACCACTAAAATATGTTGAAAGTCACCATACAGATCGGTAATCGCTTGGCTCACTGTGTGTTCTTCAATCACTTCGTCAGTAACGGGCCAGTAGACCGTGAATGTGGTCCCGATATTCACTTCGCTGTCCACCTCAATTAAGCCCTTATTTTGTTCAACGATACCCAAAACGGTGGCAAGACCGAGCCCAGTACCTTTTGATAGCCCTTTGGTAGAGTAGAAGGGTTCAAAAATATGAGAACGCACTTCATTGGTCATTCCGATTCCATTATCAGAGACTTCCAGACAGACGTAGTGATTATCCTCTTGATTGTTACCCACCGAATGAACAGGAAAATACATACTGTAAGTCGTAATGTGAATTCTCAGTTTGTGTTCTTTATTTTTTACTTGTCGGACAGCATCACGCGCATTCACTAATAAATTAGCTAGGATCTGATCCAGTTGTTGAGGATCAGCTTTCATTGTTGGTAATGTTTCGCCGATTTCAAACGTTAAATCAATGTTCTCTTCGATTAGGCGACGGTACACATTTAAAGAGCCGGAAATCATTTGATTCCACTCGACTATTTTGTATTGCGGAGATTGCTTTTTACTAAACATCAACAGTTGAGTGGTTAAATTCTTTGCGCGATCACAAGCCTGTTTGATAGTTTCCAGTTTCTCTCTTGTGTCTTCGTTATCCATATGGTCAAACAAAAGTAATTCAGAAAATCCACTGATTACACTGAGTAAATTATTGAAATCATGTGCCACTCCACCCGCTAAACGCCCAATGGATTCTAGTTGTTGTGCCTGAGCGAGTTTACGTTCCAATTCCTCTTGTTCTTGTTCTGCGAGTTTTCGCTCGTGTATGTCACCCTGTGTTCCGCAAATGACGAGGGGACGACCAAAACTATCTCGTTCGAGCACCTGTCCACGATCGAGAACCCATAGCCACTCTCCCTGGCTATTGCGAAAACGATATTCAACTTCATACCCCTCTGTATACTCATCAATGTGCTCATTAACACATGACATGGCATGCTCAATATCTTCAGGGTGAACATTGGACTTCCATTTGTCCCCGGTAAAACGATTACGGATACCGCTGTAACCGAGATATTCACCAATTTTTGCACTGCTATATCCAGTGTTGGTCTCCATATCAAAAGTCCAAGTACCAATATTGGCAGCTTCCAAAATCAAGTTCAGTTCAATATTTTGAGCACGGTGAGCTTGTTCACGAATCAAGTTGTACATTGCAAAACCTAAATCTTCACCAATCTCCTGCAGTAACTCTTTAAGATAGTGATTATCAGATGCAATATAATCAGACAATCCCGAAAATACGCCGTAAATGATTCCCTGATGCTGAATAATGGCATGCACGTACTCAACACTTGAACTCGCATGAGGGCAAAGGAGTACCTTCTCTTTTTTCAGTTGCTCTAGGTCTTCAAAAGAAAACATTGAGCTGTATTCCTCAGTTTCGAGCAGAGATGGATGTCTGCATGCAGAATACACACGACTTGCTGAGTCAGTTCTTTGAATTTCCGTATGTTTAAAAACATCAGACTCAATAAAAGCAGTACAGGTAGACTGTAGCAGCTGGTCAATATCTGAGTGTTGCGTGATAAGTCTTGATATGTCCCAAGTGGTGGATAACATCCGATTGGAAGCTGCAAGTTGACTGAGTGTGGCATGGCGGGCATGCTCCAGAGATAACGCTTTCGCTATAGTTTCATTGACACTGCGGGGAGGAAGATGAGGTAAATGGGGAATATCCAATTGCTGATGTAAATCACCGAACGCCTTTTGAGTGTCTTGAACATTCGTTGATTGTTCTAAGTTCAAACTCGAGTTAATGGCAGATTGTGCTTTCTCAATGAGAGAAATATTTTTATCACAATCGTTAGTTAACACGCTGAACAACCTCGCAATCACAAGGTTGCTGGACAGAAGATTTCTATGTTTCAACATGGCAGCAATAATAGAAAGTGAGCTTTTCAGATATGTTTGATGACGGTGAGCACCAAAACTATGATCGATAGCTTGTGCATTACTACCGATGACGACACCTAGACCTTCCATTTTATCAAAGCATGCGGCAAATTTTTTCGTCCCCAAGAGTTGCTGAAACGGCAAACCAACCTCCGAACCGTCATTGGCAATAAAATTACTGACAAAATATGAATACGTAGGACTCTCGGGCGCGGCAACGTGGTCATATGTCAACTCTTCGCTACTGGCGAGGACACGAAACTGACTCAGGTCATCAGTAAAATCAAAAATCGCTGCAACGTCACAACCGGTAATCTCCAACGTCATCGCAAGACAACCAAGGAATAAATCGTTAACCGTTGAGGTTTTCAGCAACAAATCAGAAAAGGCAACAGATAGCGAGGCTGGGTCACGAAACCAATCAGGTTTATTTTGATGATGTAATGCAACAAGCGTATTTGCGTTACGCAATTTCATTATCAACTGTTGACTGTGGAATCTGCCGACTAAACAATCAACATACCCTTGCTCAAAGCCGCAAACCGATGCTAACTGTGAAAAATACTCGGGAGTGATTACAATAACCGGAAAAATGGAGTCTTGGTGTTCTTGTTGCGCCTGTATAGCACCATTAAATTTTGTGAAGTCTGACTGAGAAGATAATGGCAGGGCCAGAATAATTGGCTGAGATTCGATTTTGAATTCCGCGGAATGATTCAAAAAATCATCCATTGAAAGAAATGAGTTTAACTCAATGCCCAATGCTTGAATGTCACCAACCATTGACTGTTCAAGCTTCCCTATCACCGTAATCAATTGTGCCCTCATAACATTCCCCTGTCATCTTTGGACTCCACACCCCGAGTGTTCGCTTCATTCACTCAATGGCAGACTACGAGTATCGATTGTTATCCGTAATTACATATCTACTTATACCATAGAAATAAAATCTCGTAACTGCCACAACCAAAATATTTCACACTGCAGAAAAATCTTTAAAAATTTTGTAAAAACAACAAATTAAGTCACGAATACAATGTGATACCACAAGTCGCTTATTTTCACTTTTCTATCCAACCTCACCAGAAACTGCATATCATGATTGGAGGACAAGCAAGAATTGTATTTTTGTTAAAGGCATTAGTCCTAACGTGAGATATTAAAAAAGTGATTATTATTTGAAGGGGCTACCTGTTGGGCTTCATTGTGTCCATTGTGAAAGCAACGCGTTAAGGCAGGGTGAACAAAAACGATTGTTAGACGTTCTTCGCTAACCATTTATCAAGCGCATTAGCAAACGACTGTTTGTCACTGTTGGATAAAGGAGGAGGGCCAGAAGTATTTTGACCACTCGCTCGCAAGGTCTCCATGAAGTCTCTGATGTTAAGCTTCGGTTTGATGTTTTCAGTAGTGAGCAACTCTCCCCTTGGAGTGATTACTACGGCACCTTTTTCCACCAGTTCGTCCGCAAGCGGGATATCCGACGTTACTACAAAGTCACCTGAATTGACACGAGCAAGAATCGTATTATCTGCCACATCAAAACCTCGCTCAACTTGCAGCAACTGTATATTATGAGCCTTAGGGATGCGCATAAAGTGATTAGCGACTAACGTGAGTGATATATGGGTGCGTATAGCCGCTTTGAAGAGGATCTCTTTGATGACAATAGGGCAGGCATCCGCATCAACCCAGATTGCGCTATCAGACGCAGCTTTATGATTATTCATTGATGAGACTCACGATCGATTTCATTACAATATGGATTATCAGCTCTATTGACCTGAGCAAGAGTGACAAATGCATTGTACTTCCAACTGAGGAGATATCATTTTAAACCCTGCACTTTCTGCCCCTTGAGACAAATTTTTCACCAGTTGTTTTGGTACACCAACCTCTTTCACCGCATTACATTTGGTACAGATTAAAAACTGTGGAACCTCATGCTCGTGATCACAACAAAAGTGAGAACACAATATGAACTTATTGGCGAGTAATAATTTATGAACTAACCCTGCTGATTGAAGAAATTCTAATATTCGATAAATTGACATAGGAGGGAATGAAAGATCGAATTTTTCTCGACAAACATCGCCAATCTCGTAAGCGGATAATGCACCATCGGCAGATACCATCGCAGAGAGGATCACGCGTCGTTTTTCAGTTAGACGAATGCCTCTCTCACGACAAATTAATTCCACTGTTGATAGCTTCATAGACCTCAATGTCCCTACTCTTTTGTGCCACACACCTCGCCCAGTGTACAACATTCTTTTTATAAATGCCGTTATTGCAATCAATTTTGCAAAAAAAAGCACTGCTAGGGCAGTGCTTTAATGATTAATCAGGTATCCGGAAGATGTTAGAATTCTCCGCGAACACCAAATACTAAATTACGTCCTGGCAAAGGTGCAACCTGCTTGATAAACGAAGTATGAATTCTCGCTTCCTCATCAAGTAAGTTTTTGCCTTTAAAATACAAGGTAACAGAGTGATTCATTACCTCAACAGGGTACTGAATGTTTGCGTCAACCATGGTGTAGCCGTCTGTTGGCTTTTCGTGGTCTGCGATTCTGTCCTGTTCAAGATATTTCACGATATCAAGGCCCGCACTCAAGGTTTCGCCCTGATACCTCCAAAACTGCCCAAAGCGAGCTGGAGAAATCATTGCTAAAGGCTGTCCTGCGTTATCTTCGCCGCGAACCATATCACCAAAGGTTGTTACCTCCCAAGATGGAGAGATTTGGTAAACCACTTGAATTTCGCCACCATAGAGTAGAGCGTCAGAGCGTGAGAATTGATACAGCGGTAGATCCATTGCGTGTGCATGATTATCGTGCTCACCAGCTTCTTCGCCAGCATGCTCACCAGCTTCTTCATCACCGTGCTCACCAGCATGTTCACCACCGTGCTCATCACCATGAGCTTCACCTGAGAGTAAACCCGTCGCTGACTGGTAGTAGTAATTATCTACCTTGTTATAGAACACATTTGCAATGATACCTAAATCACCTTCAAACTTGCGGAATGAGAGATCAAGATTAACCGACGACTCTAATTCAATATCCACAGACTCGTAATGTACTTGATATTCACCTTCAGCGGTTTCTTCTAATTCAAAAGCACTGCCTAAATCATAAGTCCCAGTACCTAGATGCGGACCTGCAGAGTACAACTCAGCAGCAGTTGGTGTGCGTTCAGCATACGACAGAGATAGACCTACATTGTATCCTGGTGTGAAATCCCAAACTAAGCCAGCGGACAAACTAATTGGAAACGCTTCATGGACGATTTCTTGTCCATGATTGTCGCCATGTTCATCACCATGCTCACCGTCATGGTCGCCGTCGTGATCACTATCATGGTCGCCATCATTATCACCGTCATGGTCACCGTCGTGATCACCATCATGGTCACCATCGTGATCACCATCATTGTCACCATCGTGATCACCATCATTGTCACCCTCGTGCTCACCGTCATGGTCACCATCGTGCTCACCGTGGGTCTGCTTGCTATGGAACGCAATTTCATCAATATCAAATGCGTCTACTGCAATTCGATCATATTGCACTCGTGCACCCAGTTGCACCAATACGTCACC
>CAXRGH010000153.1:0-17223 GCA_964230195.1 Alteromonadaceae bacterium
GTCGCGTAATATTTTCTCTGCCCACTGCCACAAACCTGTCATTTCAGGTAAGCAATCATTCATTCCGCGTATAGCTTGTATTTGTTTGGACACTGTTTAGGCCTTCTCTACATCCATCATGTGGCTGCGTATTATATGGGTTTCGTGATAAAAATGATACCTTTCGGATACTATCTAATCTTCGATGTGTTTAACATCAATGCGATCTTGTATTTGTTGGGCTTTTGCACGAATTCTTTGCTCTAATTGATCAACGAGCTCATCGTTGGATAAGCGTTCTTTTTGTCGTTTTCCGTCCACGTAAAAACCGCTCTTATTTCGAGCTCCCGTTAAACCAAGGTCAGAAACTTCTGCCTCACCTGGACCGTTAACAACACAACCGATAATTGAAACATCCATAGGTGTTAACACATTTTCGAGTCGCTCTTCTAATGCGTTGACCGTTGATATAACGTCAAATTCTTGTCTAGAACAACTTGGGCAAGCAATAAAATTAATACCGCGAGAACGAATCCGTAACGATTTTAGTAGGTCGAACCCCACTTTTATTTCCTCAACAGGGTCAGCCGCTAACGAGATTCTTAAGGTATCTCCAATTCCCTCACTAAGCAATATCCCTAACCCTACGGCACTTTTCACAGCGCCTTGCCTAAAGCCTCCGGCTTCAGTAATGCCTAGGTGTAAAGGTTGCTCAATCTGAGTCGCTAGTTTTCGGTAAGCGCCGACTGCTAAAAAGACATCTGACGCCTTTACACTAACTTTGAATTGATCGAAGTTTAACCGATCAAGAATATCAACATGACGCATTGCGGATTCAACTAATGCATCTGGCGTTGGTTCACCGTATTTCTCTTGAAGGTCGCGTTCAAGTGACCCTCCATTAACACCAATACGAATCGGAATATTTTTATCATTTGCACAATCAACTACAGAACGAATTCGATCTTCGCTTCCTATATTGCCGGGATTGATTCTTAAGCAATCAGCACCATATTCCGCGACCTTCAACGCTATACGGTAATCAAAGTGAATGTCAGCAATCACAGGAATGTCTACTCGTTGTTTGATATGCTTAAAGGCTTCTGCTGCATCCATGGTTGGAACCGACACCCTCACAATATCTCCACCAACGCTCTCAATACGTTTTATCTGCTCAACTGTTGCATCCACGTCGGTTGTTTGCGTATTGGTCATTGATTGTACAGCGATAGGTGCACCGTCACCTATCGGTACGTTGCCAACGTAAATTCGCCGGGATTGACGGCGGGTGATGGGATTATCTGAAAACATTGTTGTACCTATAGTTATATCACTGGAAGCGTAATGCGAGCGGTGCGACCTGCTCTATATTTTTTCATATTGATTGCTTCACCAGCGTAAGTGATTTGCACAAATTCGGGGGCTCCAAGTGTCAGTTGGAATGGAGGAACGCCTGAGACTTTAACGACTCTACCGGACTCTTTAATTCCGTAAGCCACTTTATCACCGGTAAAATCAACCAGTTCCATCCAACAATCGCCACTAAAAGATAATTCTAAACTCACCATTTTTGGTAAGGTCGTATGAGTGTCGCCAACAGCAAGCTCATCTTGATCGTGGGTGACCGAATCGGTCTTTGGTTGAGGAGCGCTTGGTGTGATTAATACCGTTGCTTGACTAGGGAAAGTTTTTTGTTGCTCATTAAGAAGTTGAACCGTTTCAGGCTGCAGTGTCTGTTGGTTTGTCTGCTTTTCGGTTGTAACAACAGTCACATCTCCAGAAAGCGCCGCGATTTCCCCTGCCACATCAGGTTCTTCAATAATTTCTATGGGGTCTGACGACAATGTAGTGTCAATTAACTGGGTGACGTAATCACTGACGGATTGGGTTGATTCACCTTTTTGAAAATATGCCACTGCTAACGATAAGATAACCGCAAAAACGATTGCGAGTGACACATAATTGATTCTACGGTCTGTCGTTTGACGTTCCACTTTACGTGAAAAACTTTTCATATTCACAAAGGAGGATTGCTGATTCGGCTCGTACATCGACACAATGTCTTCAGGTGACAATCCAAGTCGCTTTGCATAAGCCCTTAGATAGCCTCGATAGAAAACCTTTGACACTCCCTTTTCTGGGTCCTCAGCCTCCAAGCTCATAATGGTTTGAGACTTGAGCTGCAACTCGGCTGCAACATCCGCAATCGACAAATTTAACGTCTTTCGAGTTTCGGTCAGAATTGCACCATAACTGAGCGGCACATAGCCTTCATCTGTTCTTGGAAGAGATTCCGGCTCGACCGCTTGACTTGTTGTTGTTTTTGACACGTTTACATTCTCTACTGCTTTGCCAATGCAGAATAAGGACTACACCAGCTGTGAATCAACCGAAAGACAGACTACTTTTATTTCTGCGCTTATAGTACTGGCAAACCCTTCCTTTCTTCAAGATA
The DNA here is from genome assembly GCA_964230195.1 of Alteromonadaceae bacterium. Classification (GTDB taxonomy): domain Bacteria; phylum Pseudomonadota; class Gammaproteobacteria; order Enterobacterales; family Alteromonadaceae; genus CAXRGH01. The sequence goes on from CAXRGH010000153.1 coordinate 2,435, forward strand.
TAATGTCACTTTGATGCCGAATAAGTTCCGTAGTTTGCGTCTAAAACTCTCCATTTTTGTTATTTTTGAGAATGTTTTGATAGAAGTGAACTTTTTTATCCTTCTCCAAGCGCTGTGCGATCTCCAAAGCCAAACGATATGCTGCGCGTGATTTCCCCCCCCACTCAAAATATTCTTCAATGGCAGTTTCACTGCCCTCAAGTTCACTATTTAATAGTAGAGCGGTAGCGAGATAAAAGTAATTATCGGTGACGCTATTATCGTTTTTTAATGCTAATCGATAATATGATACCGCATCTTTCGTTTGCGCTAATAGAGCTGAACAGTGTCCCATGTTTGCGTAGACTTTAGCACGGTCAGATGCATCAGGTACATCAAGCGCGATCTGAAAAAATGGTATTGAATTGTCGAGGTTTTTATTGCGTGCGCACAAATAACTCGCATATGCGTCATTCACACGCCAATGATTCGGGGCAAGTAGTAAACTTTTACCAAAATAACTATCTGAAAGCTGATAATGCTCTAGCTTCCAGTTGCCCAAGGCTAACAATAATAGAGCATCCAGATTGTCTGGTAGATCTCGATGAACCGCAGATGCCAATTTTACAGCATCCAAATACTGCCCTATCGCTAAGTATTTCTCAGCCAGCGCCAAAGAGACCGCAGAACGACTGTCCAGTTGAACACCAGATTGATGTTGTTTGGCCACAACCGTGCAGCCGGTAATGAAAAAAAGAGGAAGCAATAGAGAATAGTAGATGGGTTTCATATGCCTCCATTTTCACGTCAATGATTAGATGATTTTATGGGGATCGACGGACCTTTCGATTGTTTTTTCATGATACGTTTAGTTCGGTCAATCACATCGCCGACTAATTGCCCACACGCTGCATCAATGTCATCACCTCGGGTGCGACGAACGACAACAACGTAGCCATGTTCGATGAGGACTTTAGCAAATCTATCGATACGAGAATTGCTTGAACAAGTATACGGCGAACCAGGGTATGGATTAAAAGGGATAAGATTAATCTTAGATGGTGTTCCTTTCAGCACAGCGGCTAACTCATGAGCCTGTTCCATGCTGTCGTTGATACCATTTAACATGACATACTCAACCGTTACCTTTCCACCATTCGCGTTTGACTTCGACAAATACCGACGCACGCCTGCTAAAAACTCACTAATTGGATATTTCTTGTTAATTGGAACAATTTCATCACGCAACTCGTCGTTTGGCGCATGGAGAGAAATTGCCAGAGCAACATCGATGCTATCCCCCAGCATATCAAGTTCAGGTACGACGCCAGATGTACTCAAAGTTACTCTGCGCTTCGATAACCCAAACGCAATATCATCCATCATTAAATTCATTGCAGGAACGACGTGCTTCAGATTTAATAATGGCTCTCCCATACCCATCATTACTACATTAGTCACTGGACGTCGGCTACTATCACGAGACAGCCCCAACTCAGTTGCCACTCGCCAAACTTGACCAATAATCTCTGATACTTTTAAGTTACGATTAAAACCTTGCTGGGCTGTTGAGCAGAATGTGCATTCCAATGCGCACCCAACTTGAGACGAAACGCACAAAGTTGCGCGATCGCCATCTGGTATCCACACGGTTTCAACTTCTTGTCCGCCCTCAAGTGTGAGAGCAAATTTTATTGTTCCATCAGATGCGTCTTGTCGTTGAGAAATTTCCGGAGCAACAATTTCACAATCTTTAATGAGTTTAGCTCTCAAGACTTTATTCAAGTTGGTCATTTCATTGAAGTCACTGACACCAAATTGATATATCCACTTCATGACCTGGTCAGCCCGGAAAGACTTTTCACCAATCTGAGCAAAATAATCACGCATGGCTTCTCTATCGAAATCAAGCAAATTGACTTTTTGACTTTTTAGCATCTCAATACACCTTTTTGAATAACACCTATGAAACCGGTTATTGAAAACAACAAAGGGAGCACTAGGCTCCCTCTGCTAAATTATACGTGAAGTATTATACGCGATCACACAATTCTTCAGCGCTGAAGAAATAAGCGATTTCGCGAGCTGCAGATTCAGGTGCATCTGAACCGTGAACAGCATTAGCATCAATTGAGTCAGCAAAATCTGCACGAAGGGTTCCCGCTAATGCTTCCGCAGGGTTTGTAGCACCCATGATTTCACGATTTTTGAGGATAGCGTTTTCGCCCTCAAGTACCTGAACCATTACCGGACCAGACGTCATAAATTCAACAAGAGCTCCAAAGAACGGACGTTCGCTGTGCTCCGCATAAAATCCTTCAGCTTTTTCTTTACTAAGGTGCACCATCTTTGCTGCAACAATACGAAGACCAGCAGTTTCGAAACGATTATAGATCGCGCCAATTACATTTTTAGCAACAGCATCGGGTTTAACAATTGAAAAAGTACGCTCTAGCGCCATGATTTTCTCCAGTGTTCAAAGTTTAAAAAATTTTGCGCGAAGTATACGTTGTAATCACTAAAATGCCTAATGATATTTGAGAAATTGACGAGACACGGATTGGTATTTTAGGTTTACGGAAATAATAACAGCGCAAGTGATTATTCATATTGGTCATGTGTAGGATACGAACTTAACAGTCCGTATTTGAAATAATGGAAGGCTAAAAGGTCATCAGTATAAAACTGAAAATTCATGGCCGCAGTCGAGCTGACATCCCAACTGCCCCTAATTACTGGAATTAGCAGAGCATAGTTCGTTATTAGCTATACTTTGCAAAGATTCTCAGTCCTTAAAACTGACGGTATTAGTATTTAGCTCGACACCGTCCCACATTTTTTTCATTGCGTCGAGAGAACGAGCGAGTGCTTGTTCGCCTTCGGTTGTTACGTGGAAAAAGCGTTTTGCTCTACCACCTCGAGCCGCAGTTGGCTCTCCTAACTCAGAATACACCAGACCTTTTTTCTCTAACCGGTCCATAGTTGAATACAGTGCTCCGATAGCAACATCACGTTCGATAGTTGTCAGCAATACTGAACGAATCATAGCGCCATACGCGCGATTACCTGATTTGAGAAGTGCAAGCATTACGGTTTGTTCAAACTCACCAAGGTACTTTTGCTTTGACATGTTAACCACCCCTATTCAACTGATAACTCTTTAGTTTTATTAATTATTTTTTGTTTACTGCCTTTATAAACGCCAGTTTGTCACATTTTAATGTTTATATAAAGTACATTCTGATCGAAACCGTATAACAATTCGTACCAATCAAGTCGAATGGGAGGGCTTACAATGAATAACACGTCCAGTTTCTACAGAATACTTTCTAACAGTGATTCACCTTATTATTTAATTCAGCATGTCGTAAATAACGTGCCATCTGTGTTAATGGATGATTTCGGTAATCACAAAAGGTTTTGCGGTTTGAGTCAGGCGCAAGAGTACTTGGTCTCCATCGGCGTTCATGAAGCAGAATTATCGGTTGAGACGGCATACGACGAGATGATTGGATCTCCTTCAGACTCCGACAACTCACATTACACTATGGATACGCATTTTTGACGACAATTCCATTTTCAGCTCTTCTTGGTTATGCCGGCGCTTTAGTTTTTCTAGCGTTAGCGATTGGCGTGTCGAAAGGTTCAATACCTATTAGTGCATTTTACGTGTACACGATTATGATATTGTCCTTCATTGCAGGCACGCACTGGGACAAGTTTGATGATACCAAGCGGTGGCGGTCGCTGACATCAGCACTTGGTGTCACGATGGTCATATTTGTATATATTTTCATTGACTTAGAAACGTCGCTACTCGCAAGCGTAGGGTTGTTCTGTTTATATCTTTTGTTTGATTTTAAAGATTACCAAGTTAACAGCATAGTAAGACACTATTTTCTATTTCGCGCTATTGCATCACTGTGCGCCGTCGGTTCGTCAGTCTACCTTCTATTTTCTAAAGGGGTATAAATGAAACAAAAGAAAATCGCTATTGTAGGAGCGGGGATTACCGGATTGAGTTGTGCGGAACAACTTACAAAAGCAGGATTCGAAGTCACGATCTATGACAAGTCAAATCACGTTGGCGGAAGAACGTCTCGCAAAGTCATTGAGAGGGAGTCTATCGACAACGGAGCTCAATACTTCACGGCTCGCAATCCCAAGTTTGTGCAACGAGTCAGTGAGTGGATTAAACTCGGTATCGTAGCCGAATGGTCTGCTAATATAGGGGTTTTCGAAAAGGGGGGGTGGTTCGCCTCTCCAGACAAACAAACTCGGTGGGTAGGATTGCCGACGATGGACAGTATTGCTAACTATCTCAGTCAAACCGTGGAAACACAGTATGGAGCAAAGCTTAACAATAAACATCTAGTAACCAAGGTTCGACGTGAAGCAGGCGGTTGGTTTTTGGACTTTAACGAGCACGAGAACTCGAATAAGTTCGATTGCATCATTTTTACTGTCCCTGCAGAGCAAGTGATAGCTATGATGCCTGATACCGAATCACATAGATTAAAAACAAAGCTAAACCACGTTCATGCGCCATGTTGGAGTGTGCGACTGGCCTTCGACAAGCCTCTACCACTGATTTTTGATGGCGTGTTTTGCCGCCACCCCATGTTCCGTTGGATAAGTTACGACTCAAGCAAACCAGGACGATCCCATTCTTTGCACCATTATATTATCCATATGACCCAAGATTGGTCGATTCAAAATCTTGAGAAATCCGAGCAAGACATTGTCGCTATGTGCATTGAGGCATTGAATGATTGTTTGAACATTTATGCGAAGCCGAGATACAGTGGGGCACATCGATGGCGCTATGCAATACCTCATGAACATTTTAAGAGTGATGGGAGAGGAATATTCCTTGACAACAACCTAATGGTGACTGGCGATTGGGCGCGCGGAGGGAGGTTGGAGAATGCCTTTCTCAGTGGCATTGAAGCAGCTGACCTTGTAATAGGTCAACTACTAAATAATCCGACACGAGCTGGGTCTAATGATTTTCTGACACCATGTTGATAGTGTACATTGGGATTTCTACGACTAAATCCTCACCATTTAGTTTTGCCTGACAGCCCAATCTAGAATCCGGTTCAAGTCCCCAAGCTTTGTCGAGCAAATCATCTTCCAACTCATCGCTCTCGGCAAGAGAGTCAAAGCCCTCACGAATAACCACATGGCATGTCGTACAGGCACATACTTTCTCACAAGCGTGCTCAATACCAATCCCATTTTTTAAGGCTGCATCAAGAACAGATGTCCCATTCTCGACTTCAACCACAGCACCGTCCGGGCACAATTCTTGATGGGGTAAAAATATGACTTGTGGCATCTTATATCTCGTCTACTGATTGCCCTGCTAACGCTGTTTTAATGGATTTGTCCATTCTTGCTGCTGCAAAAGGCTGTGTTAATAAATCTAAAGTTTCAATCGCTGATTTAATACTATCAGGACATTCGCCGTTGGCTAAGTCTCGCAATTGATGAATACTTTCGCTAATGTCTAAGGTTTGTTGTGGCGTCAAAAGTTCACCGTCTTGTTCAATAGCGGCTTCTAGTGATTCTATAACGCGACGCGCCTCAACTTGTTGCTCTTTCAGCATCCTGGCCTGCATGTCACCCTTGGCGTTGACAAAAGAGGCTTTGAGCATGCTCGCAACTTCTTTATCCGATAAACCATATGATGGTTTAACTTGAATATCTGCCGTTATCCCAGATGATTTTTCCATGGCCGTAACGCTAAGCAAGCCGTCGGCATCCACTTGGAACGTCACTCTGATATGAGCTGCACCTGCTGCCATTGGGGGGATCCCTTTCAATGAGAACCGTGCTAAAGAGCGACAATCGCCAACCAGTTCACGCTCCCCTTGCACAACATGAAGTGACATCGCTGTTTGACCATCTTTGAAAGTCGTAAATTCTTGCGCTCTTGCCACTGGAATAGTGGTATTGCGGGGGATGATTTTTTCAACGAGTTCACCCATTGTTTCTAATCCAAGCGATAATGGCAATACGTCAAGAAGCAACATTTCACCATCCGGTTTGTTACCTACTAGAATATCTGCTTGTATAGAGGCACCAATAGCAACCACTTTGTCTGGGTCGATATCAGTACGCGGAACCTTACCAAAAAACGCTTGGACTTGATTTCGAACGCTAGGCACACGCGTTGAACCACCCACCATGACAACTTCAATCACATCTTTATTTGAGATGTCAGCATCTTTAAGTGCTCGCTTTGTGGCTCTCAGGGTCTTTTTAATTAACGGTAAACACAGCGTATCAAATTGTTGTCGAGTAATATCACAAGAGAAGTTGTCACCATTGGCATTAGAAATTGTAATGGTCGCGGTGTCCTCATTGGTTAAACGCTCTTTCGCTGCTTTTGCCTGTAAACGTAATTCGGCAAACAAACGATTATCAAGTTGATCACTCAGGGACATTGATTCGATACAATACTCTACAATGAGTTGGTCAAAGTCATCACCACCTAAAGCAGAATCTCCTCCGGTTGCTAATACTTCAAAAACACCTTTACTGAGGCGCAACACAGAGACATCAAACGTACCTCCACCTAAATCATAAACGACTATATTACCCTCTTGCCCTGTATCCAGTCCGTAGGCAATAGCAGCAGCAGTAGGTTCATTCAATAAACGTAATACATTGAGCCCGGCAAACTGCGCTGCGTCTTTGGTGCCTTGTCGCTGCGCATCATCAAAATAGGCAGGAACCGTGATAACAGCACCTTGAAGTTCGTCACCTAGCGTTTCTTCAGCGCGTTGTTTCAAGTGAGTTAAAATATCACTCGATATCTGAATGGCGTTTTTGATACCACCAGCGGTTTCAATCTGTGGGTTACTCTCAGTACCAGAAAAGTGATAGGGAAGTTGAGGGTAACGAGCTGTGATATCAGACAGACTTCGTCCGATAAAGCGTTTTGCCGAAACAATCGTGTTCTCGGGCTGCTTCAACAAGTGTTCTTTTGCAAGTTCGCCGACAAGCTTCGCATCAGATGAATAATGAACGATAGAAGGGAGAAGATGTTTACCAGATTCATCTGGTAATGTTGTTGCTTCGCCACTCCGGACAGAAGCAACGAGAGAGTTAGTAGTCCCTAGATCAATGCCTACTGCAAGCTTGCGTTGATGCGGTGCTTGGGTTTGTCCGGGTTCAGATATTTGCAATAATGCCATAAATTCTCACTTAAAGGTCATCTAGACGTTCTTCCAGAAGTTCAACTTCTGCTGAGAGCTTTACAAGAAATTTGAGTTTTCTGATAGAGTCTGCAGACGACTCCCACATTTCTCCCTCCAATTGACTCTCCAATTGAGAAAACAAATCACGTTGGGTGTCGTCAATTTCTTGTGATATTGACTCAATTGCAGCGAAAGGATCAGAGCACTGCGCCGCGTCGTCTAGCATTTCTCGGAGCTCCATTTGTTTCATTAAGAAGCTACGGTCTTGGAGCGTTTGCGATTCGTGATTTATTGAGAAGCCGCGAAGTTCAAGCAAGTACTCGGCTCTAGCCAAGGGAGATTTTAAAACATGATAAGCGTCGTTGACCATCGCATTTTTTTGCAGTGCAATGGCCTTTTCAGCTTCTGAAGATGAAGCAAAACCGTCAGGGTGCGTTAATCGTTGAAGTGTCTGATAGTGTTCATTCAGCTGTGTTTTATCAACTGAATACGATTCAGCTAAATTGAACAGTTCAAAGTAATTCACTCATGTTCTCCAACGAGCATTCTAAACGTTAAAGCTTTCGCCGCAGCCGCACTCGCCATTAACGTTAGGATTGTTGAACTTGAAGCCTTCATTTAGACCTTCTTTTGAAAAGTCTAATTCAGTACCGTCTAGATACACGAGACTTTTTGCGTCAATAACAATGGTCACTCCATTGTCAACAAACAGTTCGTCTTCTTCGTTGATATCATCAACAAACTCAAGAACGTAAGCTAATCCAGAGCAACCGGTTGTTTTTACCCCTAAGCGCAAACCAACGCCACTACCACGGTTTTGAAGAAACGTGAGTGCTCGCTGGGCTGCTGCGGGAGTTACTGTAATTGCCACTGGATAACTCCTATTTTTGTTTACTTTGATAATCTTCTACTGCTGCCTTAATAGCGTCTTCGGCCAAGATTGAGCAGTGAATTTTTACTGGCGGTAGTTCAAGCTCATCAGCAATATCAGTATTTTTGATCGCCACAGCTTCGTTTAAGGTTTTACCTTTCACCCACTCAGTTACCAAGGAACTTGATGCAATAGCAGAGCCACAGCCGTAAGTTTTAAACTTCGCATCTTCAATCACACCGTTGTCACCAACTTTCAATTGAAGCTTCATCACGTCACCACATGCTGGAGCACCAACCATGCCCGTTGCGACAGTAGGATCGTTTTTATCAAATGAACCCACGTTTCGTGGATTTTCATAATGATCAATAACTTTGTTGCTGTATGCCATAATAGCCTCTCATAATTCTAAATAACGGGTATTTTACCCTAAATTTGAAACTTAGTGGTGCGCCCACTCAACTGTATTCAGGTCAATACCCTCTTTGTACATGTCCCAAAGCGGTGACATTTCACGCAACTTATCAATTGCGTTTTGTACTGTATTGATCACGTGGTCAATTTCTTCCTCTGTTGAGAAGCGTCCAACACTAAAACGAATCGAGCTGTGTGCTAGTTCGTCTGATAGCCCCAACGCACGTAGGACGTAAGAAGGTTCTAAACTTGCTGAGGTACATGCAGACCCTGAAGATACAGCCATATCCTTAAGCGCCATAATCAAAGATTCGCCCTCAACATAGGCAAAACTCACATTGAGGTTGTGAGGCACACGTTGCTCTGCATCACCGTTCAAATACACTGCTTCAATATTTTTAATGCCATTCCAAAGACGGTCGCGAAGTGCGATTGCTTTTTCCTGATCAACAGCTAGTTCTTGTTTTGCAATTCTAAATGCCTCTCCCATACCAACAATTTGATGCGTTGGTAAGGTACCTGAACGCATACCTCGCTCATGGCCACCACCATGAATCTGAGCTTCCAAACGGATACGCGGCTTACGACGAACGTACAGTGCACCAATGCCTTTGGGACCGTATATTTTGTGTGCAGAAAATGACATCAGATCAACTTTTAACACTGCTAAATCTATAGAGACTTTGCCAGCGCTTTGTGCCGCGTCCACGTGGAAAATAATTTTTCGACTTCTGCACATTTCACCAATCGCTTCAATATCCTGGATCACACCAATTTCGTTATTGACGTGCATGACAGATACTAAGACAGTATCGTCGCGCATGGCCTCTTCAAGGGTTTTCAAGCACACAAGACCGTTGGCTTTTGGATCTAAGTAGGTGACCTCAAACCCTTCACGTTCTAGCTGGCGGAATGCATCGAGTACTGCTTTGTGTTCAGTTTTCACAGTGATTAGATGCTTACCTTTTTTCTGATAAAACGTTGCAGCACCTTTGATTGCGAGGTTATTCGATTCCGTCGCACCAGACGTGAAAACGATCTCACGTGGATCTGCATTGACTAACTCTGCCACTTGATTTCGCGCTACATCGACCGCTTCTTCAGCTTGCCAACCAAACCGGTGTGAACGTGATGCTGGATTACCAAAATTACCATCAAGGGTAAGACACTCCATCATCTTCTCTGCAACTCTAGGGTCTACTGGTGTGGTTGATGAATAATCCATGTAAATGGGTAACTTCATTTGATTCTCCGATTAAAACTGAATACTTACTTCGATTTGGTCTGCGATATCCACGGAAGGCTTATTTGTTGAATTCGAGCCACCGTTTTCACCTTCATATTTATCGAGAAGGTGCTGGAGTGTGATACTGTTAAGAAAAGCCGCGATTCGTTCGCTGAGGTCTTCCCACAAATTGTGGGTTAAACAACGCTCACCGCCGTTACAATTACCTTGGCCAGAGCATTTGGTTGCGTCAATTGACTCGTTGACCGCATTAATCACATCACCCACAGTAATATCTGATGCTTCGCAGCCGAGTTTGTAGCCACCTTTAGGACCACGGACGCTGATCACCAGCTGGTCTTTTCTTAAGCGCGCGAACAGTTGCTCTAGATAAGAAAGGGAGATGCCTTGACGGTCTGAAATTTCAGCCAAACATACAGGACCCTCACGGCCATGCATGGCGAGGTCTAAGATTGCGGTAACCGCGTAACGACCCTTTGATGTAAGCTTCATGAACTGCCCTCTTCTCAATTGAGGCGGGGATTTTCACATACCCGACTATTTTAGTCAAGTATAGAACAACGAAAACAAAGGACTAGATTTTAGGATCAAATGTTTCAATATCCGAATTCTCAGAACTTTCCAATTCAGGGAAATCTTCAATATCGATGGATGGAATTTCAGCGGCGCAAACCTTACCACCCAAGCGATTGATTTCTTTACACATTTCATCAACCTTAACATCCACAAGATGGAAGTGGTCAAGCATTTTCCCAATAGCAATCGCAACAGGATCTGGGTTGTCATCTGAAACCGCGTACGCATCAAAACCGTATTTTTTTGCAATTTTTTGACGCTGAGGATCTATCTGCTCCTGAGATTTTGAAACGACAATGCGTCCTGGAATACCAACAACCGTAGAATTCGCTGGCACTTCTTTGACAACAACAGAGTTTGAACCAATTTTACTGCCTTCACCAACTAATATTGGACCAAGCACTTGAGCTCCAGCACCAACAACAACGTTGTTGCCAAGTGTTGGATGACGCTTACCAGCATTCCATGAGGTACCGCCAAGAGTTACGCCTTGATACAAGGTGACGTCATCGCCAATTTCAGCAGTACCACCAATCACAACGCCCATACCATGATCAATGAAGAAGCGACGCCCAATAGTTGCACCTGGGTGTATTTCCACCCCGGTAAACCAACGCATAACCGTTGAAATAGTTCTCGCTAACCACTTCAGGTTGCGTTTCCATAATTTATTTGCCATACGGTGTGCCCAGATGGCATGCAAACCAGGATAGTTGGTTATTATTTCCCACGCATTTCGTGCTGCTGGATCACGGTGGTAAACACTGGCGATATCTTCTTTGATTCGTTTTAACATAAGCGACTTATGATTCGGTCTTAATACTCTTTTCAACTGAAGCCAATATTCCTCGCAGAATATTCAACTCTTGAGCTTCAGGGCGCGCGCGATTGAATAATCGTCTTAATTTGCTGCTCACCATACCTGGGTGTTTTTCAATTATAAAGCCTGTTTTAAGAAGCGTTTGTTCTAAATGCGTATAAAAACGTTCAAGATCATCAGTCAACGGATAGTCCTGTTCTACAGGCGGTCTTGCATCTTTTTCCAAATAGCCCATTCGAATTTCGTAACACAGGGTCTGTACCGCTGCAGCTAAATTTAACGAGCTATATTCTGGATTTGCAGGGATGCAAACATGAAAATGACACAGCTGCAATTCGTCATTCGATAAACCATTATTTTCGCGCCCAAAGACAAGCGCCACCGGATAATTAACGCTTTCATCAACCAGTTTAGTACCGCACTCTCTCGGCTCTAACATTGGCCACGGTAATGTCCGTGAACGTGCACTTGTGCCAACCACCAAGCCGCAGCCTTCGATCGCTTGTTCTAAATTATCAACAATCTTTAAATTTCCCAAGACCTCAGTGGCTCCGGCCGCTAATGCACTCGAATGACTATCCGGCGGAGAAACTGGATCAACGAGGTACAATTCACTCAAACCCATTGTTTTCATAGCACGGGCTGCTGAACCAATATTTCCTGTATGTGACGTGTTAACTAAAACAATACGGATATTACTTAACATACGAATTCAATCTCTTAATAAATGGCAAACACAAAAAATGACTCGATAAAATAGTAACATACTCTCAACGCTTTTGAGAGCGCGGATATTCAAGCGATATTCATTTGGCAAGCGTGCATCAATCTGCTAATATCGCGCCGTTTTGCACATTGTGTGTTTTTTGTTCTTTTAACAATTGGTGGTTTATTATGCATCCTATGCTGAATATTGCAGTACGTGCAGCGCGTTCTGCTGGTACTATTATTGCTCGCGGCTTTGAGTCTCAGGACGATTTAAAAACAGAAGCGAAAGGCGCTAACGATTTTGTCACAAAGATTGACAAGGAAGCTGAGGCAGCAATCATTGCAAAGATTAAACAGTCTTATCCTGATCACAGCTTTGTTTGCGAGGAGTCAGGTGTTTTGGAAGGTGATGAGAACTACAAATGGGTCATTGATCCGTTGGATGGAACCACTAATTTTATTAAAGGAATTCCACATTTTTCAGTCTCTATTGCGTTGTTTGTCAAAGGCAAATGTGAGCAAGCCGTCGTTTTTGATCCCATCCGTGGTGACTTATTCACCGCAACTAAAGGGAATGGCGCTCAGCTCAACGGTTATCGAATTCGAGTAGGTTCTGCAAAGGAACTTAGCGCCTCTATTCTCGCAACCGCGTTTCCTTTCAAGCAAAAAGAAACTTTTGCTGATTACCTTCCCTCATTTAGCGATATCTTCAGTCAGGCGGGTGATATTCGCCGTACAGGCTCTGCTGCGCTTGATTTGGCTTATGTTGCGGCAGGTAAATTTGATGGTTATTGGGAGAGTGGTTTAAAACCATGGGATATCGCGGCAGGCATGTTACTTGTTCAAGAAGCAGGAGGCCTGGTCGTTGATTACAAAGCAGACGGCGATAGCTTAAAAACTGGCGAAGTCGTTGCAGGAAATCCTAAAGTAGTGCGTTTAATTGCAAAAGCATTAAAATAAACGACCTTATTTCGTCAGAAGTGAAAAATCGACGATGCAATCGGTAAACACACGTTCAGATGTAGCAAACAAGAATGCGGCATTCAGCCGCATTTTTGTTGTATAGCAATTCCATTTAACCTGTTAGAAATCACCGTCACTCCCCTGATTACATCTCCAATCCAGTGATTTCGGTTTTGCTTTAAATTCAATCTAGGATAATGCGCGTTGATAGCTTGGCATATAGCGGGCATGCTTTTTATCTTTCATTTTTGCTAAATCAACAAACACAAGCCCATCAATACAATAGTTAAAATCTGGATCAACACTAAACGACAAGTATCTGACCCCTCCATCCTCACACAATTCGGAATATTGTTTGAACAGGGTTGGTACTGAATACCCCATATCTGACAGTAATTGCTTTAATATTGTAAATTCTTCACTGAAATTATCACCTGAAAATACCGTTGATAGATTTAGATTAAAATCCAATTGATGTTTTGGTACTGCCAAGTGTTCTCTTGGTGGAAAATAGGTTTGATAGAAATTCACAATGAGTTGTTTTGCAGCCTCAGGATAGGCATCACTCAAACTGACTGGCCCGAATAAATAACGATATTGTTGGTTCTGTTCAATGAACGCGCCAATCCCCATCCATAAATAATCAAGTGCGCGCTTCCCCCAGTATTTAGGTTGAACAAAGCTACGTCCAAGCTCTAACCCCTGCTCAAAATATCTGACCATGTCCGGTTGATATTCAAATAAACTCGCGCTGTATAATTGGTTGCCATCACTGTTTTGTGTCAGTGTTTGCGCACACCCTAAACGATAAGCTCCAACAATTTCCATGGCTTCGTTGTCCCACAGAATAAGATGAAAATACGCTTTGTCATGTTTGTCTGTATCTCTGCGTTTATCAGTCCCCTCACCTACAGCGCGAAAAGCAATCTCTCTCAGCCGTCCAATTTCGCGCATAATGGGGGAACTACCAACGTGGTTGTATTGATAAATCTGTTTGTTATCTGAGGTTGCGCCTAACGCGATACAATCTGATTCAATCGCCTTTTGAAGTGCTTGCCTGTTTTCAGGTGCAGCGATTGGCTTTTGAGTTTTAAAAATCGGTTTTTTCCCCGATTTCAGCGTGTATAGATGTTTCTTGAATAACCTAATTTGCTGGTCTGCTGATATGGACATCTGACTAAACGCCGAGTAAGGAATGCATTCACCTATACGAATGGGGAGATTTTTACTACGCTGTTTGAACATTTCTTTGACGAGTAATACTGTGCCAAGCGGTTTAAATAATAAAGATAATCCGTAAAACAAAGGCGAGTTTGCACCGTTCATAAAGATCGGTAAGATCGGTGACTCCGCTTCTTTAGCCATTCTCAAGAAACCTTTTCGCCATCGCGTATCCTTGACGCCAGTTGCGGAAATTCGTGAGACCTCCCCCGATGGAAAGATGATAACTGCACCTTCGTCTTTTAAATATTGATTAATCTTTTTCAAGTTGTGTTTTCGGGTTCCGCCTTGCATGTTATTGACGGGCAGTAACATGGGGTGCAAAGGTTTAAGTGCCAGTAGCATCTCATTAGCCACCACTTTGACGTCAGGTCGTACTTCGCTGACCATTTTAAGTAATGCTAAACCATCGAGTGAACCAAGGGGGTGATTTGCAATAATAACCACTCGTCCCTCGCTGGGTATATTGGCTCTCTCTCTGTCTCTCACAGAATATGAGAAATCGAAATATTCCAAAACTTGTTCAACAAAATCGATACCCTCTAGATGCGGGTATAACTCGTGAAACTCGATGAATTCTTTTTCATTCAATAATTTTCTTAAAATATTGCTCATGAACCGATAGGTACGTGGCTTTTCTTCAAGCTTTGGGTAATGCTGAGTAAGCATCTCATCTACTGAAAACATGAAAACTCTCTTCTTTCGAATATCAAACGACAGCAGTTTGCAATGAACGGCTGTCAAATATGAGTAATAACAATGGATCGTAACAAGGCACTATGA